>NZ_NRQV01000001.1:0-313885 GCF_004119505.1 Flavobacterium sp. YO64 | reverse complement strand
CTCCTTGTGCTCCAGTTTCTCCTTTTGGTCCTGTTAAATTAGAAGTGGTAAAAGTTGTACCATCAGTATAAGTAATTGTAAAAGTTCCGTTTCCATTATCAACTGTAGTTGTAATTCCTTTTCCATTACTTCCTGCTGCTCCTTGTGCTCCAGTTTCTCCTTTTGGTCCTGTTAAGTTTGAAGTGGTAAAAGTTGTGCCGTCAGTATAAGTAATTGTAAACGTTCCGTTTCCGTTATCAACTGTAGTTGTGATTCCTTTTCCTGCTGTTCCTTGAGGACCTTGCGCTCCTGTATCTCCTTTTATGGCCGCTAAGTAATCTGTAATAGTTGCTGTAGTATTATTAGTCGTTTCCTTCCAAATTTCAAAAGCTGATTTTCCATCAATACCATTTGTTCCAGCAATTCCCTGCGCTCCTATCAAGTTAGAAGTGGTAAAAGTTGATCCATCAGTATACGTAATTGTAAACGTTCCGTTTCCGTTATCAACTGTAGTTGTAATTCCTTTTCCTGCTGTTCCTTGTGGACCTTGCGCTCCTGTATCTCCTTTTATAGCTGCTAAATAATCGGTAATAGTTGCTGTTGTATTATTGGTTGTTTCCTTCCAAATTTCGAAAGCTGATTTTCCATCAACACCATTAGTTCCTGCAATACCTTGTGCACCTGTCAAGTTAGAAGTGGTAAAAGTTGAACCGTCAGTATACGTAATTGTAAACGTTCCGTTTCCATTATCAACTGTAGTTGTAATTCCTTTTCCTGTGTGCCTTGAGGTCCTTGCGCTCCTGTATCTCCTTTTATGGCCGCTAAATAATCGGTAATAGTTGCTGTTGTATTATTGGTCGTTTCCTTCCAAATTTCGAAGGCAGATTTTCCATCAACACCATTTGTTCCGGCAGCTCCTTGTACTCCTGTTAAGTTAGAGGTGGTAAAAGTTGATCCATCAGTATACGTAATTGTAAACGTTCCGTTTCCATTATCAACTGTAGTTGTAATTCCTTTTCCGTTAGTTCCTGCTGCACCAGTATCTCCTTTTACAGCCGCCAAATAATCTGTAATTGTTGCTGTATTATTTTTAGTTATTTCTTTCCAAATTTCATAGGCAGATTTTCCATCAACACCATTTTTACCGTTGGTTCCAGGAATTCCTTGAGGACCTGATGCCAAGTTTATTGTAACTGGCAGGCCTTTTTCATTTGTATAGGTAATGGTACCGTTTTTATTGTCTACCAAAGTTGTAATAGTCTCCGTATCAGCACTTCCCATACGGTACCATTTATCTGTATACCAATAATAGTAGCCTGGAACAATGTCACTGATTGTCTGCGTATTAAAAACCAAAAGACTGTTAACATTACCTCCTGCAATAGTCGTTTTGTCTTGTGTGCTGGTTAATGAAACTCTAGGTATAAGTATACCTTTATTTGTTGCCGAAACATCAAGCTGTGTTGAAGCGTTAGGAAGTGAAGTTCCAATACCTACTTGTGCATGACTCCAAAAACTCAATCCTAAAAGGAATAAAAAGTAATAATTTTTCATAAAAAATCTTTTAAAAACGATTAACCTTAATAAGAACTAATTCAAATGAAAAAATTGAACACTGCTAATTCTCATTTCACTGATCATAAATAGGTTGTTTTTTAAGATTTGGGGAACCTCTAAAAAATAAACTGATCTTACATCTATCTGGGGGCAAATGTAAAAGACTAAAAATCAAAAAATTGTAGAACCCTTAACCTTGCCTTGTAGAACTTTTTCTACAGAAAAAACACGCAAAAACAAGTAGTAATTGATAATTACAATGTTATAAACAAACACTCTTAAGAAACTAGATTTCTTAAAAAAGTCCATTACCATATACTGCTGTTTAATCGTTAAAAGCAGAATTTAAAAATCGTATTTTTTAGTGAAGACCTCCATAAATTGAAGGATAAATATTAGAACAAATAAATATTTGTTTGACTTTACAGCATTGCTTTCTAGCCCGCCATATTGTATGATGAAGTACAAATTAATTTGAAAGATTGTTTTGATCGATCTTCGATTGAAGCGTTTGGCGCTTTCTTTTTTAATGCTTCAATTCCTTTATCTCGAGAAAATCTATCTTTAAACATTTTACTTACTCCAATAATTTTTCCGTTGAAAGCCTTCAGATTAAAGTAAGTTTCATTGTTTCGAGATGTCTTTCTAAAAAACTTCACATTATCTTGCGAATTGCGTCTTACAGATTCAATTCCTTTAAAGCACATTAATTTTCTTGTATAAACTCCGCTGCTCAAAATAACCTTTCCTTTATTGTCTATAAAATCAAACTGAAATTCTCCATTTGTTTTTTTATTAATTACAAATTTTTCCATTTTAAAAACTAATCTTTTCTCTTTGTTGCTAATAAATTTAAATTGTAAATCACTTTTAATTAATCGTTAAAAATGATTTTAAAAGTTGTTCCTTTTCCTACCTGACTTTCAACTGTAACCCTTCCGTTCATTGATTCAATCTGGTTTTTTGTAATGTATAAGCCAATTCCATTTGCCTTTTCGTGCTTATGAAATGTTTTATACATCCCAAATAATAAATGACCGTATTTTTTAAGATCGATTCCCAAACCATTATCCTTTATCGTCAATACCTTTTTCTCATTTTCTATGAAAAAGTTAAATTCGATTACCAAAAATTTATCTGGATTCGCATATTTTATGGCGTTCGTACATAAATTTTGCAATACGCTTTCGAGATAAGCAGGATTAAAATTAATCACAGCATCTTCTGGGATATTGTTTATAATTGTCGCATTATTTCGATGGCTGTAAGCACTGACAATGTTAAGCACCCTGTTTAAATAAGTATTCAAATTCAAGGGTTCTACAGCAATTTCTGTATTATTTTGAATGTTGACGATTTGCGATAGATCTTCAATTGTTCGATTTAAATCATTTGAAACCATTCGCAGATACTTTATTGTTTCACGCTTCTCGGCAAAATTTTCTTCTAAATCAATCATATCCAGAAGCAGTTTAAAATTTCCTGCATGCGAATTCAGATTATGAGATGCTATGTGCGAAAAATTCAGCAGTCTGTCATTCTTTTCACTAAAAAGCTCCATTCTTTCCTGCAGCTCCAATTCTTTTCTTTTTTGCGATGAAATATCAGTATGTGTTCCAATTACTTTCAACGGTTTACCATTTTCATCACGCTGAATTACTTTACCTCTGTTTAAAATCCATTTGTAACTTCCATTTAAGGTCAATACACGATGAAAATTTTCATAAAAAGGCGTTTTGTTTTCAAAGTGATTATGTAAAGCCGTATAATATTTTTCGAGATCTTCTGGATGAATAATTTCATTCCATCGTTCTGGAGAATCCATATTTTCTGCAGATTCTAATTCAAGTATTCTTATAGACTGCGGCGAGTAAAAAACTGTATTCTCTTTAATATCCCAGTTCCAAACCCCAGAAGTCGAAGTTTCGAGAGCAAATTTGAAACGTTCCTCAGAAATTTTAAGTTTCGATTCTAATGTTTTTAACTCTGTTACATCAGCAATTCTTCCATATAAAACCAATGTTCCATCGCTGTTTGTTTCTTTTTTTGATGAAACCTTAAACCAGCACAAACCTTTCATAGGCAATTGCACTCTGAAAACCGAGTTCCATTTTTTTCCCTTTTTTAAAGAATCAATTAAAGACTTCCTTACTGAGTTCCTGTCCTCTTTATGAACTCTGTCATAAACAGAAAACATGGTATTGGTAAACAATTCATCAGGTAAAATTTCAAACATTCTATATGCAGAATCAGTAACAAAAGGCAAAGCACAATCATTTTGCGGCGAAATCGTCAGAACAAAAAGCGCATCTTCCATTTCATCAAACAATTTAGATTTCAACTCATTAATTGTTTTATTTTTTCTTGCTTTATAAAAGTCGAATTCCATGATCTAGTATTTAGTAGTTTATGACTAATAAAAACCTGATTACAGTTTCTTTTTAGTCAACAGTAAGGCATTTGGGTATTAAGTATGGTTTCTTCAAAATGAAGATTTAACTGATTTAATATTTGTGATCGTACATTTGAAGTATCAAGTAAGAAAACATCATCCAAATCAATCAATATATTTGATATTCGTTTATTAAAAGAACAAACAACCAGCGGAATTCCTTTTCCGTACACTCTTAAAAAATCAAGAAACTCTTCTTCTGTGTAAACAACAAATACAATTGCTGCATAAACATCTAATTCGTCATTTAAGCTCCTGAAATCTCTACAGATATCAAGCATCAAAACATCTTGAAATTTGCATTTTAAAAATTTTGAAAAACATTTTTGATTACCATATATAAGTGCTCTTTTCTTTATCATCATCATTACATTTTTACAATCAAATTTTTCTTAAAAAAAATCTAATCAAGTTAAAAACCGCATCCTATAACATCATAAAAAACTTCACAGCATAAAAAAAAATTGAAAGGAGAGATTTCTTGAATTCAATTACCACAACGAAATTCATTCAATTCATATCACACACACATTCTCTCTCCCCTAAATTCTTAGATCGTCAATTCTAATTTTCTTTAATTAAATGAACAACTCAATGTTGATCAAACGGCTGTTCTCCAAAAACAAAATTGACTTAAATGTTAAATTCCAAAAAACATAAACAATACTGCCAGCATCAAAAAAATCATTATTAAAAAACAGAAAATTGGGTGTAAATAATTTCAAAAAATACTTTTCAATATTGTCTTTTTTTATTCTCAAATTCTCTTATCTCTTCCTGACAATACAAAAATACTCCCAATAAAATCAATAGCTTATAGAATATTGACCACTCTCTTGTAGAATTATTTCTACAAGGAAAACACTTCTTAAATCGAAACTTTTCTGCAAAAAAAAACAGGGATTTAAAAATCCCTGTTTTTATTAATACTTTGTAATATCTAAATAATTGAATATTAGCTATTCGTCATAATACAATTGAAAAAACCGAATTAAATCAGCTAGATTATCAATCTCCAGCTTTTCAAAAATTCTGTTTTTAAAAGTACTTACTGTCGTTTTTTTTATGTTCAACAATTCTAAAATTTCTAGATTTCCGTATCCTTTTATTAGCAATTGTGCCACCTCAATTTCTCTATTCGACAAAAGATCCAGCGGATTTGTCGGCTTTTTAGTAATGTACGAATCTAGAATCCTGTCTTTAACATTCTGAGTAAGATATTTTCCAGAAAGCATCATCGAATTGATGGCATTTTTCATTTCCTCTTCAGAAGTTTCTTTATTTAAATAACCAGATGCTCCAGCATTTAGATATCGCATTGCATAAATATTTTCGTCATAAGCTGAAAATATTAAGATTTTAATATCAGGCTGAATTGCTTTTATTTCAGACAATACATTTATACTGTTACCATCTGGAAAGTTTACATCTAAAATCAATAAATCGATCTTAACTTCATTCAGTTTACTAAATATATCTTTAAAATTCCCCGCCATATAAATTGATGCATTTAAAAACAACTCTTTTATAATTAGAGAAACTCCTTGTCTAACCACACTATGATCATCGGCAATTAAAAAACTATAGCTATTTGATGATTTCATTTGTATTTGAATAAATTATTTTTTTAGTAGATTTGGTTCTTTACTTATCAACCATCGGTATGCAAAACACCTATCGACGATTTTTTTATTTGCCTTTTAAACTAAATTTAAAATCAAATTGAAACTAACTTTCGTCCCATTTCCTTGCTTGCTTTCAACATGTATTGCCCCGCCAAATAATTCAACAATTTCTTTACAAAGATTCAAACCTAAACCAACTCCTAAATCATTTACTTTTCCAGAAACTGTTCCTTGATAATAAAGTTCAAAAATATTCTTCAAATCATTTTCAGAAATTCCGCTTCCATTATCCTGAATCGCTACTTTTAAGTTAAGCTTTTTGTCTCCAGTTTTTTCAGCATCTATTGCAATCGCTATGAGTCCTTCTTTTGTAAATTTATTGGCGTTACCAATTATGTTATAAAAAAGCTGATGAATTTTTACTGCATCCGAAAAAACTTCATAATCAGCTAAATTTGATGAAACTGCAATTTTGTTTCCTTTGCTTTCAACTAACGATCCCATTGACGAAACAATCTGATTTATCTCTGTTTTTAACTGAAAATTATTATTGTTTAATTTCAGTAAACGATTTTCATCTTTAGAATACTCTAAAATTTGGTTCGCTAACAAAAGCAGCGAATTTGTTGTAAATTGAATAGATTGAAAAGTTTCTTTTATTTCGGCATCTTTTATCGAAGAACTGATCATTTTACTGTAAATAGAAATTCAACTCAGCGGAGATCTGATTTCATGACTGATCATTCCCATAATTCTATTTTTAAAGTTCAAACTTTCTTTAATTTGAGCTTGAGCAATTGTCAATCGTTTTTCATATTGAAATGCCATTCTAGTAAAGTAGAAAATGGTAATCGATATGATAAGCATTAAAACAATCAAGACTGCAAGTGTATAACTTCTGGCAATTTTATTCGAATCATACTGATTCTGCAGCTGTTTTTGAGTACTGTCCTGAAGAGCGCTTAATGACTTATTATAAACCGGCATTATTTCGCTCTCTAAAGCCAATAGTTTATTATTAAGCTCCGTTAATTTCGAATCTTGATTTTTTAAACTTTCAAAATGTTTTTTCAAATTTTTAAACTGCCCTTCGTAGTAGTTATTTGTTGTAGTAAACAAATTAGCGATTTGATCTTCAATACTGCCAGTGACTACTTTATCTTTGTACTTCATTGTAACAGTAACATTTAACTGTTCTTTCTGTACATCAGTTTTTCCAGCCAATGCCGCTCCTAGTCTTGAAAACAATCCTTTTTTAGAAACACTGTCGACTTTTGTATAAGTATCTGTTTTAATACTGTCTAAAATTTTCTTGTATTCAAACTTATTTAATTTGAACACGTTCGAAACACTATTTTTATCAGGATTATGCTGTAAACTAATAATAGAATCGATCTCCGATTTTAAAGTTTGAATATTCGATTCTGAATGTTTTTTCTCCAACAGAATTTTCTCAAACTCTTTATTGTTTTTAGTCAATAAACTCAAGCTGTCAAGCAATCGGCTTATTTCATTTAACGATGCAGTATACTGCTCTAAAGAAGCCTTATTCTTATTGGCCCTATAATTAGTAAAGTTTTTTTGAGAATTTAAAAACGAATTATTTATTTTGCTCGTGAAACTCGAAATCTTATTCATAGAATTCATAGAACTCAATGCTTTTGACATTTCAGATTCATTTGAAGTTTCATTGTTCCAAATAACAATGGCAATTATCTGCAGCAAAATAATACATACCAATAAAGTATAGTGAATTATTTTTCTATGTTTGAATTTTAGCTTTAATAAACTAAATGTATTATTCAAGGAATTCTTTCTAACCAAAATTTTAGATTTTAAAATGATAAAAAAATTAATGAGTTATAAAATCATTAACTCATAAAATTGTTTTAATACTAGGTTACTACAATACCATCATGAATGATGTACTACAACTTAAATAATTATTATTTTTTAGATCTTAAATCAGGACTTCCTATTTTAATTCTCAGACGACAATACTTATCTGTTAAATCAAAACCGCTTTATACAAAAAATAAAGTACAGCCTTGTAAAACCAGCATAAACTATTATCACCAATAAATATTTAAAAGATTTGGGGAGTCTTTTAATTGAAAAAATATGTCCTTAACAAGTTACATATTTTAATTCACTTTTTTTGAAAATATTTAATTTTTATTTTAAATCAACTGCGAAAGTAGTTTGATTTAATAAAATTCTACGTAGAACATTATCACAGTTATTGTAGAATTTGTTCTACAAAATTACTCATTTTTATGAATAGCTTTTTCATAAAAATCGATAAAAAAATGTTAAGCCCCAACAAACAATTATAGATCTTCTATAGAAAGAAGCGAACCAATAATTCTGTTATTCCAAAAAACTTGCCGCAGCAAAAAAAATGAAAAAAAATAACATTTCTCAAACATCAGCCCTAACAAACTGAATAAGTGATTTTTATTTTTCAAATTAATTTCATCTTCCAGCTTGTTTTGCTCTTAAATCCTCTTCAATTTTTACTGCCCATTTTTTGGAACCAACATTGTCTTTTAGTTTTGCCGAAAATTTTAAAAAATTAATGAAAATGAAAAGATTCATAATTACTTTCTTGTTTGCTTCTGCAATAACAACTGTAAGTGCTCAGACTAAAACTGAGAAAACAACGAAAAATGACTTCAATAAATGGTCTATTGAATTAGGAGGAGGATTTAATAAACCACAAAGACCTATGTCTGCAAACTATTTCACTTCTACACCAAGTCCTTATGTAGTAGATTTAGGAGTTAGATATATGTTTAATAACAAATTTGGTCTTAAAGCTGATTTTGGTTACAACAGTTTTACAGGAAAAAACAATTCTATAGATTTTGATACTAAATATTACAGAGCAGACATTCAGGCTGTAGCTAACTTAGGTCGTATCATGAATTTTGAAACATGGACTAACACGATTGGTTTACTTGGTCATGCTGGTTTTGGATTGGCACAATTAGAAGACGAAAATTCGGCTGTAAAAGACAGAATGGGTAACTTCATGGCTGGTATTACTGGTCAAATTAAATTATCAAACAGAGTTGCTTTAACTGGAGATTTTACAACTATCCTTAACGCATCTCAAAACGTAACTTTTGATGCTGCAACGCCTTCTAATTCTAGAGGTTTTTCAGGAATCATTTTTAACGGAACTGTTGGTGTAACGGTTTATTTAGGTAAAAATGAAAAACATGCTGACTGGGTAATCGATAACGGATCTGAGATTGATGAATTGAAACAAAGAATTACTGACATCGAAACTTCTATGCTGGATACAGACAAAGATGGTGTGCCGGATTATTTAGACGAAGAGCCAAACACAATTTCTGGTGTAATGGTTAACACTAAAGGAAAATCTATTGATGTAAACAACAACAATGTTCCTGACGAATTAGAAAGCTATTTATTAAAAACTTACGGAAGCAACACTGATAAATCGCCAATTTTAAACAACAATGAATTGGTTAAAAACTTAATCAACAGCAACTACGTTTGTACTTATTTTGATTTTGGAAAATCTACGCCAACAAATGTTTCTACAGAAGGTATCGATTTTATCTTAACTTATTTAAGAAACAATCCTACTGCTTCAGTTGACATTATTGGGCACGCAGACGAAATTGGTAAATCTGCTCACAATGATAAATTATCAACTGCAAGAGCAAACAATGTAAAAAACACATTGATAAAAGCTAATATTAATCCTTCAAGATTAAATGTTATTGGAGCTGGTGAAGACACTTCAGTAAACAAAGATTCTGATGGAGCTAGAAAACTAGTAAGAAGAGTTACTTTTAGAGTAAAATAATTTTAGGTATTCAATTTTAAAAAAGGGAATAGTCAAACAGACTGTTCCCTTTTTTTATTCTTATTTAAACCTCTATAAAAGCGGCAGTTAAACTCGTAGTTTTTAATCTGCACCTCCGTCAACACTATCAAAAGTTTCTCTTTCTTTAGGTCTTATGCTATATTTCATTGACACGACAGGTCCATAATAAACATCAAATTGAGTTCCGTTTGTGCGCAGCTGCATCTGTCCGATAACTCCAGCTAGAAAGTGCAGGTTTTTTGAAATCCCTGCTGTATAGTAAACTGACATTCTAAAAATATCAAAATTCTCGTTGGCATAATCTTTTGGTGCAAACTTAAGCATCAGCTCTGCATAGTAACCAATATTTGGCGCAACAAACAGCGGTTTTTCTTTCGTTTGGCGCAGAAAGTGATTCACTCCAAATCTTGCTCTTAATCGCGGAATTACTCGATGAACTCCGTTTCGGTCATCAAAAAATTTAGTTTCAAATCGCACTTGTTCAAAGATTGTTCCTTTTGGCATATTCTGCGAAAAAGTCCCCATTAATATAAGTCTTTGCTCTAGTGTTTCGTAGTTTCCTGCTTCTTCAACCTCATATTTTTGATTGTGCGCGTAACCAAGCCAAAATTTCATATTTTCAAAACCTGAATATACAATCCATGGTCTTACTACAACACGCTGCGTATATTCATACGGATTCTTGTTGGTATAAGCACCTTGCGTTACCAATTGAAAATCGGCTTGACCGCTTAAATGCCATTTATCATATATCGGAAAAGCAAAATCTCCCTCTGTAATCGATGCCGGAATAAATCCCATTGTATAAGGCGGCGGCGCAGGTTGTGCCCTTAAAGTTTGCATTGCAGCGACACTAAACAATAGAATAAACCCTTTTTTAATTAAATTCATAACTCTGATTTATTTTTAAGGTGCATATAAGTTCTACACAAAAACCTCAACTATTCGCAAATCATTTTCTACAAAAAAAGCCCTAACTATTCTAGATAAGGCTCTTTCATTATTTTAAAATAAATCTTACGACGTAAATAAATATGCTTGTTTCTAAATTTTCTATTTCTGTAACCAACTCCTAAATTCAGTTTTAAAAAAACAATCTATAATTGTTACAGCCATGATTCTCAAAATTAATAAAATCAAACAGCTAAACAGAAAATAAGATGTTTCAAGTTATAACTTGAAACCAGAAAAACTGGAAACAACAGAATAAAAAAAGCGGCAAATACAGTTCGTAAATTTTACAAAATTCTTCCAAAATTATACAATTGTTTATCCCTTAATATCTTCAACTTTGCAGTTAATTATGAAAAAAGCACTTCTCATACTTCTTTCGGTTTTTTATCTGGTAATGTCGTCAGGCTTTACCACGATCACTCATTTTTGTAAAGGAGTAAAGCAGGAAACAAGTCTTTTTTCGGGCGCGCATACAGGAAAAATATGTCCAAAATGTGCTGCAAAAAATTTACCAAAAAGCAAAAACTGCTGTAAACATAAAACACAGCTGAACCAAATTACTGAAAAAGCACACCAAAAAGTTGTTAAAGATGTTGCTTTTAAAACTTTAGATCTGCCAGTACCTGTTTCGATTCACGAGACAATACTTGGTCTTCTATTACCTAAAGTAAATAAACCACACTATTTTTTTAGTGCATTTATTCCTCTAAAGAGCAATCCTCTTTATATTTTTTACTGCGTTTACCGAATTTGATTTTTAGCAATTGAATAAACTGCAGCATTTTTCAAAGAAATGTTGTCAGATTTCTATTGTCTAATTTTTAAATACACATCATGAAAATGCAATGCTTTGCATTGATAGTGTTCAGTTTTGTCTCAGAAAATCTGCTTGCACAAACGGTAACATTATCTAATGCTCTTGAACGTTCGATTCAGAATTTTGAAAAAATAAAAGCTAAAGAAGCAGTTGTAAAAGCTGCCAAAGAAAATATCTCTTATCAAAAAAGCACTTATTTACCAGACTTTACGGTAATGGCGCAGCAAAGTTATGGTACTATAAATGCCATAAACGGGCCAATGTACAGTTTTGGAGGATTGGGCAGCGCTGCAACGTCTATGCCATTACCCGATCAAAACTGGAATGCCGCTTTTGGTTCTCTTTATCTCGCTAATATCAATTGGAATTTATTCACTTTTGGTAAAATTAAAAACCAAATAGGAATTGCCAAAGCCGATGAAAATAAGGCACAAAAAGATCTGGATCAGGTAAAATTCCAGCATCAAGTAAAAGTGGGTGCAGCATACTTAAACCTTCTCGCCGCCCAGCGTATTAAATACGTTCAAGAAAAAAATCTTGATCGTGCTCTAGTTGTAGAAACTACTACGCAAAGCCGTACTGAAAGCGGTTTACTTCCAGAAGTCGATTATTCGTTAGCCAAAGCTGAAGTTGCCAACACAAAGGCAGCAGTTATAAAAGCGTACGATATGGAACTCGACCAGTCTAAATCGCTGGCGGTAATGTTAGGCGAAGACTATCAAACTTATAAACTCGACAGCCTTTTTACAACTACAACACCTGTCTCACTTTTAGAATCGACTGTAGAACTTAGCAAACACCCCATATTAGAATGGCAGCAAAGCGCGATTTTAAAAAGTGAGAATCAAGAGAAACTGCAAACAGCTCTTGGTCTGCCAAGCATCTCTGCATTTGGAGTAATGCAAGGACGCGGCTCTGGTTTTGAATGGAATTATGTACAAGACAATTCGGCTTTTAATCGATCTTATCTTGATGCCGTGGGAATAGACCGCAGTAATTATCTTGTTGGAATAAACCTAAGCTGGAACCTGACAAATCTATACCGTCAGTCTTCTAAAAAACGGGAACAAAAATTCATAACGCAGTCTTTACAGAATGAATATGAATATATGAGTCAAGAATTAACAGCGCAGCAAAAATTGGCCAACGATAAGCTGAAAAATGCCTACGCCACTTTTGAGCAAAGTAAAACACAAGTTACTGCTGCTGCAGATGCCTATCGTCAACATTCGGCTTTGTATCAAAATGGACTTACCACTATTGTAGATTTAACGCAATCTTTCTACACATTGAACAGAGCAGAAATTGAATACGAAATTGCTCAAAACAATATTTGGCAGGCCTTATGGATTAAAGCTGCAGCTGCTGGCGACTTAAACATTTTACTCAACGAAATACAATAAACCCGAAAATTATGAACTTAATACGTTTTGCCTTGCGCAAGCCTATCTCTATTATGGTGATAGTGCTGGGGCTTTTATTCTTCGGGATTAAAGCTGCTAAAGAAATTAAAGTCGATATTTTACCCGACATGAATCTTCCTGTCGTATACATCGCCCATTCATTTAATGGTTATACGCCACAACAAATGGAAGGTTATTTTACAAAAATGTATGTAAACATGATGCTGTTTACAAGCGGAATCGAAAGTATTGAAACTAAAAACACTCAAGGACTTACCTTAATGAAAATTAATTTTTATGAAGGTACTGATATGGGACAGGCAATTGCCGAAATTAATGCACTTTCTAATCGTTCGCAGGTATTTTTACCGCCAGGTGCTCCGCCCCCATTTATTATTCGATTTGATGCCTCTTCACAGCCAGTTGGACAATTGGTTTTTAAAAGTAATTCGAAAACGAATAATGAACTGCAGGATATTGCCAATTTTACGGCACGACCATTTTTAATTAAGATTCCGGGATTAACAACGGCACCTCCATTTGGCGGAAGCCCGAGAACTATCGAAATTAACATTGATCCTAATAAACTGCGTACACATCAATTAACTCCTGAGCAAATTGTTGAATCGATCAGCAGGAATAATATCACATCGCCATCAGGAAATATTTATGTTAACGACATTAATTACTTAACGCCTACTAACAATACGATAAAAGAAGTAGCGGATTTTGGTAATATTCCAATTTTTAAAGGAGGAGTCGATAACGTTTACATTCGTGATGTAGCAACTGTAAAAGACGGTGCCGATATTACGACTGGTTATGCACTTATTAATGGCACAAGATCCGTATATATTAACATCGCAAAATCTGGAAATGCCTCGACTTGGGAAGTCGTAAAAAATCTTAAAAAAGCGATACCCGCCATTCAGAACAATTTACCAGATGATGTAACTATTTCCTATGAATTTGATCAATCTGTTTATGTAATTAATGCCGTAAAAAGTTTAATTACCGAAGGCGTTTTGGGTGCCGTGTTAACGGGATTAATGGTATTATTATTTTTAAATGACAAAAGAGCCGCGTTAATAGTGGTACTTACAATTCCAATTTCAATCATATCGGGAGTATTATTCCTAAAATTATTTGGACAAAGTATCAATATTATGTCATTATCTGGATTAGCATTAGCCATAGGTATTTTGGTTGATGAGAGTACGGTTACGATCGAAAATATCCATCAGCATTTAGCAATGGGAAAAACAAAATCCAAAGCAATCTTAGATGCTTGTAAAGAAATTGCATTTCCTAAACTATTGATTTTATTATGTATTCTTGCTGTATTTGCGCCAGCATTTATGATGACCGGCATACCAGGTTCCTTGTTTATGCCATTAGCATTGGCAATTGGTTTTTCGATGATATTCTCCTTTATTCTATCGCAGACATTTGTTCCTGTATTGGCAAACTGGTTAATGAAAAGCAATGAAAACCACACGCACAAAGAAGACAAATTTGATGGTTTTAAAAATCGTTTTGTAAAGTTCTTACAATCTATCATGCCAAAGCGAAAACCAATATTAATTGCAAGTTTCATTATTGCCGTGCTTAGTGTATTCTTAATGTACAACATTACAGGAAAAGATGTATTGCCAACCGTAAATTCAAGTCAGTTTCAAGTTCGTATAAAAGCCCCTGAAGGCACTCGAATTGAAAAAACAGAACTAAAAATAAAGCAAGTTTTAAAAGAACTCGAAACCGTTATTGGCAAAGAGCACATTAGCATTTCATCTGTGTTTATTGGACAACATCCGTCTTCGTTTGCAGTAAGTCCTATTTACTTATACAATGCAGGTCCGCACGAAGCATTAATGCAAATTGCACTAAAAGATTATGATGGAAATACCAATGCTTTAAAAGAAATCATCCGTAAACATATGAAAGAGAAAATGCCCGAATTGCATTTTTCTTTCGAACCAATAGAACTTACCGAAAAAATACTAAGTCAAGGAACCAATACGCCTATCGAAATTCGTTTTTCGGGAATGATGAAAAAGATGAACGTTATGTATGCCAATAAACTTTTGGCTAAACTAAAAGAAATTGACTATTTGCGAGATCAACAAATTCCGCAGTCTTTAAACTATCCTGCTTTTGATATTAATATTGATCGTGTAAGAGCTGCTCAATTAGGAATTGATGCGCAAGACATCGCGCGTTCGTTAGTTCCAATCACCGCCTCTTCTCGTTATACCAGCAAAAATATGTGGGTTGGCGGAATGATGGGAATCGCCTATGATGTGCAAGTACAAACGCCGCAAAATATTCTAAATACCAAAGATGAGCTAATGAATGTTCCGTTAGGAAAAAATTCAGACCGCCCAGTTCTTGGTGATGTTGCCACAATTACACCAACCAAAGTGTTGGGCGAAAGTTATAACCTTGGAACAATGGCTTACACTCCAGTAACAGCAAATATTCATGATGCAGATCTTGGCCGCGCTCAAAAAGATGTACAAGCTGCAATAGAATCTCTTGGAGAATTACCAAAAGGAGTAAATATTCAAGTATCTGGAATGGTTCCTGTACTTGATGAAACGATGAACAGTTTAGCAACAGGATTACTAATCGCCGTTATTGTTATCTTCTTAATGCTGACTGCCAATTTTCAATCTTTCAAAGTATCGTTGGTTATTTTAACAACAGTACCATTTGTAATTTTAGGTTCATTGCTTTTAATGAAACTTACGGGATCGACATTAAACCTGCAATCGTATATGGGAATCATTATGTCTGTGGGAGTATCAATTGCAAATGCAGTATTATTAATTAGTAATGCAGAATCGCTTCGTTTACAAAACGGCGATGCTCTAAGTTCAGCCATTCAGGCAGCATCATTACGTATTCGCCCTATTATCATGACAACATTAGCTATGATTGCAGGGATGCTTCCAATGGCAATTGGACATGGCGAAGGCGGTGACCAAGTTGCTCCTTTAGGAAGAGCTGTAATTGGAGGACTTATTGCCTCTTCATTTAGTGTATTGCTTCTGTTACCATTAGTATTTGTATGGATACAAAACAAAACATCTACACAATCCTCTTCACTAGATCCTGAAGACGAAAACAGCATTCATTATATAACATTAGAAAAATAAATCATGAAAATAGTATATTATATCTTAATAGGAATTGTATTTGCATCGTGCAATTCAACACCTCAAAAAGAAGAAAAAATGGCAGCAATGCCAATGATGATGCAAAGTTTTGAAACTATTTCTATAAAGAAAAGCAATCCATTAGTTCCCTTAAAACTTGCAGGCGAATTAATCTCTGATCGAGAAACTTCTATTTATGCAAAAGTCAATAGTTATGTAAAAAAGATGTCAGTAGATATTGGTTCAACAGTTACTGCGGGGCAAGTTATCATGGTTTTGGAAGCACCCGAAATTCAAGCACAATTGGCTGCTGCTAAATCAAAATGGAAAGCGCAGGAAGCTATATATATTGCAACAAAATCAAATTATGACAGAATGTTTAAGGCTAATGAAACAAAAGGTGCAATTGCAAAAGATGCATTAGATCAAATAACAGCTCGAAAACTATCTGATCAAGCACAACTCGAAGCCGCAAAATCAGCTTATCAGGAAATACAAGTCATGAACGATTATTTGATAATCAGAGCGCCGTTTAACGGAATTGTTGCGGAACGAAATGTAGATTTAGGTTCGTATGTAGGACCGATGGGTAAAGGTTCAGACAAACCTTTGTTAGTGATACAAGACAACAAAAAACTGCGTATTTCACTTTCTATACCAGAAGCCAATACACCGTATTTAAAATTGGGAGATTCTATACATTTTAAGATAAATTCTATTCCTAATAAAAAATATATGGCGAAAATTTCACGTAAATCGGGAGTTTTAGATTTCAAGCTTCGTTCTGAGAAAATTGAAGCCGATATTATGCAGGCTCATAAAGAGCTAAAACCATTAATGGTTGCAGAAGCAATGCTTCCGCTGCAGGCAAATGAAGCTACTTTTTTTGTACCCAAAACAGCATTGGTAGAAAGTAATACAGGCGTTTATGTAATTCGAATTGAAAACAGTCTGACTAAAAATATTCCCGTAACCAAAGGGCGTGCTTTAGCCGATCAAGTTGAAGTTTTTGGTGAACTAAATGAAGAAGATAAAATACTAATGAAAGCTACTGAAGAAATACTAGAAGGAACAAATATTAAAAAACAAAAAAATGAAAAGAGTAAATAAATACCTTATTATCGGAGCAATAGCTCTGGTAATCGCATCATGTCAAAAACAAGAGAAAAAACAAGAAACTATTGCGCAAAAAAGCATTGAACTACCTGTAAAAAAAACCTTTGCTGCACCAAAAGGAATTCATGTAACTAATGATGAAGTCTGCATGGTAAACAACATTCATATGGGCAAAAAACAAATGGAAGTTCCGTTTGAAGGAAAAATGTATTACGGCTGCTGCAATATGTGTGTAGAACGAATTTCAAACGAAGAAAGCGTTCGAACAGCCATAGATCCGCATACTGGTAAAAAAGTGGATAAAGCTTCCGCTTATATTATTTCGTTAAACGAAGAAGGAAATGTCGCTTATTTTGAATCAGAAGAAAGTTATCTGAATTTTATTAAATCCGGCAGTTAAACAAAATTGTTCTCAAATTTAAAAAAGCCTGTAAACTAAAAATCTACAGGCTTTTATTTAGTATTAATCGGCTGGTTTCAAATTGTCACCATCTTTAAAATGCAGTCTTCTAAAAACCAATCCAGATAAAATAGTTAAAGAACCTACCACTAGAAAAGTGTATCTAAATGCATTATGAATTTCGTTATGAATAAGTTTTACATCACCTTGAAAAATTTTAAGAACCAGCAATCCAAAAGCGATACCAAACCCAATCGCCAATTGCTGATTTACCGAAATTAATGAATTACCGCTGCTCGTATGATATTGCCTTAAATCGGCAATAGAAATAGAATTCATCGAAGTAAACTGTATCGAGTTAAAGAAACCCAATACCGCAATAATAGGAACATACCAATATATCGAAGTATGAACAGATGGAATAGCCATGCAACAAATTAAAACACCAATAATAAAAGTATTCACCATTAACGTTTTTCGATAACCAAATCGGTTCAAAATACCAATCACCGCCGATTTTCCAAACATGGCGGTCAGAGCCATAGGCGCCACAATCCATCCAGACACAACGGCCGATTGTCCGTAAGCAATCTGAATCATCATAGGTAATAATAACGGAACTGAGCTAATCCCTAAACGGGTAGCCAAATTACCAACTATACCTACTCGAAACGTTCGTACTTGAAATAAATTTAAAGGAAAAATAGGATTATTGTCTTTTGACGCATGGCGATAATACCAATACAACATTAAAAATCCCGACATTAATATTACTAAAACCGGCGAAACACGAACCGTATTACCAAATAATTCCAACGAAATAGACAATAAAAGTGAAGCTGCCGCAAAGATGAAAAAGCCTTTTAAATCAAAATCGATTATCTTAGATTTATAATTGGGCATATACTTCAAACTTAGAATAATTCCAATAAGTCCAAACGGAATATTTATCAAAAAAATCCAATGCCACGACAAATAATCAACCATATAACCTCCTACTAAAGGCCCTAAAACCGGTCCGATTAAAGCAGGGATTATGGCAAAGTTCATCGCCTTAAGTAATTCCTTTTTAGGAAATGTTTTAATGAGTGCCAGCTTTCCTACGGGTGTCATCAAACTTCCGCCGACACCTTGAACGATTCGCGCCAAGACTAAATGTGTCAAATTCTGAGAAAGAGAGCAAAACAAAGAACCAAGACTGAACAAAAACAAAGCAAAAATAAAAACCTTCTTCGTGCCAAATTTATCCGATAGAAAACCACTTACCGGCATAAAAAGTGCCAGTGTTAAAACATAACTGATAATTGCATTTTGCATATCGAGCGGAGACTCATGCAGATCTTTAGCAATAGAAGGCAGCGAAGTATTCAAAATTGTCGAATCCAGCATCTGCATAAAAATAGAAGTCGCTAAAATAATGGGTAACACCTTTTTTATCGCTTCATTATTCTGCTCTGTAGTTACTGTCATCATAGTTACTTTTAGGATTGAGCTCTTTTGTTTTATTCTTTCAGAAAAAAGTTTGACACCCAAACTTCTATTTCATCCTATGAATAAAGATACAAAAAACATTCTTGCCCATTGTAAACTACTTTTGTTTGCCACTTTATCTGCCACTAATTACACTAATTTTCACGAATTATTTTTATTTCACGCAGATTAAGCAGATTTAATTAGTGAAAATTAGTGTAATTCGTGGCAAAAAAAATCATTTTAATCCTTCAATCTGTGGCTGTATTTTCTCACGCAGATTTTCCAGATTAAGCAGATTTAATTCGTGGAAATTTGTGTAATTAGTGGCAAACAAAAATCCATTTTAATCTATTTTATCGACGGCTAACCTTTTATTTATTGATTTGTCTCCAAATTTTGGCACTAAAATCATCTTTATACATTAACCTGTTTGTCCTTGTTGGATTCACGCGATTGGTTAGAATAATCAAAAATCGGTTAGTATCACAATTCATAAAGAAAAAAGTTCCTGTAAAACCAGTATGTCCAAAATCATTCGCTTTAAAAAACTCATCCGGTTTTCGTTTATCAAAACCAATACCGCGATAGATTCCCGCTTTGGCAAGAGGAGAATCTGTAAATTCTTTTACCACTTTTGCTTTTAGGATTTGTTTTCCTTTATAGTTTCCATTGTTCATTAGCATTTTGCAGATAACAGCAATCGATTCTGCATTTGCAAACAAACCTGCATTTCCAGAAACACCGCTAAAAATAGCAGCCGCTTCATCATGAACATATCCTTTAATAGTGTCCTTTCTAAAAAAATTGTCTAGTTCAGTTGGCATTACATTTTCTATCGAAGTCCATTTGAGCGGATTATATCCAATTTTCGAAATGCCTAATTCTGTATAAATTTCATTTGTCAATTGATCCAGTTTCTTTCCTGTTTTTGCTTCGATCATTTGTTTTACCAAAAGCAAATTCAGATCACTGTAAACATATTTCCCTCTTGTATTAGTGTTTGCAACCGAAATTTGCTCGTAAACCGTTTTATAAAATTCAGGATTTAACCACATATTTTTATAAATCTGAATCCAATTTTCTTTAGGAACAAAAGAAAGATAATTCGAATCATAAACAATATTCTTGTTTACATACATTGTATCAAACAATTCGGGATAATTCTCTGATTTTTTATCGCTCAATAAAGGAGAACCGTCAGGCGTTGAAAGCAGACTTTGATAAAAAGTAATACTTGCTTTTAATCCTGAAGTATGCGTTAATAGTTCAAAAAGAGTTAAATCGGCAATGGCTGTATTTTTATAAAACGGAACAATGTTGCCTACTTGGTCTGTAAGCTTTATTTTATTTTCTCCAACCAAACGCATGGTAACAAGCGTTGCACCTAAAACTTTAGACATCGAAGCCAAATCGAAAACATCGTCCGTTTTTACTAATTGTTTTTTAGTATAATCATGGTAACCATAATTTTTGGATATCAGATTAAAATCTCCTGTACCTACAATAATTTGTGCTCCTGGAAAAAAACCTTTTTCAAGCGCATGAGTCATCATCGAATCAATGTAAACTTCGTTTCGTTCTACTTTTGCCGACTCAAATTTCTGTGCTTGTATCGTACTTAACGAAATAAGAAAAACAGCAATCAGTAATACATTTTTTCTCATTGTTTTATTTCTTTATAAATTCGATTGGAGCACTCTCCGTTTGCGTCTGACTTAAAGCGGAAACAGCATAAACATAATTTTCTAAATCAGCATTTGAAACCTCTAATTTTACGGCTGTTGTTACGTAATAAATATTCGCTGGATTAGAAAAATCGGTTATTTTTCCTTTTGGAAATTTATAAACCACATATTTCTTATCATTTATTCCTGCTTTCCATGTAAGCGTTGCATTATCTCCTTTTTGTGCAATCACAGCATTTGTCGGCACTTGCGGTTTTATTCTCGTAATCCTATTCGCTTCAGGCGTTAAAGCAATATACTTGTATTGTTTTTCGATAAGAGCATTTCTTAATGTATCTCCTTTTTTAAGAAATGAATTTGCTGTAAAATGCATCGAACCATCTATTTGAGGCATCGTGCGAATCATTTCAATCTGTTTTACAATTTGATCCGGACTTCTCCATTCTGGTTCTTTTGCCGTTTTTGAAATTTTATAATCGCCGTGACCTATATACACATTAGTTCCGTATTTGTGCGCTGCCCACCATTTTGCTAAAACTTCAAAATTAGCTCTGTCAAAACCAATGTGCCAATACAATTGCGGTGTAATATAATCTATCCAGTTTTCTTTCTGCCATTTCAAGATATCAGCATACAAATCGTCATAATTAGTAGCTCCTGCTCTGGTATCAGAACCATCTGAATCTTTTGCAATATTTCGCCAAACGCCAAAAGGTGAAATTCCGAATTCGACTTCAGGTTTATTAGCAATTATGGTATCTCGAATTTGTTTGATGATTAAATCGACGTTGTCTCTTCGCCAGTCGTCTTTATCTCTAAATTGTCGCGGTTCTTTTGCAAAAGCTTTTTCATCTGGGAACTCTTGTCCCTCGATTTTGTATGGATAAAAATAATCATCCATATGGATCGCTTGAATGTCATAATTTCGAACTATTTCACCGACTACCGAAGCAACAAAATCTCTGGTTTCTTTGTACCCTGGATTAAAATATCTTGATTTTCCATACGTCAAAAATAATTCTGGTTTCTTAAAATACAAATGAGTTTTAGCCAATACTTCTTTAACAGTATCTTTTTGCACACGATACGGATTTAGCCAGACATGAACATTCATCCCTCTTTTTCCAGCTTCATCAATCATCATTTGCAGCGGATCAAATCCTGGAGCAACGCCTTGAATTCCTGTTATCCAATGCGATGCCGGTTCTTTTGTCGACTTGTAATACGCATCGGCAGTTGGACGAATTTGAAAAATAACAGTATTCAAATTATTAGATCGTAAATTATCCAGAATGGTAATCATTTCAGATTTCATCTGCTTGTCTGACAATCCCGGTTTTGATGGCCAATCGATATTGTCTACGGTCGATATCCAAGCGGCACGCATTTCTCTTTTTGGTGATTCCTGACTGAAAAGTTTCGTTTGAAACAGTAGTATTAGGATTAGTAATTTTAGACTTTTCATAAATTATTATTTAAGATAGTTAGTGTATAATATTGTTGTTAGAAAAGGTTAACCGCAAAGATCGCAAAGAGTTACGCAATGTTCGCTAAATTATCTTTAATCTGTTTTTTTCTTTATCCTTTTTTTTCTCACGCAGATTCAGCAGATTTTAATTTGTGGAAATTCGTGTAATTAGTGGCAAACAAAAATCATTCTAATCCCTTTAATCAGTGGCTGTTTTTTTTACACAGATTTAGCTAGATTAATTCGTGGCTAAAAAACCTAACAGGTTTTGAAAACCTGTTAGGATAACCAACCAAAATATATGCGCTCTTTTTCATTTTACAACATCACAACACACAATCTCTTACTTAACTTTAATTTTTCTGATTGAAAAAATTATTAAAGAACAACAATTGAAACTTTAAAGAGTTTTCCCAATATTCTATATTATGCTGTCCTGGGCGTTCGATATAATCGTGATTTATTTTTAACTCCAGCATTTTTTTATTCAGTTCGCGATTTACATCAATAAAAAAATCATCTACACCGCAATCTATAATCAATTTCAAATGGTTGTCTTTTACCAAGTCAAGCATATTAGTAACCGTATTTTTATCCCAATTATCAGGAAATTCGGTTATAGAGCCAAGTCGCTTTTTGATATCCCACTTTTCGGGAAACGGGCGAAAATCTACACCGCCGCTCATACTTCCTGCTGCACCAAATACATCCTGATGTTTAAAAGACAAATACAAAGCTCCATGTCCGCCCATGCTTAAACCTGTTATGGCTCTAGCTTCGCGAGTTGCAACTGTTTTGTACTTTTTATCTATAAAAGGAATTAATTCATTGACAACATAAGTTTCGTATTTGAAAGCAGGATCTATCGGACTGTCAAAATACCAGCTTGAATAATTTCCATCAATGCCAATGGCAATAAAACCGTATTGATCAACTTGTTTACCAACTTCTTTAAAACTTTTTACCCAAGTAGCATAATTCCCGCTGTATCCATGAAGCAAGTACACGACTGGGAATTTCTTTTTGCTTTTTTTATATCCATCAGGAACAATTACACAGGTTTTTATGTTCTTATTCATCGATGCACTAAAAACCTGAATCGTATCAATTTTAGCCGCTTTTGCAGAAAAAAATACGAGTGTCAGAAGTAAAGTGCAGATTGCTTTTTTCATAAAATCTTGTTTTAAACTGTTAGAAGATCAAATTTGAAAAACTTATTTCAAACAATCTCTTAAAATTGTTATGGGATGCATTGCTTTTCTATTTGTCCCGTCAAAAATCTGGTGACGGCAGCTGGTTCCTGCAGCCGCAATTGCCGTTGTCGATTCCGTTGTTCTGATTTTTGGAAACAAAGTGTCTTCTCCCATTTGCATACTAATTTCGTAATGTTCTTTTTCATAACCAAATGAACCCGCCATTCCACAGCATCCTGAATTATAAATTGTAACCGAACTGTTTTTAGGTACATTCAGCATTGCAAAAGAAGCTTCAACGGTGCTTAATGACTTTTGATGACAATGTCCGTGAATCTTTATCGTTTTTGCTGTATCCGAAAATTGTCCAGAATGAATTTTTCCTTTTGTAATTTCTGCTTTAAAAAACTCTTCAACAGTAAAAACATTTTTAGACAGCCTTTCAGCACTTTCTTTATCTTTTGCCAATCGGAGATATTCATCTCTAAACGTCAATATTGCCGATGGTTCGATTCCGATTAACGGAATATCTTCAGATATTAAATCTTTGAAAATAGTCACATTTTTATTGGCAATTTCCTGCGCTTCTTCGAGAAAACCTTTTGATAAAAAGGCTCTTCCGCTTTCTTCGTGATCTATAATTATTACTTCGTAACCTAAAGCCGTCAATAATTCATAGGCATCGATACCTACAGAAACATCATAATAATTGGTAAACTCATCACAAAAAAGGTATAGTTTTCCGTTTTTAAAAGAATTATTTTCTGCTGCTTTTTTATTTTTTTCGTACCATTTTTTAAAAGTTTTGGGTGCCAAAAGCGGTACTTGTCTTTCAGGAGCAATTCCCATGCTTTTTTTAACCAAAGGTAAATTGGCAACAAAATTGGTCATTGATGGTGCAATACTTCCCAACTTATTCAATTTCGAGTTGAAAGCAAAAATTTTATTGCGAAAAGAAAATCCATTTGCTTTTTGATATTGGTATAAAAATTCGGCTTTTAAAGTTGCTACATCTACATTACTCGGGCATTCGCTGGCACAGGCTTTACAGCTCACGCACAACTCAAATACTTTATATAATTCTTCGTGGTCGAATTTATTTTCTTTTTCAGAATTGGTTAAATATTCTCTTAGTGCATTTGCTCTCGCACGAGTCGTATCTTTTTCATTTCGAGTAGCACGATAACTCGGACACAAAGTTCCTCCCGCCGAAGGTAATTTTCGACAGTCTCCAGAACCGTTGCACTTTTCGGCAGCACGTAAAATTCCTAAACTATCAGAGAAATCCTGAATGGTTTTAATTTCCGGTTCTACCCTTCCCGCTTCGAAACGAAGATTTTCATCCATTTTAGAAGCGTTTACAATTTTCCCAACGTTCAAAATGGTGTTAGGATCAAATGCTTTTTTTATTCGTTTCAGCAGTTCATAGTTTTTGTCACCAATCATAAAAGGCAGAAACTCGCCTCTTAAAATTCCGTCACCATGTTCACCGCTTAGCGAACCTTTATATCTTTTCACCAAATGAGCCACTTCTGTGGATATGTTTCTAAACTGGTGTAATCCTTCTTTTGTTTTTAAATTTATCTTCGGACGTAAATGCAATTCTCCCGCTCCAGCATGAGCGTAATAAATTGCGCTTTGCCCGTGTCTTTCCATCATCGCAGCAAAATCAGCAATATAATTTGGAAGATCACTAAGTTCAACTGCCGTATCTTCAATAGAATCGGCTGCTTTATCGTCGCCTACAATACTTCCTAAAAGTCCTAAACCTGCTTTTCGAACCTCATTTACTTTATCTATATCGGCTCCGTAAATTTTAGGTAATGCATATCCAAAGTTATTATCCTCAAGATCCTTAATCAAAGCATCGGCTTGTAATTCGGCATCTTCCATACTAATATGCGATCCTACTTCAAGCATAATAACTGCTTTTGGTTCTCCCACAATAAAAAATCGGTTTTTTGATTGTTCTCTATTCGTTTTGGTACAATCTAAAATCGTGTCATCCATCATTTCGCAAGTATATAAATGATGTTTCATTGCTGTAACTACCGCTTCTAAACTTTCATGAATGGTATGAAAATGTGCTACCACCATAATATTGTTTACTGGCGGCAAATCATCAACTTTTAAAGTAATTTCGGTTGTAAATGCCAAAGTTCCTTCGCTTCCGCAAAGTAATTTCCCTAAGTTGATTGTATCTTCTGTTCCTGAAAAAAGTTCTGATTTCAATAATGCATCAATTGCATAACCTGTATTTCTTCGGTGAATTTCAGGTTTTGGAAATTCTCTCTTAATTTCTTCCTGATTTTCTTTATTCGAAAGTTCCTTGTAAATGGTTTGGTAAATTTTATTTTCGAGCGAATCGCCTTTGGTCTTCTCTATAAATTCTGCCGAAGTCAAATCCTTAAAAACGGCAATACTTCCGTCACTTAAAACTGTTTTTAGCGCTACAATTTTATCGCGGGTAACGCCGTAACGAATTGAGGTTGTTCCTGATGAATTATTCCCCACCATTCCGCCAATCATGCATCGGTTTGTGGTTGAAGTGGTTGGACTAAAAAATAATCCGTGAGGTTTTAAATATAAATTCAATTCATCTCGAATTACTCCGGGCTGAACTGTTATGGTTTTCTTTTCGGCATCAAAAGCAACAATTCTAGTAAAATGCTTAGAAACGTCTACAATAATTCCGTTTCCAACGGTTTGACCCGCCAAAGAAGTTCCTGCGGTTCTTGGTGTTATTGAAATATTGTTTTGTGAAGCAAAGCGAATGATTTTTACAATATCTTCTTCCGTTTTAGGAATCGCAACGGCTTCAGGCATAATTCTATAAGCAGAAGCATCTGTTGCATACAGTTTCTTATGAAGATCATCATACAAAAGTGTGCCTTCTAGGGAATCGGATAATTGTTGTAATTGGAAAGAATCGGGCATTGAATGAGTTTTGTTTTTTAATACAAATGGCAAACTTTAATTTAACAAATATATACAAAAAACAAACCGATTTCATTATTTTGCGTGATTTAACAAAATAAAATCAAAATAACGCAACATAATGCATAAAAACCTAATCGAAAAGTTAGCTACAATATAAAAACGCCTGATTTTTTATATTCTTCCAACCTTGCATCTTCGGGATCCAATTCTGTTACGATAGTGTCTAATTGATTAAGATCGCAAACAACATGCGGCATTTTAGTATTTAATTTATTTGAAGAAAACATTGAAACAACTCTATCAGATGCTTCTATCATAGCTTTCTTAACAATTGAGATCTCATACCCAACTTCCGTAAGACCTTGTTTGATATTAATACTACTGGCGCCAATAAAACAAATGTCGGCTTTAATTTTAGACACAACTTGAATTACGTCCATACCAATTGTAACCATTGCGTTTTTTTGCATTTTACCGCCAATAAATATTAAATCAATATTTGGATGCTGTGACAATTGCATTGCGATTGGTAAACTGTATGTATAAATAGTCGCTTTTAAATCTGAAGGAATTAATTTTGCAAAAACCAAATTGGTACTTCCACCGCTCATTATAATAACTTGGTCATCATGCAATAATGACAATGCCTTAGTTACAATTTTTTTCTTTTCGTCTTCAGCAGAGATTGCAATATTAAAAAGATCAACAGATTTCTCTGTTACCTGAATAGCCCCGCCATACACCTTCTCCAGCTGTTTTTTACTATCCAATTCATTCAAATCTCTTCTAATTGTATCTTCTGACAAATCCAGAGCCAAAGCCAAATCTGTGGTGACAACTTTCTGTTCTTCAATGAGCTTGGTCATTATATATTTATGTCTCTCGGCTTTCAGCATATTTTGAAAATGTTAAAATTCAACACAAATATATCAAATATTTCAATTGTAGGAGGATGTTCCATAAAAAACCGCAATAGTTTGCATTTTACAGCTTAAAAAGTAAAAGCAGAAAAAATAAACACTTAAATTATGCGTTATTTTGCGGTATTTGAATAATTTTTTGAAAAAAAATACACAATCCCGCATTTATTTGAAAATATTTTCTAAATTTCGCCATTCTAACCAAAACAATTAAGCCAATATGAAAAAAAAGTATTTAGTTCTTTTACTTTTCTTTTTCGGAATACTCGCAGGTTATTCCCAAAATTCAACCGTAAAAGGTAAAGTCACAGATGGTAGTGGAAACTCATTACCGGGAGCAAACATTTTAGTGCAGGGATCTAAAGATCAAACTTCTACAGGATCTGATGGAACTTTTACGATAAAAGCACGTCAGGGTGATGTTCTTCAAGTGTCTTACATCGGTTTTAACAACAAAGAAGTTATTGTAAACGGAAATGATTTAAAAATTGTTATTTCTGAAAGTGCACAAACATTAAACAATGTAACAATTGTGGGTTCAATGGGTATTGTGCGCAATAAATCTTCTTTAGGATATGCTGTTCAGGAAGTAAAAGGTAAAGAAATTGCAGACACACAGCGTCCTAACTTTGCTACTGCATTACAAGGTCGTGTTGCAGGTTTAAATGTAACAAGTACTTCTGGTGCTCCGGGTGCTTCGGCAGCGATTCAGTTAAGAGGAGTAAATTCGCTTAGTGGAAGCAACTCTCCTTTATATGTTGTAGACGGATTACCGGTAAGCAACGAAACAATGGATCAAGCTTTGACTATTTCTAATGCTCCAAACAGAACGCAGGATTATACCAACAGAGGTGCAGATATCAACCCAGACGATATTGAATCTGTGGTTATCTTAAAAGGACCTGAGGCTGCAGCGCTTTATGGAATGCAGGCTGGAAATGGTGCAATCGTAATTACTACTAAAAAAGGTAAAAAAGGCGTTGGAAGACTTACTTATTCTACTAATACACGATTCGACAATTTATACCGTTTTCCAGAAACTCAAAAAGTATATCAAAGAGGTTCTGACGGTGTAAACAACCCAGACTATAGAAGACAATTTGGAACGGCTTACGAACCGGGAACTCAATTTTATAATAATGTTGAAAATTTCTTCAAAACTGCAGTTTCAACCAATCATAATCTTTCGTTTGAAGCAGGTACAGAAACTACTTCTTACCGATTATCTCTTTCAAACTTAGAGCAAGAAGGTGTTGTTCCGAATACAGGTTACAGCCGTTTGACTGCTAATTTAAATGCTACTGCAAAATTATCTTCAAAATTAAAATCTGAAGCTAGTTTTAGTTTTACAAAATCAGACAATCAAAAAGCAGCAAAAGGAGCTGGATCTGCTGTACAAATTCCAGGTGTAAGAGATGCAGGATATTTACTTTCGCTTTTAACATGGCCGGCAAATGATGACGCAAGCAATTATTTAAATACCGACGGAACGAGAAGAAAAATTACGACTGGTGTTTTAGATACCGAAACTGATAATCCGTTCTGGGATGTAAACAAAAACTTATCTGAAGATTTTAACAACCGTTTTGTTACCAATGTTGGATTAATTTACGACCCAACTTCTTGGCTTAACTTAACTGGCCGTGTGGGCTGGGATGTCAATTCTGCTCAAGGTTACAGAGCTATTCATCCAGAATCTGCTGCGGGAATTACTCCAGGAGGTTATATAGAATCATACTATTCTAATACTAGTAACTTAAACACTACTTTATTGGTTACTGCTAAAAAATCATTCGGAAAATTCAATACCAAACTTATGGTGGGTAATTCAGTCAATGATAATGATTTTAGAATTTTATCTACAACAGGAAGCCGTTTCTTTGATCCTAACTTCTACTCTATCAACAATACTGATGCTACAACGCAAAGATCTCAAGAGAGAATTATTCAAAGTAAAATTATTGGTTTCTTTTCTGAGGTGAGTTTAGATTATGACAAAACTGTTTATTTAACTTTAACTGGACGTGAAGACTGGACTTCTGTATTACCAGATCCGTTTTTCTATCCTTCTGTTTCAACAAGTTTTGTTTTCACAAACTTAAACGGATTGAAAAATAAAGAAACACTTTCTTATGGAAAATTAAGAGCTTCTTATGCAGAAGCAGCTAATATTCCTTCTCCTTATTCTGCACAACCCGTTTTCAATCCGCAATTAACTACAGACGGTGGTTATGCGTATGGTGTTACAGGAGCAAATGCGAATTTGAAACCTGAATTCCGTAAATCATTTGAATTGGGTACAGAATTAAAATTCTTTAACAACCGCGTTGGATTAGATGTTGCAGTTTACAGCACAAAAACAATTGATCCGATTCTAAGAAATATGCGTTTAAGCTACGGAACAGGATTCGTTGTAACTTCTGCAAACTTCGGAGATTTACAAAACCAAGGTTTAGAGATTACTTTAAACGCATCACCAATACAAAAAGATAATTTTTCTTGGAATGTAAGTGCTAACTTCAGCAAAACACGTTCTGAATTATTAAATCTTCCTTCTGTTATTTCTGAATATTATGTTTCAGACACTTGGCTTTACGGAAATGTCCGCGGCGGGGTAACAGTTGGAAATCCGTTAACGACTTTAACAGGAAATGATTATTTGAGAAATAATGCCGGCGAGCCTTTAATTGATCCAAATAGCGGTTATGCTTTAAAAGATCCAAACTTCAAAATTATTGGAGACAGAAATCCAGATTTTATGCTTGGATTACAAAATACGTTTACATACAAAGATCTTAGTTTATCATTCTTGTTAGACATTAGAAAAGGCGGCGATATTTATAATGCAACTGAATTCTATTTGTACCAAAACGGTTTATCTACTAAAACTTTAGATCGTGAACAAACAAGAATTGTAAAAGGTGTTTTAAGAGATGGTTTAGAAAACTCAGCCACTCCAACACAAAATAATATTCCGGTAAGACCAAGTGTTCAAAACGAATATTACAGAACGGGTGCTATCGACGCTGATTTTGTCGAAAAAGACATCAACTGGCTAAGAATGAGAGATATTACTTTAAGCTATAAAATGCCTTCTGAAATATTGAAAAAAACATTCATTAACGCACTTTCTCTTTATGTAACAATGACCGATGTTTTTATCATTACAAATTATACTGGAGCTGATCCTTCGGTTAATGGAACTAATGCTTCAACTGGAGGTGCTGGAGGAACAGGTTTTGACTTTGGAGTAGTTTCTACACCTAGAGGTTTGAACTTAGGATTAAAAATCGGACTTTAATTAATTGACCATGAAAAATATTAAAACATATATAGCCGCATTAGGTCTTGTAGCCACAATGATTTCTTGCAACGACTTAGAAGATATAAACGTAAATCCAAGTTTTCCTGTTGATGTTTCGGCACCAGCTTTACTGCCTCCAATCGAGCAGCAAATGGCTGTCGGATTACAATTTGACAACAGATGTTTAGGACGATACACTCAAAATTTCAGTACCGCTACGGCTGGTGCTGTAGGAAGTGAATGGGATCGTTTTGGATACCAATCAAATAGTGATACAGGTGGTGAAATCTGGAAAATGGCCTATTTTTCTATTGGTTTAAACTTAACCAAATTACAGGAAAAAGCAGTTTCAGAACAACGTCATGATATTACTGGTATTGCAAAAGTAATTAGAGCTTGGACTTGGCAGGTTGCAACAGATTATCATTCAGAATTAATTAATTTTGACCAAGTTTTTACTTCGCGTCTTTCTTTTGATTATGTTCCTCAGGAACAAGTATATGCTGAAGTGGTTCGTTTATTAAATGAAGGTTTAATAGATTTAAACCGCACTGACGGAAGTGTTTCTCAAACTTACACTGCTGGAGGAGATAAAATGTACGGCGGAGACCGCTCTAAATGGGTTAAGTTTGCTTACGGAGTTTTGGCTAGAAACTTAAACAATCAAATCAATAAAGCTTCGTACAACCCAGATAAAGTAATTGAGTACTGCGATAAATCATTGGCTTCTAATGCAGATAATGCTTTAATTAGATACAACGGAACAGTAGCTGCAGACATCAATTTTTACGGTCCTGGAAGAAATAACTTCAATACTTACCGTCAAACTGATTTTGCTGTGAGAACAATGGACGGAACTCTTTTTGGAGGCGCAAAAGATCCTAGAATCTCTAGAGTTTTAGCACCGTCTGTAGGTCAATCTGAATTAGCTCCGGCATCTTCCACAAATCCAGATCCGAGTAAATATACTTTTAATGGAAACCCGTTAAATACTACAGCTTCTACAGTTGCGACAAACGTAAGCAGAATTCCAAATATTTATGGAACGTATACTGCAGGAACTATTACAACTCCGGGAAGATATATTTTTAGAGATAAAGCGAATTTCCCTTTAATGACGTATTCAGAAATTCAATTTATTAAAGCTGAAGCTGCTTTTATAAAAGGAGACAAAGCTATGGCTTTAGATGCTTACAAGAAAGCAATTGACGCCAATATCGATTTTGTAAATTCAAATACTGTTGTAAGTACAATTTTCCCTATTACATCGACAATTACTGCTGCAGAAAAAACAGCATTTTTAACCAATGTAAATATTGTTCCAACGGCTGCAAACTTGACAATCAGCCAGATTATGCTTCAAAAATATGTAGCTTTATTTGGTTACGGAATGCTAGAAACTTGGACAGATTTGCGTAAATATCATTATAATCCAGATGTTTACAGAACAATGAATTTTACACCAAACGGAGGTTTATTTGTTGACAATAATGGAAATTTACCATACAGAGTTCGTCCGAGATTTAACTCAGAATATGTTTGGAATTTTGATGCTTTAAAAGCGATTGGAGCAGATAAGGTAGATTACCATACTCAAGAAATGTGGTTTTCTAAAAAGTAATTTCTTAAAAACTAAAAATCTATTAGATGAAAAATATATTTAACACCATAAAAAAGTCAATTATTCCAATTCTTGGAGTGCTTGCATTTACATCCTGCGGCGACGAAAACGACCAGACTCCCTATCAGAGTAAAGACGGAATTGCAAATGCTTCTAACGTAAAATTTATTCACGCAGCTGTTGGCCCAAATGGAACTAATTTTCAAATTAATTATTTTACAGGAACTGAAAAAATTTCGGCTGTAAGTTCTACAACCGGAGTGCAAATCGGCATGAGTTATGGCGCTCAATATCCAGTACCAATCAATTATGTTTTGATGAAACCGGGTACACAGCCTTTAAGCGTTTTGACGCCTGCAACTCCTGCAGTTAGCATTTTCAATGGAAATATTACAACTGAAACGGGGAAATATTATACGAGTTTCTTAGTATCAACACCGCCGTCTGTTACGCCGCCGGTATATTCTCTTTATCAATTAAATGATGATTTAGCTGTTGCTGATTTAGACAAGACTAAAGCCTATATTCGTTTTATAAATGTTATCAGCAATTCGGCACCAGCAGGTTATGATTTGGGATTAATTAAAGAAACATCAACTATTGGTGCAACGCCGGTTACCACAAAAGAAGTTTATACTTATAGAAATGTAACATTTAAGGGCGGTAACGAAAAATACATTGCTATTGAGCCGCAAGATCCAATAGACACAAGAGGGTATCAATTGCAGGTTCGTGTTGCAGGTTCTCCAACAAATGTTCCTGGAACAACTACAGGAACTACAATTGCGAATCTTGCCAATTCACCGGCAAATACTGCTTTTGTTCCTAGAGCGGGAAGAGTTTACACAATTTATTGCAGAGGAATTATCGGTGGATTACCATCTGCAACTTTAAATGCTCCATCTGTTACTTTCATAACAAATAAATAAGCTTAAAAATCGAACCACTTTTTGATTAAAGTGGTTCGATTTAATTATCCTATTTTGTTTTTTTTCCTTTATTAAGCGTAATTTTAATTGTAATTTAAACTTTTGTATTATGTTTCAATCCCTTAAAAAAATCACTTTTATTCTATTTTTAATCGTTTCGAATGCTTCGAATGCAAATTCATCAACAGGAACTATTAAAAATAAAATCAATGATATCAGTAATGAAATAAAAACAGGAGCTGATAATTTCGAAAAATATATTCCTTTATTAAAGGATAAAAAAGTTGGCATTGTTACCAATCAAACTGGTCTTTTATCGAACAAAAAACATGTAGTAGATTTTCTATTAGAGAAAAAAATAAACATTCAAACCATCTTTGCACCAGAACATGGCTTTAGAGGAACTGCTGATGCGGGAGAACACGTAGTTGACGGAAAAGATTCTAAAACGGGATTATCGATTATCTCTCTTTACGGAGACAATAAAAAACCTAAACCAGAACAATTATCTGGAATTGACGTCATGGTTTTTGACTTACAAGATGTAGGCGCGCGATTCTACACTTACATTTCATCTTTACATTATGTAATGGAGGCATGCGCTGAAAACAATGTTCCGCTTATAATTTTGGATCGACCAAATCCAAATGGCAGAATTGTAGACGGGCCTCTTTTAGAAAAAGAATTTACAAGTTTTGTAGGTATGCACCCTATTCCGCTGCTTCACGGAATGACTATTGGCGAATATGCAAAAATGATCAATGGAGAAAAATGGCTTAAAAATGCAGCGCAATGTAAACTAACCGTAATTCCTTGCGTTAATTATAACAGAAAAATGGATTATAGTTTATTGGCAAAACCATCTCCAAATTTGCCAAACGATCAATCTATAAATCTATATGCAAGTTTGTGTTTGTTTGAAGGAACAAATGTAAGCATGGGACGCGGAACGGAAAAACAATTTCAAATTTATGGCTCGCCTTATTTGACAAAAACAAATTTCAGTTTTACTCCAAAACCAAATTTTGGAGCCAAAGATCCTGTCTATAATGGCGTAGAATGTTTTGGCGAAGATTTGACATCTTATCCTAAATTACAACAATTGGAATTGAAATGGCTGCTTAAAGCATATCAAAATACCAGTGATAAAACTAAATTCTTTAATCCTTTTTTCACAAAACTAGCAGGAACTAAGAAATTACAACAACAAATTGAAAGCGGCGCTTCTGAAGATACTATCAGAAAAAGCTGGGTGAAGGACTTAGAAGCCTTCAAAAAAATGAGAACGAAATATCTGATCTACCAATAAATTTTAATGCAGTAAAGAAAAATTAAAAATTAAAAAAAATCAAAAATGTCAAAAGCAAATCCAGATACAGAAAGAGAATCTCTTTACTCAAATTTAGATAAAATGAGTACCAACGAACTGCTTTCAAATATAAATAATGAAGATAAAAAAGTAGCAGCTATTGTTGAAGAACAAATTCCGAACATTGAAAAATTAGTCGATGCAATTGTTACAAAAATGAAACTTGGCGGAAGACTTTTTTATATTGGAGCAGGAACGTCAGGGAGAATTGGAGTTTTAGATGCTTCTGAGTGTCCTCCTACTTTTGGAGTTCCAGACAATTGGATTATTGGTATTATCGCCGGTGGAGATTCTGCTATTAGAAAAGCAGTAGAAAATGCCGAAGACGATGTCGATCAAGCATGGAGAGATTTATCTGCTTATGATATTTCGAGTTTAGACGTAGTGATAGGAATTGCAGCTTCTGGAAATACTCCTTACGTTATTGGCGGATTGAAAAAAGCACGTGAAAACAAAATCATAACCGGCAGTATTTCTTGCAATAGCGGCAGCTTGATTTCTAAACAAGCAGATCATCCTATTGAACTAATTGTAGGACCAGAATTCTTAACAGGAAGTACTAGAATGAAAGCAGGAACTTCTCAAAAATTAGTCTTAAACATGATTTCAACATCAGTTATGATTAAACTAGGAAGAATTTACGGCAACAAAATGATCGACATGCAGTTGTCTAATAAAAAATTAGTTCAAAGAGGTGTAGAAATGATCGTTGAAGAACTGCAGATTGATGAAAAAACAGCTTCTGATTTATTAAAAAAACACAAAAGCGTAAGAGCGGTTTTATTAGCTCAGAATAAAAATCTGGAAATCTAATAACCAAACTATTCAAATCTTTTATAGATTTATACAACTAAAAGTTTAAACCTAAACCTAACAGCTTTTATAGTCTGTTGGGTTTAATCTAGAAAGCAGTACTGATTTTTAAACTTTAAGTCTCCCTATTCACAGAACCAAAACCACTAAAACTATAAAATGACACCAAGCACCATCCTCCTTCTTATTATCATTTATTTCGGAACATTATTCTATATCTCGCATAAAGTGAGCAAAAAAGACAGTGGAAATGATGCCTTTTTTACGGCTAATAAAAACTCAAAATGGTACTTAGTTGCTTTTGGAATGATTGGAACTGCTCTGTCAGGAGTAACTTTTATATCAGTTCCCGGAGAAGTTGGAGCAGTAAGCGGCGAGCAGTTTAAATATTTTCAGTTTGTATTGGGGAATGCAATAGGTTTTATAATAATTACAAAATTGTTATTACCGCTATATTACCGAATGAATTTAACCTCCATTTATGGCTATATTGAGCAAAGAATGGGCGTTTACAGCTACAAAACGGCAGCTTTAATTTTCTTGATAAGCAGAACCGTAAGCTCTGCTTTCAGACTTTATTTGGTTGTTATTGTATTGCAGCGATTTGTATTTGATTTTTATAATATTCCTTTTGCATTTACGGTATTCATCTCATTAATTCTTATTTTTTCGTATACCTATAGAGGCGGTTTAAAAACCATAATTATCACAGATACTTTACAAACATTTTTCTTGGTAACATCAGTTTTTCTTACCATTTATTTTATTTGCGACCGCATGGATTTAAGTGCCGTTGGAGCATTTGAAGAAGTTAAAAACAGTAACTACTCTAAAATATTCTTTTTTGATGATTTTATGGGAAGTAAATTCCATTTTATAAAACAAATAATAGGCGGAATGTTTGTGACTATTGCGATGGTTGGATTGGATCAGGATTTAATGCAAAAAAACCTGAGCTGTAAAAATATTGGTGAAGCACAAAAAAACATGTTTACGTTTACAGGAATCTTTGTTATCATCAACATTTTCTTTTTAAGCGTTGGAGCCTTGTTATATATTTATGCTGATAAAAATGGAATCGCAATTCCAACTGACTTAATTACAGGCAAACCAAGAACTGATTTACTTTTTCCTGAAATTGCACTGAATCATTTAGCTGTAGTTCCCGCTATTGTATTTTTACTTGGAATTATTGCTGCTACTTTTGCGACAACAGATTCAGCTCTGACTGCATTAACGACTTCTTTTTGTGTTGACTTTCTGGGAATGGACAAAGCCGAAAACAACAAAAAAAACACTGTAAGAACAAGACATTTAGTACATATTAGTTTTTCAATTCTGATTTTCTTTGTAATCATTATTTTCAATACTATCAATGACAGCTCAGTTGTTGGAATGATATTTAAAGTTGCCTCTTATACTTATGGCCCGCTATTAGGTCTATATGCTTTTGGATTGTTCCAAAAATCAAGACATGTAAATGATAAATTAGTTCCTGTACTATGCTTACTATCTCCTTTCTTCACGTATTTAATCAATGAAAATTCGAAATTATTATTTTCAGGATATGTGTTTGATAATGAATTAATAGTGATAAACGGATTAATAACTTATCTAGGATTATACCTGACAAGTTCACGAAGCAGCGAGAAAATATCTTTTTAAACTATATAAAAAGCAAGCCTAATTTGCTAAATAAAATATAAGCTCACCCATTGAAAATCATCTTTTAATGGGTAGAAGCTAATTAAAACCCATTCGTTCAAAACAAAATATATTATGAAAAATTACTTCATAAGAATCAGCCTATATGCCGCATTTCTTTTTTTGATTACCAATTGTGCTTCTAAAAAAAACACCGCAATTACAGCTGTAAAAACAGATATTCCTGTAAAAGACACAGTTGTTTACAAAGCTAAGCCTGTATCTGAGAAAAAAACTTTTTTTAAAGATTCTGATAAAGAAACGGCTTGGGTTGATAGTATTTACAATAAAATGTCGGCGAGAGAAAAAATAGGTCAGCTCTTTATGATTTCCGCTTATTCAAATAAAGATTCCCTGCATACAAAAGAAGTCAGTGCCTTAATTCAAGATTATAAAGTAGGAGGATTAATTTTTTTTCAGGGCGGACCCGTTCGTCAGGCAAAATTAACAAACTTGTATCAGTCAAAATCAAAAGTACCTCTATTCATTGCTATTGACGGCGAATGGGGATTGGGAATGCGTTTAGATTCAACTTATATTTATCCTTGGAACATGACTTTGGGAGCTATTCAGGATTTGAGTTTAATTGAGAATGTGGGACGAAATATGGCGAATGAAAACAAACGTATCGGAATTCATTTCAACTTTGCTCCTGTTCTAGACATTAATACCAATCCGAAAAATCCAATTATTGGCAACCGCTCTTTTGGCGAAGACAAAGTTAATGTAAGTAATAGAGCCATTGCTTTAATGAATGGTGTGCAAGGTCAAGGTGTTTTTTGCACAGGAAAACATTTTCCGGGACATGGCGATACATCTGTAGATTCTCACAAAGCATTACCTCTAATTGATTTTTCGAAAGAACGACTTGAATTGGTTGAATTATATCCGTACAAAAAAACTTTCGACGAAGGTTTAGTTTCTGTAATGGTGGCACATTTAAACATTCCAAGTTTAGAGCCGCAAACGAACATTCCCTCTTCGGCTTCTTATAACATTGTAACTAATCTGCTTCAAAAAGAATTAGGCTTCAACGGTTTGATTTTTACTGATGGTTTAGCAATGAAAGGCGCTACTGATTTTAAAGGTCCCGGCGATTTAGAAATAGCTGTTCTTCTTGCTGGAAATGATATTTTTCTGGGTCCTGACAATGTGCCCGAAGCTTTTCAGAAATTAGAAGAAGCTTATACTCAAGGTGTAATTACAGAAGAACGTTTAGCGCATTCGGTAAAAAAAATATTGCATTATAAATTTAAAGCCGGATTAAACAAGTACAAACCGATCGATATGAATAATATCAACGGTGATCTTAATCCAGTACAAAATGACGCTTTGCATTATAAACTTTACGAAAATGCGATTACGGTTTTAAAAAATGAAAAAGAAATTCTACCTATCAAAAACCTAGATCAAAAAATAGCGTATGTAAAACTAGGCGATGATGTTAACAGTACTTTTGTAACTACTTTAAAAAAATATACTGAAGTTACAGAAGTATCAAATACTAATATTGACAGTTTAAATCAAGAACTAAAAAATTACGATACTGTAATTATTGGTTTTCATAAACTAAATAAAACTTGGGAAAAGCAGAATTTCACAGATACTGAATTGCTTTGGTTACAAGAAATCGCTAAACACAACAAAGTAATTTTGGATATTTTCACAAAACCTTACTCGCTGTTACCTGTCACTAATTTTGATGATATTGAAGGATTAGTTGTTTCGTATCAAAACTCAGCTATAAGTCAAGTTGTTTCTGCAGAAATACTATTTGGTGCTGTCGATGCAAAAGGAAAACTGCCAGTATCTATTAATGATTCATTTAAGGTAAATGATGGCTTATCTACCGAAAAAATAAACCGTTTAGGCTTTACAACTCCAGAAAATGTGGGAATGAATTCTGCTGTTTTATCTAAAATAGATGCGATTGCCCAAAAAGCAATTGACGGAAAAATGACTCCCGGAATGCAAGTATTGGCTGCCCGAAAAGGAAAAGTTTTTTTTCAGAAATCATACGGTTATCAAACCTATGACAACCAAAAAAAGGTTACCAATTCAGATTTGTATGATGTTGCTTCCATTTCGAAAATGATTTCTACACTGCCAAATGTGATGCAATTGTATGATAAAAACAAAGTAACTTTAGATACTAAACTAAAAGATATGGTGCCGTTTTTTGCACATACAAATAAAGAAAACATCATTTTCAAAGATTTATTAACGCATTACGCAGGACTGCAGGCTTGGATTCCATTTTACAAAGCAACACTAGACAACGAAGGAAAACCCTCTGCAAAATACTATCGCAAAACAGCGGATTCTAATTTTTCGACAAAAGTTGCAGACAGTCTTTTTATTCGAAATGATTATCACGACACCATCATGAAAATCATTGCAAAAAGTCCAGTAGCCGCTAAAAAAGAATACAAATACAGTGATTTTACTTTTATAATTTTGAAAGAATATTTAGAAAAGAAAACACATAAAAAGCTTGAAGATCTAAGTAAAGAAAACTTTTTCAGTACACTTGGCATGAATAATACACTTTACAATCCGCTAAATAAATTTGATAAAAACAGCATCGCTCCTACTGAAATAGATACTTATTTTAGACATCAGCTTATTCAGGGATATGTCCACGATATGGCTGCCGCTATGGAAGGCGGAGTTGCTGGTCATGCAGGAATTTTTTCTAACGCTATGGATGTTGCCAAAATGATGCAGCTGTTTCTACAAAAAGGAAATTACGGCGGTAAACAGTATTTTTCTGAACAAACATTTGATGCTTTTAACACTTGTTATTATAAAGACAAAGGAATTCAGAGAGGTCTAGGTTTTGACAAAAGAGTTGGAAAAGGCGGACCAACTTGCAGTTGTGTTTCTGAGTCAAGTTTTGGTCATACCGGTTTTACTGGAAACATAGCTTGGGTTGACCCAGAAACAGAAATTGTTTATGTATTTTTATCCAATAGAACTTATCCAGAAGTTGTAAATGATGAGAATAAATTATCTAAAGGAAAAATCAGAGAAGATATTCAAAAGATAATTCAGGAAGCTGTTATCAAATAAGGAACATTTCTATTTAGTTAAACTAAAAAAAAAGATCATGAATACAAATTTAGAATCACTGTATGAAATAGCAAAAAAGCCATCCCGAATTATTATTGGGTTAATGTCTGGTACATCATTGGATGGTTTAGATGTGGCTTTATGTAAAATTTCTGGTTCTGGAGAAACTACTGAAGTTCAATTATTAGAATTTGACACAGTCGATTATTCAGAAGAAATAAAATCAGAAATCAGAAGCGTATTTGCAAAACCTACTATTGATTTTCAGAAACTAGTTTTATTAAATGAGTGGATCGGGATTCTTCATGCTAATATGATTCTTGATTGTTTAAATCGTTGGAAAATTCCAGCTTCAAAAGTTGATTTAGTAGCGTCGCATGGGCAAACCGTTTTTCATGCTCCAAAAATCCTGCATCAGTTAGAAAACTTTACAAACGGTACTTTACAAATTGGCGATGGAGATCATATCGCCGTAAAAACTGGAATCATAACTATTTCTGATTTTAGACAAAAACATATAGCTGCGGGCGGCGAAGGTGCACCGTTAGCTGTTTATGGAGATTATTTTTTGTTTAGTAAAAAAGGTGAAAATCGTATTATGCTTAATATGGGCGGTATTGCCAATTTTACTTTTTTACCTTCCAATCATAATCCCGAAGAGGTTTTTGTAACGGATACAGGAACAGGAAACACTTTAATTGATGCTTTTACCAGACTTTCATTCCCTGATAAAGCGTATGATAAAGATGCTGAAATTGCAAAAAAAGGAATTGTAAATCTATCTCTTTTAGAAGCTTTAAAAGCTGATGATTTTTTCCAAGCGCCTTTTCCAAAAACCACAGGACCAGAGCTTTTTAGTATTGAATATGTGAGAAACGCACAAACTAAAAGCGGTACAGAAAACATTTCTATTGAAGACTTATTAGCGACTTTAACGCGATTTAGTGCCGAAACGATAGCAGAAGCAATAAATTCGACAATCAGCAATACAACTTATCCAATAGAAAGTTTTACTATTTATATGTCCGGCGGAGGCGCTCATAATCCGTTGTTGACAGGCTGGCTGAAAGAACTGCTGTCTTGTACTTTTACTAATACTGATTCGCTGGGAATTTCGGGCGATGCAAAAGAAGCAATCTTATTTGCCATTTTAGCAAATGAAACCGTTTCTGGCGGAACCTCTGATTTTGGATCTCGCAAAAGAATTCCATCAGTATCAATGGGAAAAATCTCTTTTCCATCATAAAAAATACTCTAAAAGTCTACCGTATGAACACAAATATTAAAAACAATTTTGAACACAAATTTCACTAATTACCACTAATTTGTTTGTGAAATTAATTTCACAAACAAGATTAACCTATTAAAATTAGTGACAATTAGTGCAATAGTGTTACTTTTTATAATTGTGTCCACACAGCAGCTTTAAAAGTTCTCTTTTAAACAATAAACCAAACCAAAAACCAACCCAATGACAAAAGAACGTTTAACCTCACTGGATGTATTTAGAGGATTTACAATTTTATTAATGACTATTGTCAATAATCCTGGAAGCTGGGCTTCAATTTATCCGCCTTTAGAACATGCTGAATGGCACGGCTGCACTCCTACTGATTTAGTTTTTCCGTTTTTTGTTTTTATAATGGGAACTGCGATACCTTTTGCAATGCCAACAAAGCATTTTGATGCAGCTGTATTCAATAAAATTTTGGTTCGTTCTCTACGAATTTTCTGTTTGGGATTATCTCTAAACTTTTTCAGCAGAATACACTTATTTGATTTAGAAGGAATTCCATTATTACTCGTTCGATTAGCCATAACTTTTGCCGTTGCTTATGCTCTTTTAGGAAACTTTACTTTAAAGGTTAAAACCTATCTTGTTTTTGGAATTTTTACGTTGATGATTTTTCTAGCATACAGCAAATTAGAAGCTTTTGAAGATGTTAGAATTCCAGGCGTTCTTCAACGAATTGGTATTGTTTATTTCTTCGCTTCGTTATTGTATTTAAAAACAAATTTAAAATCACAGCTTTTAATTGTCGCTTCGATATTAGTGGGGTATTATATTTTAATGGCTTTTGTTCCCGTTCCCGGAATTGGCGCTGCCAATTTTGAAAAAGAAACTAATCTTGCAGGATGGTTAGATAATTTAGTTTTAAATGGGCATTTATGGAGCGTTTCTAAAACTTGGGATCCTGAAGGAATTTTAAGCACTCTGCCGGCTATTGGTACAGGAATACTTGGAATGTTTATTGGGCAGATTTTAAACTTACAAATTTCTAAAACTGAAATCATAAAGAAACTTGCCATTTCAGCAGTTGTTTTGTGGGCTCTTGGTTTACTTTGGAATATTATTTTCCCAATAAACAAATCGCTTTGGACAAGTTCATACGTCTTATATACGGCTGGAATTGCAACAATATGCTTAACCTTGCTGTATTATATTATAGATGTTGCCAATTATAAAAAATGGACAAAATTATTCTTGATCTGGGGCGTAAATCCAATGATTGTGTTTTACTTTTCGGGTGTGATTCCAAGAGTAATGAGTTCTATAAAAATGCAAAGCCCTGATGTAACTGGAGAAGAAATCAATCTTCAAACCTTAATTTACAAATTTTGGATTGTGCCTTGTTTTGAGAATCCATTGAATTCTTCACTGGCTTATGCCATCTCATATGCTATTTTCTGGTCATTGATTTTATGGGTTTTCTATAAAAAGAATTTGATTTTTAAGGTGTAAGAGTCTTTGTTTTTTGCCACGAATTTCACAAATTTCCACGAATTAAATTATTTAAATGAATAATCATTTACTTAATTAGAATAAAAAATTAGTGTCAATTCGTGAAATTAGTGGCAAAAACTTTTCACAAAACCCCATCTGAGACTAAAAAAAGTCCGTGTACTATTTTAAAAGAGCAAAATGAATTTGAAACAATTATTTACAGGATTTCTTATTTTAGGGTTTCTATTTTCTTGCTCATCCAATCTAAAAAAAGGGGATCACACGATTATATCCAACCACGATAAAATTGTCATACGATCCGATTTTAAAAAATATTTTGACAACTGCAATGTTGAAGGCTCAATTGCCATTTATGATAACAATAATCATACATGGTTTTTATCTGACACTATCGGCACCAAAAAAGAAACACTTCCTGCATCGACTTTCAAAATTATCAATCTGCTTATAGCATTAGAAACAAATACTATTTCCAGCGAAAATGACATCGTAAAATGGTTGGGAACTACAGATACTATAAAATATGGTTATCGCCCTGAGATTTACCATGACATAACAGTAAAAGAAGCTTTTGAAGTTTCTGCCGGCTGGGCATTTGTGGAGTTGGCAAAGAAAATTGGAAAGGATAATTACAAAAAATACTTATCATTGTGTCATTACGGAAATCTCGATCTGTCGCAAACGGATGCTGATTTTTGGAATTTTGGCAACTTTAAAATTTCACCCCTTAATCAAGTCGAATTTCTAAAAAATCTTTACGATGAAAAGCTTCCATTTTCGAAACGGAATATGCAAATTGTAAAAAAAGTAATGCTGACAGAACAAAACAGCGACTACACTATTTATTCAAAAACAGGCTGGACGAGAGAAAACGAAATCAATACCGGATGGTGGGTTGGCTATATTGTAAATAATAATGGTGCTTATTTTTTTGCAACACGTCTTTTGCAAGATCGAAAAATTAATAGTGCTTTCGGAAATTGCAGAAAAGATATAACGAAATCTGTTTTTAAGGATTTAAATATCGTTAAATAAATTCAGCTTTACAATCCGCCTAATTTCCTTTGTGAGTTTATAAATCTAAAAAAACAATGGTAATGAACACTCCCATTCCTGCAACTTTCGTCGTTGTTAATCAGCGCTGGAACTTGTGCTGCATTTCCTGTAAAATCGAATTGACTGTTATATATTGGGGGAAAACAGTTGGGGCAATAAAATTTTCTACGGTTACCACAGCAGTTCCTAACGCTGAAAAATAAGGCAGCAAAAACATCTCAATTTGCTGCATATACGAGGTTTTTCAAATTCGGATATTGCTTCGGCAAAACTACTCTAGAAAGAATTCATACTATAAAAATTGAGGGGGACAAATGGGGGACATTTTCATCTAGAAATCTAACAAAATCAATACATTCTGTTTTTAGGTTTAACAGACGATTCTTTTTTGTTATTTTTACGTTCCCAAAAACAAAAACCACAACTAAGAAAAAATGTTTTCAAAGAAAATCTACTGCATCATTTTAGTCTTTTTTTGCCTTTCTATTAAAAGCACAAAACGCTCCTATTCAAATTTCTTTTTCCGAAAATGAAATTAAAAATTATGAGGCAGTATTAAATCAGGAAAAATCTTTTGACAAAGATACACTGGCATTAAAAAATTTTTTAAAACCACTGTATCAAAATAAAAACTACAGCGTTTTTTATGAAGCATTACTTGCCAATGGATACAGCAATTTTTATAATACGGTAAATAAAAAAAGTGATTTTCATTATCAGAAGTCGATTAAAATGGCGGGGCTTTTAAAAGAACAAAGCATTGAAATTTGGACACAGCTTAATTATGTAAGCTATCTATATCATTACAGAGATTTCATAAAAATGACTCCGCTTCTTCTTAAAGTAATTGATAAGATTGAAAAACTGCCAGCCGAAAAAATAATCTTACCCGGTGAATCCTTCAAAAAAATTGGATGGATTATGCAAACGCTTGGTGATTATAAAGAGGCGGCATACTATTTAGATCTTGCCAAAAAAAATGCTCCTAAAAAAAGCATCGAATATGCTTCGATAACAAATGCTATTGGCATGAATTATCTGCATACTTCTGATCTTAAAAAAGCTCAATATTATTTTTTACAAACTGCCAAGTTAGCACAGGAAATTCAGGATCAAGTGCGCTATGCTAAAGCTTTGGGAGATCTCGCACTTGTAAAACAAAAACAAGGCGATTTTAAATCGGCAATTTCGTTAGTCAAAAAAGATATCGACATCTCAAAAGCTGAAAAAAGCTACCAGAATACGATGTACGCTTTCATTTTACTAGCAGAACTATATTTAGATGACAATGATTTTATTAAAGCAGATCAAGCTTTAAAAGAAGCTCAGAATATTATATACTCAAAAACCTATTTTGAAAAATCAGAACTTCAAATCATTCAACTTAAATTGAGAATCCTGCAGCATCAAAACAAAGCTGATGAAGAATTGATTTTAAGAAGACGAATGCTTGTTCTTGAAGATTCTCTTAAAAATAAAGATGGCGATATGGCTATCAACAAAGTAAACTGGATGATTCAAAAAGAAAAATTTCAGCAAAATATTAATCGTACCAATGAACAATACAAGAATGAAATTTCGATAAAAAATGTTTATGCTGTAATTATTATTCTTGCTCTTTCCTTATTAATTTTTCTTATTATTAATTTTAAAAAGCATTTAAAAAACAGACAGATTGAATATCGTGAAAAGGTCTTTTCGTTAAAAACAGAGAAAATAAAAAATGAGCAGAAATTATCCGAAGCAAAAGAAAATTTAGATGCGCATGCCGCTCATTTGAAAGAAAAAAACAATCAAATAAAAATTTTAAGATCTGAAATAAATCAAATTAAAAATTCGTCTAACAGCGATTCTGAAAAAGAAAATCTGAGCATTTTACTAGAATCACATTTGATGACAGAGGAAAACTGGAAAAATTTTAAAAGAGAATTTCAAAAAGTACATCCTGAGTTTCATCGTTTACTGGAAGAAGATTTTCCTGAAATTACAGATTCTAATAAGCGAATTTTATTACTGCAAAAACTAAATTTTAATAATACTGAAATCTCTGAATTATTAGGAATAACGCCTGATGCTGTAAAAAAATCGAAACAACGTCTTAAGAAAAAACTCGGTGACAAATTTAATATCCTTTTTGAGCATATCAGTTCTAAAATCTCATAAACGTATAATCTTGAATGGTATCTAATTTAAAATTCGAATATATTCTAAAAGTAAAAAGAGAACTTAATTTTTAACTGTACCTTTATAAAAAATTGCAAAAAATAGAACCTGCATACAAATTTGCATGAGCTTTTTTGCCCGTTAGAACTTTTTTTTTACATAACGAATTGATCAATGAAAAAAAGAGAAAAATTAGAAATCATCCGAAAACACTATCCTTATGCTTTAACTACTATTGATTATATCAATAAAGTAATTGATTATGTTGAAGAGAAACTAGATTTAGAACCTTCGCAAATTATATTGGCTGATAGTATTTGCAGTGATGATGTAAACAGCATTCAATATCCTGCAAGAGCTCTGGAGTTTTTAGGCCCTTTTAAAATGGGCGGTTTAGACGGTTTTCCATTTACGGGATTAAGCGGTATGGCTGCTTTTGCTAGTCATGTGCCTGATGATGGAGCTGTTTTTATTTATTACGGCCCTCATATTGGTATTTCTAAAGAAGGAGTTGTTGGAAAAATTAACCGCATCGGACAAACGGAGAAGTCGCTTTGCTGCGGCGCGGCGACCGGCGCTCTTAACAAATTAGCAGATAATAGCATAAAACTAGGAAATGTAACGGAATTGGATTATCAAATGAATATTATTGAGCAAATTTTATTCAAGCAAAAAGATAAAATTCTAAACTCCGAACTTCCATTGATCGAGGCAACCGAAGTGATCTATCAAGCTATAGACGATCGTATTCAAGAACTGATAGCTGCAACGAAATACAATTGTAAATACATCATTCTTGTTGGAGCTATTTTAATTAACAGCGACAGCGATATTGGTTCGTTTTCGGCGGCAAAAAGATTTGAAATTATCAATCTAAAAACGGGTTTGAGAGAAAACATTATCACGGTTTTAAATCCAGAATAATAAAAACAAACGCTGAACTTGTTTATTGAGTTGAAATAGCTGTTAATGTTATCTAAAATCAATATGAGTACCGTTTTTTAAAGTTATTTTTATAAAATGAATTGGAAAAATTACATCACTTTTTTTCGACATCTTAAACAGCTTTTGTTAGTTGTCAGTTTGGTGTATGCTTTTTCTAATTGTCAGATTAAAAAAACTATTCTGCATTTTACCGCGATTGATTCAATCGAATTTTCTCAAAAAACTCAAACTCAATTACCGCAGTTTGGATCTTGCAGCAGCGGTTTAGTTTATAAAAACACTTTTGTAAAAAAGGTTATTCCTGCACCGCAAATTCCAATTATACCTAGAACACTGTCGCTTTATTCTCCTGTAAATGAGAGTACTGTTTTTACTAAAATTCAAATTCGTCCTGCTTTTGAATTCGGCAAAAAATCTACGACTTATCCTCCTATGTTTATCGTATTTAAAAATCTAAAAATTGCGCTAAAAGCGAATTCAATTACAGCTTAAAAACAATTTTTAATTTTTAAATTTTTACTGCATGATACAGCAAAAGAAATCTTTTGACACTGCGTCTATGGCTACTTTATCGTTACGATTGGTAGTTGGCTGGACTTATTTTTCGGCATTTTGGAGACGTCTTATTTTAGAAAACAAATTAATACCTGAAGAAGCAGGTTACATTGGCGAGAAATTCAATCATTTTTTACCCAATTCGCTGGGTTTAAAACCCATAATCGAATATTTAGTTACGCATCCTGAGGCGTTATGGTACGCCATGGTAACTTTTACTATTGTTGAAGGAATTGTAGGTTTAGCATTAATTCTTGGTTTTTTCACTCGTTTAATGAGTATTGGAATATTTTTATTAGCATTCGGAATTCTGCTTGCTTCCGGCTGGATTGGAACAACTTGTTTAGACGAATGGCAAATAGGAATTTTAGGCTTGGCCGCAGGATTTACTTTATTTATAACCGGCAGTAACTATCTTTCGTTAGATTCTTATTTTATTTCAAGAAAGTTTCCTTTTACTAAAACAAAGTGGTTTAAATTTTTAGGTTCTGGACCTCTAAATTTAGCTGCATACAAACGACTTATTTTGGTAATCGTTGCTTTTATTGCAGGTCTTACTTTGTATACTAATCAATATTTTCATGGAGGCGTTTTTGGAACATTGCACAATAAATCGGTAAAACCAAAACTGGAAATCAGTAATTTTAAAATGCAGAATACAGAAATGAGTTTTGATGTTTATAGAGTTGAAGGCGTTGACGTTTACGGTTCTTTTTTAATTGGTATTTCGCTTCAAGATTCATCTGGAAAATATCTTTTACAATTGCACGGAGCCGATTTAGCAAAATTACCTGCCACGTTTATTGACAATCATTATGTTGCCAAAATAAAACCCGGCGCTCACAGCTTAATTATTCCGCTTGGTGCAAAAGCAACAATGCGTCTTCCGATCGATCGTAAAAAAACATCTGACAAAGAGCATTACACGTTGACTTTAACTGATATAAGCGGTCTAACTTGGAGTGCTAGTATTTAGTATTTATAAAAAAAGCTGTCCGAAATATAATTTCGGACAGCTTTTAAAAATAATATATTCTATAATTGATTATTACGCTTTATAAAGCATACTTGTGGCGCCTAATAAAGCTGCCTTCTCATTATCTGTAGAAATAGAAACTACGATTTCACTTCCAGCTTCTTTAATTTTTTGATTGAAAACAGGCAAAAAGAATTCGCTTGCGTTTGCAATTTTTCCTCCAATGATAAAGCTGTCGGCACCAAATTTTTCTAACCACGGAAGAACGATTTCTGCCAAGTCTTGTCCCATTTGTTCAAATACTTTTGCTGCCATTGTATCACCAGTTTTAGCCAAATTAAAAAGCTCTAAACCATTGTTTACTTTTTTTCCGCTTAAAGCGAAATAACCAGCCAAAAGTCCGCGAACTGAAACATAATCCTCAGCAATACCTTCTTTGTATGGAAGATCGTAAATTTCTCCCTCTTTTGGTACTGAATTACCTGTGCTAATTGATTCTCCTTTGTCTATAAAGCAAGCGCCTAGTCCTGTACCAAGTGTAATTGCCATTACTTTTTTAGAAAGATTTTCTGAGTCTTTAAAAACTTCTCCTTTTCCAAAACAAACAGCATCATTTTCAAAAAGAATCGGAAAATCACTAGAAAGATCTAGTTTGTCCTGAAACAAATCACGTACATTCAACCCATAAAAATGTTCGTACTTAGATTGGTCTTTTATCCAGCAAATTCCGTTTGTATAATCAAATGGCCCCGGCATACAAACTGCTAATCCTGAAGTTTTTTCTACTTTAGAATTTTTGAATGATGTACGAATTGCTTTTTCCCAAATAGTCATAACCTCTTCCACCGGCATATTAGAATCAAAAGATTCTTTGTGCACTGAAAAATCCATCACCTTCATATCTACTATATCAATTATTGCTGCGGTGATATGTGTGCCTCCTATATCTAAGCCAACGGCATACTCTTTATTCATTCTTGTTTTTTTGTTTTTGGAATTGAACCATTTAGGGGTTAACTAAATTTTAGTTTTGATTCTTTTTTACCATTAAGAGATTAAGTCAAACTACTTATTTTTCTTAATCTCTTGATGGCAAATTATTGTTTTAAATGTTTTTGTCTTTTAAAATTTGCGGGTAATGAATACTGGTATGTACAATCATTTCTCCAAAAAGTGTATTTGCCCAAGCAAACCATTTTCTAGTAAATTTTGCTACGTCGTCTTTATGAAAAGATTCGTGCATAAAACCAGTATCTGCATTTGTCTTGATTAAGTTGCTGATACATGCTTTTATTTCTTTTTCATCAACACTTGTAATGGCTCTCAAAACAATACTCATCGGCCAGATTGTATCGGTTCCTGTGTGCGGTCCGCCAATACCTTCACCAGCTTTTCCTTTATAGAAAAACGGATTATTCTCTGAAAGCACTACTTTTCTTGTGTTTAAATAAAGCGGACTGTCTGGTTCAATTGCGCCTAAATATGGTAATGATAATAATGACGGTACATTAGCGTCATCCATCATGTGGAAACTTCCGTATCCGTTTACTTCAAAAGCAATGATTTTTCCGAATTTTGGATGCTCGATAATTGCGTTTTCTTCTAATCCTTTCTGAACTTGCGCTTGCATTTCTTTTGCTTTGGCAACTAAATCTTTATCTAATAAGGCCGGCAAAGAGAAAATTTCCTGGAGGTATCCTAATACTTCGATTGCAAACATATTACTTGGAATTAAATATCCAAATAAAGTGCTGTCGTCACTTGGTCTAAAAGTCGAAACAATTAATCCGCATGGTTTTACTGGATAACCGTAACCTCCTAAAGGTACTCCATCTGTAGCCCAAGCTGTAACTCTTTGAAAATTGTATGGTCCTTTATCTGTCCAGCGCTGTTGTTCTTTAAACGTTTGTAAAACCAACAACATCGCTTCTTTCCATTTACTATCGAACAAACTTATATCTCCAGTTTCTTTCCAATAACCGTGTGCCAGTCTAATTGGGTAACATAAACTGTCAATTTCCCATTTGCGTTCATGAATTCCAGGCTGCATTTTGGTCATGTCATTTTTCCATTCGCTTACCTGATTGAAATCTTTATAAAAAGCATTTGCATAAGGATCTAATAAGATGCATTTTGTCTGACGATTGATTACTCCTTTTACCAACTCAGCCAATTTTTTATCTTCTTTTACAAACGGAATATATGGCCAAATTTGAGCTGTACTATCTCGTAACCACATGGCATCAATATCACCTGTAATTACATAAGTATCTGGTTTACCGTCGATGATTTCAAAATCGACAGTGGTATCTAATGTATTTGGAAAACAGTTTTCAAACAACCAAGCCAGTTCTGGATTAGCTATTTGTTTTTTGATCCTTACAATAGCGGCTTCAATAGCTTTACTTGTAAATTTTCGTTCGGCTACAGGAGGTCTTTTTGTAATAAAATCTTTTAATGCAAAATTGAAAGTATCCGATTGCATTCCGAAAGCATCTGTTTGGATGGCCAATAATCCTGCTGAAAATATCCCAGCGTTTTTTATGAATTTTCTACGTGATTGCATAATATTATTTTGAAGTTGAATAAGAATATGGAAAAGCGTTTGCTGAAGTTCCTCTTTGTAAATTTGGTGTATCGCTCATGTCAAAATTTAATTCGCCGCCTTTTAATACATCAAAATGATTGATATAATTTTTTGAGTAAGCTGCGTTGTTCCATTTTAAATCCTGAGCATATTTATTAGTTTCAGAATTTTTTGGTGCGTTAATCACCAATTCTTTTCCGTTTTCTAATTGTAATGTCAGTTTTTTAAATAATGGTGCTCCTAGAACATATTCTTCCGTTCCCGGGCAAACTGGATAGAATCCCATTGCAGAGAATACATACCAAGCCGATGTTTGTCCGTTATCCTCATCGCCGCAATATCCATCTGGCGTTGGTTTGTACATACGGTTCATTACTTCACGCGACCAATATTGTGTTTTCCAAGGTTCACCTGCATAATTATACAAATAAATCATGTGCTGAATTGGCTGATTTCCGTGAGCATATTGTCCCATATTCATAATCTGCATTTCACGAATTTCATGAATAACTGATCCGTAATAACTGTCGTCAAAAATTGGCGGTGTTGAAAATACTGCGTCTAATTTTGCCGTAAATTTCTTTTGTCCTCCCATTAAATCAATCAAACCTTGCACGTCATGAAAAACGCTCCAGCTGTAATGCCATGCATTTCCTTCGGTAAAAGCATCTCCCCATTTAAACGGATTGAAATCTTTAGGAAAACTTCCGTCTTTATTTCTACCGCTCATTAATCCGATTGATGGATTATAAAGATTTTTATAATTCATCATTCTTTTTTCGAATAAACTGATTTCTTTTTTAGGACGATTTAATGCTTTTGCTAATTTCCAAATAGTAAAGTCATCGTAAGCATATTCTAATGTTCTAGCTGCATTTTCATTGATTTTCACATCATAAGGCACATATCCTAAAGTGTTGTAATACTGTACGCCGCGTCTTCCAACAGCATCCATTGGTCCTTCGTTGTTAGCACCGTGTAATAAAGCTTCGTACAACTTGTTGATGTCATACCCTCGTAATCCTTTGATGTAAGCATCAGAAACTACAGAAGCTGAATTATTACCAACCATTACATTTCTAAAGCCTGGACTTGACCATTCTGGCAAGAAACCGCCTTCTTTATAATCGTTGATTAATGCTTCCTGCATTTCTTTGTTTATAGAAGGATAAACTAAATTCAATAATGGATATAAGGCACGGAACGTATCCCAAAAACCTGTTCCTGCATACATATAACCTGGTAAAACTTTACCATTGTACGGGCTGTAATGTACAATTTCTCCTTTTCCGTTTATTTCGTATTGTTTTTGTGGGAAGCATGCTGTACGGTATAAACAAGAATAGAATGTTTTTAATTGCTCGTCGCTTCCGCCTTCTGCAGTTAATTTTCCTAGAACTTTATTCCACTCTTTTTTAGATTCTGCTACAGTTTCTTTAAAAGAAGCAGTTCCTAATTCATTTTTCAAATTCAACTCAGCTTGTTCTTGACTGATAAAAGAAGAAGAAACTTTTACATTTACTATTTCTCCTTTTTTAGTTTTGAAACCTACAACTGCACCAACGTGATCGTCTTTTAATTCTAATTTGTCTTTTTCTAAAACTTTATCATGCCAAGTATAATTGGTTGTAAAAGGTTTGTCGAACTGCAGTACGAAATAGTTTTTAAAGTTCTCAGGAACTCCGCCGCTGTTGCGAGTGGTGTAACCAATAATTTTATTTTCTGATGGAATAATTTTAATGTAAGAACCTTTATCAAAAGCATCAATTACAATAGAAGATTGTTCATTTTCTGGAAATGTAATCTGAAAATGAGCTGCTCTTTCAGTAGCCGTAATTTCTGTTGTAACATCATAATCTGCAAGATAAACGCTGTAGTAATAAGGTTTAGAAACCTCGGCTTTATGACTGAACCAACTTCCTCTTTCGTCTTCTGCAAAAGTTAATTTTCCAGTAACCGGCATGATCGAAAACTGTCCGTAATCGTTCATCCAAGGCGAAGGCTGATGTGTTTGTTTAAATCCTCTAATTTTATCTGCTGTATAAATGTAAGCCCATCCGTCTCCCATTTTACCCGTTTGCGGAGTCCAGAAATTCATTCCCCAAGGTCTGCAGATTGCTGGATAGGTATTTCCGTTTGAAAGACTATGCAAAGATTGTGTACCCATTAACGGATTTACATATTCTACCGGATCTAATGCTTTAACCTGCGCATTTACAAAAATGCAGCATTGTAATACTCCTAAAAAAATTAAACTTTTTATTTTCATATTTTTATTTTTTTGCTTTATGCTTTAAGCTAAAAACTGTGGCTGAACTTCCTAGTTTCTTTAATCTAAATCTTGTTTGTCTAAACTTTGACAAAGCTGTCATAAATCTAATCCCGATAACTCTCGGAACTGAAATCTAAAATTAAAGCGGTCTGTCTGCTTTTTTAACTCCAAAAGTTGTCGATGGTTTACTTCCCATATACAATTTTAATTCTCCGCCTTTTACAATCATATCATGTGTGATATATGATTTTGTATATGGTTTTCCGTTAAACTCGGCTTTCTGAATATAGATATTGGTTTTGCTGTTATCAATCGCTTTTATTGCAAACGAAATTCCTTCTTTATGATGAATTACTGCTGAATTTACTAACGGACTTCCCATAACGTAAATTCCATTTGCAGGATTAACAGAATAGAATCCCATTGACGATAAAACATACCAAGCAGACATTTGTCCTAAATCTTCATTTCCGCACAATCCATCAGGTTTTGTAGAATAGAATTTCTCATCGATTTCACGGATTAATTTGGCTGTTTTCCAAGGTTGTCCAACATATGCATAAAGATATGGAATATGGTGGTTTGGCTCATTTCCTTGTGCATATTGACCGATTAAACCACTAATATCTGGAGATATTTCTTCGCCTTCTACTTTATCTGTTATTAAAAATAATGAATCTAATTTTTTAATAAATTTATCTTCACTTCCAAATAATTCGATTAAACCATAAGGGTCTTGAGGAACTAACCAAGTGTATTGCCATGCATTTCCTTCTACGTAATCGTCTTTTCTATGTGCTGATGAAAGCGGATTAAATGGTGTTCTCCAATTTCCATCTGTCAATTTACCTCTCATGAATGTAGTTTCTTTATCGAAATAAAGTTTGTACAAATTGGCTCTTTTTGAGAAATAGTTGTAATCTTCTGTTTTACCAAGATCTTTCGCCATTAACGCTACACAATAATCGTCGATCGCATATTCTAAAGCGTTTCCAACAGATTCTAACAATTTATCTGCAGGAATGTATTCTAGTTTTTGCACATAATCCATTCCTTCACGCGTTTGCATCGCTGTTTTTTTGATGGCTTCGTAGGCTAATGCAACGTCATAACCTCTATATCCTTTCATGTAAGCATCAACAATTACAGCAATCGAGTGATTTCCGTTCATTGTATTGGTTTCGTTACCCATTAAATGCCAAACTGGTAATCTGCCTTGCTGCTGATAAATCGCTAAAAATGATTTTACAATGTCGTTAATTTTTTCCTGTTGTGTAATAGTATACAATGGATGTAAACCACGGTAAGTATCCCAAAGTGAAAAAGTAGTGTAGTTTGTAAAGTTTGCTTTTTCGTATACTTTTTTGTCTGTTCCTCTATAATCTCCGTTTACATCATTGAATATTGAAGGTGCAAACATGGTATGATACAAAGCGGTGTAAAAAACTTTCATAGTTTTATCATCTGCTTTGATCTGAATTTTATTTAACGCTGCATTCCATTTTGAAGTTGCTTGTTTTGCTACAGCATTAAAGTCCCAATTTGGAATTTCGGCTTTTATATTGATAACTGCATTTTCATAGCTTACAGGCGAGATTCCAACTTTTACTAAAACTTCTTTATTTTTTAAAGTTGTAAAATCTAAAACTGCTTTCATTTTAAGACCTTCGCCTTCGTTTCCGCTTACAGAAGTTTTATCATCATACAATGCCATATTTGAAATTGGCTCAGAAAATTCAATTGCAAAAAAGACACGTTGATCTGCTGCCCATCCTGCTGAATATCTATATCCTACAAGTGTAGTTTCGTTTACTTTTTTGATAAACGTTTTTACGGGTTTATCCCATCCCACACCATCTGCAAGATCTAATAAAACGTGATTGTCTTGAGCAGTATTAAAAGTATATTTATGAAAACCTACTCTTTCGCTTGCTGTTAACTCTGCTTTAATTTTATATTTATCAAGCAGTACACTGTAATATCCTGCTTTGCTTACTTCATTATCATGAGAGAAATAAGAGCCGTAACCTGTTGCCATGTCTTCTTTTGTTCCTTTTGTCAAAGGCACTTTTCCTGATACTGGTAACAAAAGAATATCGTTTAAATCTCCAATTCCAGTTCCGCTTAAATGGGTATGTGTGAAACCTAAAATAGTATTACTAGCATAATTGTAACCACTGCACCAATCCCAGCCTTCAAAAACATTTACTGGCCCTAATTGCACAGCTCCAAAAGGAACATTGGCACCCACAAATACGTGACCGTGACCGGCAGAGCCAATAAACGGATTTACATATTGGGTATAATCTGAATTTGTTTGTTTTACCTTTTTTTCCTGTGAAATAGCAGGATTGGCAAAAAACAGGTTTAGAGCTAAAATACCGCTAAAAGCAATTTTGTTGTACTTTGTAAACATATTTTTTTATTTAGATTCTGAGGTTCTAAGGTTCTGAGATTCTAAGATTTGCTAATTAAACTTAGCACTTCAGAACCTTAGCTTCTTAGAAGCTTTTTATTTATACTTATTCAAAACATCATATAGAGAATAAACTTTCAGGACTGGCTTTGTTACTTTGCCTTCAAAAGAAATAATTCTTTCCTCACCTGCTTTTAAGTCTATATAATTATCGCTCCATTTTCCTGTATAGCCTTTTATAGAAACGTATACATACTTTGCGGCTTTTGAAGCTTTTAAAATCACTTTATTTCCTTTTACTTCCCAAGTTATTTTTGGGTCTTCCAATTTTAAATCAATTGGGCGAGTAAGATCAATTTCTGGTGTTTTATCATCTCTATACGCCTCTTTCATAGCGTACCAAGCTGCTTTTGGCTGTCTGTCATAATAATCCGTTACGCTCCAGCTTGCAACAGGCCAGCAATCATTAAGCTGCCAAACTAATGTTCCCATATTATAAGGCGCTTTTGAACGATGAATGCCTATAATATTTTTTAATGAATAGTATTGTAAGCATTGTGAGAGGTAAGTATAATCCTCAACATTCATTTTCTTTATTTTGTCTGAACTAATAAAGTAGCGATTTAAATACGAATCTAATTTCATGAATCCTTTGCCTGCTTTTTGATGTGCCTGCAAAATATCTGAATATAAATATCGATCTTCTGGTAATGTAAATTTTTCTATAGAAGAATAATTTGGCATAGCCTGCATTCCGTACTCGCTTACAAAACGTCCTGTTTTATTCTGCACCGCTTCAATATCTTCAAGTCCCCACCAAGTTCCCCAATAATGGCTGTCGCCTTCTGTTATACTTTTTGCTTTTGACCAGTGAAATAAAGGTGAAGAACTTAAGTATGGTCGTTTATTATCGACTTCTTTTACCCATTTTGGAATACTATCTTGAAACAAACGAACGTAGTCTTTCCATAATCTGGTCGAATCTTGTTTCGACATTTTCATGCTTTTTTGCCATCCCCAACTTTTAAAAGCTTCATCGATTTCATTATTCCCGCACCATAAAACTATGCTTTTGTGATGACGAAGACGTTTTACTTGATATTGAACTTCCTTTTTTACATTATCAAAAAAAGCATCATCACCCGGCACCATTGTTCCAGCGAACATAAAATCCTGCCAGACATAGATTCCGTTTTTATCGCATAAATCATAAAAATAATCGTCTTCATAAACCCCGCCTCCCCAAATACGCAGCATATTCATGTTGGCATCTTTGGCAAGTGCAATTACTTTTTCGTATTCTTTTTTGGTTACTCGCGACAGGAATGCATCTGATGGAATATAATTTGCCCCTTTCATATAAACGGGCTTGTCATCAATTTTAAAGTAAAATGATGTTCCTTTATCATCAGGCTGTTGTATCAATTCGATTTTGCGATCTAATACATATGGTTTCTCAGGAGTTTTTACATCATATGCTTCTAATCTTGGTGTTTTCCAAATTCCGCAAGTTGTGAATTTTGGCCCCCAATCCCATCCAAAATGGTATTGTGCTTTACGTACATAGGCACGAGGATTATCTGGAATTACAAACGGAAAATCTTTTTTGGCCAATGAATCAACAACATTTTGTGCTGATTTAAAAACGACTACTAAATCATTTTTTCCCGGCTTTAAATTCTTTTTTACGTCAACACGCCATTGACGAAACATATTGTCCGCTTTTAAAACTAACTGATTGTTTAAATAAACGGATGCATAAGTATCTAATCCGTCAAAAACTAATTCGGTATTTTTTTTATTTAAAGTTGCAGTGCTTATTTCAAAAGTGGTTTTGTACTCCCAATCTTTCTTTTCAATCCATTCCAGTTTTTTTTCATTATCTCTGTAAAATGGATCTGGTATTAATTTATTGTTGAGTAAATCGGTATGAACTTCACCGGGAACAGAAGTAGGATACCATTTTGTTGTTTTGGTTTCTCTGTACTGCCATCCTTTTTTTAATTCCATGTTTTGCGCCTTTGCCACAAATGAAAAATTTGCCAGACAAATACTCAAAACCCAATAAAAGTTCTTTTTAAACTCCATTATAACTCAATACTTAATTATTATGCTTTTGCAACTTAATTGTTGGCAGTTTGAGAAGGAAAACTACGTTTCCACAATTCTCCCTCTCTTTTGGGCTTTTAATACGGAATAACAGTAACTAACAAAATATTCTGAAAATCATTTTCCCTTTTACAGCTGCCAAGTTTTATCTTTAAATTGTTTATTTAAGATTTTCTATTACACTTCAATAATTAAAAAATTAAGATCACTCAATTGTATATTCTTTTTGAAAGTAATTCCATCTTTTTCAGCATAAGCTCTTTTGTCTTTTGCGAAAAAAAGGGTATTAAAACTATAGAACTAATTTTTGATACAAACCCTCTAATTTAATGAAAATTGAAATAGAAAATTAAAAATAAGCCGGGAGGTACTCATACTCCTCCCGAGCTTATTCAACTTAACTAACCAAAATTTTAAAACTACTTATCCCACCAAATTCTAGTTGTCATTAAATCCAACCCTTGGCGTTGTATTGCTTCTTTATAATTTGCATTATTAGTGATTAATTCTGACTGATCATAAATTAATCTTCTAGGAATTGTTCCTTTTGTTTCTCCTGTAGGATCATTAACTGGAACTAAAACTGGATATCCTGTTCTTCTGTATTCTGAAAATGCTTCAAAACCATTAAACAATAAAACAATCCATTTTTGAGTAATAATTTGTTCGATTTTTTGAGCTTCAGTTCCTGATGATTTAAAAGGGTGAGCTGTCATGTAATCGTTGTATTCTGTAAGAGTAACTGCTGGTACTTTGTCTCCAAAAATAGTCAGTATCTGCATTGCAGCTCTTACTCCATCTTCATAATGCTTTTGTGCTGATCCGTTTACATTCCATCCTTTTACAGCTGCTTCAGCCAAAATAAATTCTACTTCAGCATAAGACATAATCAATGTAGGAGCATCTAAACGTAATACTGTAGATGTATTAGGATCAGAGAAAAGTTTTTTGTCTCCGCCTGGAAATTCTCTTGCATCATTTGCAAGACCTTGCTGGCTTGCTGGAGAATTGTCTCCAGTTGCTTCAAGTTTTGCTAAAATTCTTAAACGTGGATCGTTATTGTTTTTCAAATTATCGATAAACGTTTTACTGAATTTTGTATTTGCATCTCCTTTATTCAAGTCATTTATAACCCATGAAGAAGTAATTGGATTTGTTTTAACTCCTTGTGGTCCTGAGTCATGTCTTAAAACTAAACTATCATCATTTGATGTAAAAACACCTTTAGCAACAGCTTTCTCTACATATTGTTGTGCTTTTGCAGGGTTCACTTTAGATAAACGCATTGCAACTCGTAACATCATTGAGTTAGCTAATTTTTTCCATTTAGCCACATCACTTTGATAAAACAAATCTGCATTGCCTACAAATGCTTTATTAGCATCTAAAGCGTCACCTGCTTCATCCAATTCTTTTAAAAGATCATTGTAGATTGCCTCTTGAGTATCATACTTTGGAGCATAAACTCCTCCGTTGTATCCTTTTCCAGCTTCAAAATATGGAATTTCACCATAAGTATCTGTTAACTTTTGAAACAAGAAAACTTTCATGATTCTTAAAGCCTGAATAGCATTAGCATTTTCTGGTGTATCTTTTATAACAGATAATAACTGGAAAATTTGATTTAATCCTTTACCATACGTTTCTCCAAAAAGTGCTCCTGAATATTCAGATGAATAGGTATATTTTGACCCTGAACCACTTAAGGATGAAAATTGCTGTACAATTTGTGCAGCATAAATATTGTTTCCTCTTGTATTAGAAAAGTCTTGTCCGTCAACATAAATCTCAGCAAGTGTAAACATAGATTTTACAGCTGGATCTGTCAAAGCATTTGGATTCTGATTCAATTCTTCGAATCCTTTGTCGCATGAAGCTAGTGTCATTGCACCAACAATTGCAACACAGAATATTTTTATAAATTTATTTTTCATCTTTCAATTTTCGTTATTAGAATTTAACATTAAGAGTTAAACCAAAATTTCTTGTCAATGGCATAGATGCTCTTTCAAGACCTTGTGCATTACTATTAGAGTAGTTAGACTCTGGATCAATGTTTGGCACTTTGTCATAAATTGTCCATAAGTTATGAGCAGAAAATGCTAAACTAACCGATTGAAATGGTGTTTTTGCAAGATTTGCTTTTGGAAAATTATAGCTGAAAGAAACTGCTCTCAACTTGATAAAATCAGCATCGTAAACAAAATTTGATGTCACTTCTGCATAACTTCTCCAGTAATCATATGCAGAAACTGTAGTATTTACAGGATTACCGTTAACATCTGTACCACTTACTGCAACTCCGCCTTCACGACCGCCAAGTGTTTGCTCAGTTAATCCGTAACGAGTTCCTAACTGGTTTGTTGCTGAGTAGATTTCTCCACCAAATTTAGCATCAACAAAAATCGAAAGTGTGAAATTTTTATAAGAGAAATCATTTGAGAATCCCATAGACAATGGTGCAACACCTTGTCCAGCATTAATTAAATCTCCTCTCATGAATCGGCCGTTTGTATCAAGTACAATGTTTCCTTTTGCATCTCTTAAATAATCATAAGCTTTGATTATTCCAAATGGCTGTCCTTTTTCTAAAACTACAGAAGCTTTTGAATCTCTGTTTCCTTCAAGTGTTTTTGTTGTAATTTTATCAGAAAGATTAAGTACTTCACTATCGTTGTAAGCAAAATTATATCCAACATTCCATGAAAAAGCTGGTGTTTTAATCGCTTTTACATTGATTGCAAATTCAACCCCTTTGTTCAGGATTTCTCCCACGTTGATTTTTGTTGTTCTATAACCAGATGCTTGAGAAATATCGGCATCAGTAATATCGTTAGTTGTTTTCTTGCTGTAGAAAGTCAAATCTGTACTCACTCTATTATTGAAGAATGTATTTTCGAAACCAAATTCGATTGTACTAACGTTGTAAGGTCTTAAACCTCTGTTTGGAACTGTATCTCCATTTACTCCTAAAATTGGCTGACCTAAAGAATCTGTTTGTCCATCAGGTGCAGAATACGTTAATGCTAAAGCATAAGCGTCTGGCAAAGCTCCACCAACATTACCCCAACCTGCTCTAATCTTACCGTAAGACATCCACTCTGGCAATTGAATAATTTCAGAATAAATTAAACTGGTACTTACAGATGGGTAAAAAGTACTATTACTTGATGGATCTAAAGTTGAAAACCAATCTTGACGACCTGTTAAACTAACATATAAGAAATCTTTATATCCTAAATCGGCAGAATAGAAAAGTGAGTTAACTTCGCTTTCAGAGAATAATTTTTCTGTTTTTTCAGGTTGTGTATTTCCGTAGAAATATTTGAATGGAACAATAAAATTATTTCCCTTCATTTTAATTCCGCTAAATCTGTTGTGTTGACGGTTAGCTCCAATGAAAGCATCTAATGAAAGGTTTTCTACTATATTACCTTTGTATCCTAAATAAGCAGAAGCATTATATTCTGTACGTCCTTCTACTCTGTTCTCTAATGCCCCTCCAGTCTTGTAGTTAATTCCTGTAGGTTCGATTTCAGTGTATTCGTAGTTAATATCATCCATACCAATAACACCTTTTGCGTAAATTTTATCTGTAATGTTATAATTTACTTTAGCAGAACCGATAAAACGTTTTCTAAGATCACTATTTAAATCTTCTTGCGTTGCAAAATATGGATTCGTTTGGTAAGTGTTTGATCCAAAATAATCAGCTTCACCTCCGTTTTCATCGTAACCATTACTTAACCATCTGATATCTGCTCCAGGATTTAAGAATGTTGTAGTATACGAAGCGTTTCTTGGAGAATCGTTCAAATAAGGTCTATTTTGGCTTTTCTCTGTAATATATTGTGCATTCGTTTCGATACTGATTTTTTTGTTCGGAGACGAGTTTAAACTTAAAGCCACGTTGTTTCTTCCAAAGTTTGTTCCTGGCAAAATAGACTCGTCTTTTGTATTTCCGAAAGACAATCTAAAATTAGTTGTTTCGTTTCCTCCAGAAATTGCTAAAGTATTACTGAAAGAATATCCCGTTCTGTAGAAGTTTTTTACGTTATTTTTCCCATTTGCTTGATATGGTCTAGTAGTTCCATCAAGTGCAATAGTTTGTTTTCCGTCATATTTATCTCCCCAAGCCAATACATATTTTTCTCTAAGCTCTGATAAACTGCCAAATCTTGAAGGAACTCCATTAACAGGCTCACCTGATCCGTATTGATCTTGCCAATCTAAAAGGCTTATAGGTGTATTGAATGTAGAGTTTGTACTAAAATCTACACCAAGACCAGTTCCGCTTTTTCCTTTTTTAGTAGTAATCAAGATAACACCATTAGATCCTCTGTACCCGTAAAGAGCAGAAGCCGCACTACCTTTAAGTACTGACATAGAAGCAATATCATCTGGATTGAAAGAAGACATACCATCTCCTTTATCAGCTCCACCCCACATACCAGCATTACCTTGCTGAGTGTTATCGATTGGAATACCATCTACAACATACAAAGGCTGGTTTGATCCAGAAGCAGAAGTTGCTCCACGAATTACAACACGGCTAGAACCTGATGGTCCAGAAACTGGTGCAGAAACGTTAACACCGGCAATTTTACCCTGTAATGCGTTTCCTAAGTTAATTTCTTTGTTTTTTGTTAGTTCTTCTCCTTTAAGTTCCCCAACAGCGTATCCTAAACTTTTCTTTTGTTTTTTAACTCCAAATGATGTTACAACAACATCTTTTAATTCTTGTACATTTTCTAATAATACAACTGATATTTTATTTTCACCTGGCTGAAGTACTATCGTTTTTGATGTAAAACCTATCGAAGATACATTTAAAGTAACTGCTCCTTCTGGAACATTCATTTTAAATCTACCTTCTGTATCTGTAATTGCACTAAACGGTTTTCCTTGAACCTCGATAGATGCAGCAATAACTCCTCTGTTTTGTGCATCTGCCACTACGCCTGTTATTAATCGATTTTGCGCCACAGCACCTAAGCTGCACAACAATACCATTCCTAACACTGCTAATATTCGTTTCATAAGCTTTTTTTTTGGTAATTGGTAATTTGTTTTGTTTTAACGTGATTGTTTTTAAATAATTAATAAAAATTTGAACTCAATTTTAATATTGCACTCATAAGCTCTACGCCCAACAAATACAATGCTTTAATAGCAACGTAAACATTCCTATAACTCTTAGCAATCGATATAGTAAACAGCTCAAAAAAATAACGCAATGATCGAATATTTTGACCTTAAATTACTAAAACGATTTAGTAAAATTCCTAAAAAAAAACGAATCGTTTTTTTCTTTTTTTATGATTATGCTCTTAAAAATTAAACTGATTCTCTAACAATCAATTCTCCTTTTTTGAGACTTTTTTCTATTTCAAATTTCTCCATATTGGTCATCTGACTCAATAACAACTGTATTGATTTGACCGCAATATCATTAATAGGCTGCGAAATAACTGTTATTTTTGGTGTATGAAGTTTAAAACTGTCATGATCATCAAAACTAATAACCGAAACATCCTCTGGTATTGTTTTCCCAACTTTTTTAAAAGCCTGTAAACCTGCAAGCCCCATATAGTTTGTTAAAAACAAAACGGCATCAATTTGCGGATTTTTTTCTAAAAAACTTACAATTGTAGCAACTCTGGTTTCTTCAGTGCTGTTATACTCCATATGAAGCACCAGCGAATCATTATAAAGACCAGCTTCTTTTAATGCATCTCGACATCCGTCTTCTCGTGATTTCATCTGAATCATTTCAGAAGTGATGTTGACAATAGCTATATTTTTACGGCCTTTATTGATCAAAAATTTTGCTGCAGAATTTGATGCCTCATAATTATCCATTACAACATGGCTCACATTTTGTCCTGCAAAATATCTGTCAATTAATACTACTGGCTTTTTCAATCTCAAAAGCAAATCAATACTGCTTTCAATATTTTGTGTTGGCGTAATAATAAACCCATCCACATTTGCCTGCAGTAAACTATGTATTAACTCCTCAGAACGTTCATCATTACCGCCTGTACTGCAATAAAAAACGCGATAATCAATATTTCTTGCTTCCTCTTCTATTACCCGCGCAAGATCAGCAAAAAACTGATTCGAAATATCCTCAACAATTAACCCGATAGATCTCGTTTTACCTGTTCTAAGACTTGTCGCTATCATACTTGGTCGATAATTAAGTTTTTCAGCAACTTGCTGTACTTTTTTAATCACCGCCGGGCTTATTCCCATCTTCTCTCCTTTATCATTAATAACAAAAGACACCGTAGATATAGAAACCTCAGCTTCTGTTGCAATATCCTTAATAGTTATTTTTTTCATTTAGAGAGTTAATTTTACATTAAGCTGTTATTAACGATATCACAAATATAACTAAAAATAGTTACTAAAACGATTTTGTAGATATTATTTTAAACAAATCATTATTTTAAAGCCAATAATAATCATATTTAACAGTAATTGTATGTGTTTTTAGCATTAATCGTTATTTTTAATCAGATAAAAACGGCATAATATTAATAGAATTCCCTTTTTATTAAGAATCTTTACTGAATTTATGAGCGGGCAATTTAACTCTTTTTTTTGGTTTGCAGTTATTTTAAATCAAATTAACACCTATAGTTTTACGAAATATAAACTTCTAAAATTGAAGCTTCTCCTTCTAACACATAATTACGCATTCCTGCAGGAATTAAAACCGTATCGCCTTTTTTATATTGATAGCTTACATTTTCATATCTAATCTCAAAAGCTCCTTCAATACACATATAAACTGTAAAAGTTTCTCCGTTTTTATTTCCTTCAATCTTACCGTCTAGCGGAATAATGTTTGTTGTAAAATAAGGACAATCTACAATTACATTCGATTGATTAGATACTGTTTCGTACTTTTTATGTGTATCTACTTTATTGTAATTGATTGCATCAAGTGCTAAATCAACATGTAATTCTCTTGTGTTTCCTTGAGCATCTTTTCGGTCAAAATCATACAAACGGTATGTAATATCAGATGTCTGTTGAATCTCTGCAACAACCAATCCCGCTCCAATTGCATGCACAGTTCCTGTTTCTAGAAAAAACACATCGCCTGCTTTTGCTTTTACATCGTCAAGAATCGAAACCAAAGTTTTATTATTTAGATTTTCCAAATATTCTTCTTTACTCGAATCTTCTTTAAAACCAACAATAATTCTTGCATCAGCATCAGCCTGCATAACATACCACATTTCGGTTTTACCAAAAGAGTTATGACGTTCTTTTGCTAATTTATCATTCGGATGTACTTGTATTGATAAATCTTCGCGTGCATCTAAATATTTAAAAAGCAACGGAAATTGATTGCCAAATCGAGCATAAACGTTTTTTCCTAAAATATCATTTGGAGACTTATCAATAAGTTCTGTCAATGATTTTCCTTTTAATTCTCCATTCGCCACCACACTTACATCACCTTCTACTGTAGACAATTCCCAGCTTTCTCCTGTAATAGAAGAAACAATAGGTTTATTAAGAACCGTTTTTAATTTTTCGCCTCCCCAAATTCTTTCTTTCAAAATTGGTTCAAACTGTAAAGGGTACATTTTTGTATTCATTTTTTATATTTTTTACTTTTTATTTTTTTTTCGCCACCAATTTACTTCGTCTATTCGCTGTCGCTCGAGTCACTAATTGTCACTAATTAATTTGTACTTAACTTAAATCTGCTTAATCTGCGCGGAATCTTTTTTTTGCCACAGATTAAAAGGATTAAAATGATTTTAAAAAATCTGCTCAATCTGCCAAATCTGCGTGATTTTTTTTTATGCCACAGATTAGAATGACTAAAAAATCCGTGTTTATCTGCGTTTTCGCGATAGCGAATCCGTGTCATCCGCGTGCCATTTCTCCAACTTTTCTACTTTATAGAAATTGCTGCACCGCCGCTTGATTCCAGTTTTTGTTTCAGTTTTGTTTTACTGTTTACTGTTACTTTTCGAATGTTGTACGATTGCGGATTAGTTTTATAATCTGCCGTTTTTCCATCTTCATAAATTGTTGCTGTAAAGTTTTTTCCTGCTGGAAGAAAACTAAAATCAATTAAAGCTGTACGCGAATTTTCATCTGTAATTGCACCCACAAACCACTCTTGCTTGCCTTTTGTTTTTCTAGCAATAGTAATATAATCACCCGGTTCAGCTTCTAAAATATAAGTTTCATCCCAATCTAAAGCGACATCTTTTATAAACTGAAAAGCATCGTTGAATTTTATATAATTTTCTGGTAAATCGGCAGCCATTTGCAACGGACTGTACATTGTAACATATAATGCCAATTGCTTAACAAGTGTTGTACTCAATTTGTTTTTCTTTTCTCCATAAACTGATAAATCACCTTGAAAAATTCCTGGAGTATAATCCATCGGCCCGCCCATTAATCTTGTAAAAGGCAAAATTGTAGTATGATCTGGATGAATTCCTTCCATCGATTCAAACTCAGTTCCACGAGCTGATTCTTGCGCAAACCAGTTTGGATAAGTACGGTGTAAACCTGTTGGACGAACGGCTTCATGTGAATCTACCATAATTTTATGCTTCGCCGCTTCTTTTGCAACATAAGTATAATGATTTACCATTTGCTGCCCGTCGTGATGTTCTCCTCTTGGAATAATCGGCCCCACATATCCTGTTTTTACAGCATTGTAATTGTTATCAACCATAAAAGCTAAAGCATCTTTCAACTGTCTTTCATATTCAGAAACTGATGATGTTGTTTCGTGATGCATAATGATTTTAACGTTTTTCTTCGCAGCATAATCGCTTAGTTCTTTCACATTAAAATCTGGATATGCTTTAGTAAAACTATAAATGTGTTCTTTTTTAAAAGCAGTATTATCTTCCCAGCCTTCGTTCCAGCCTTCTACCAAAACAGCATCAAAACCATTTGATGAAGCAAAATCTATATATTCTTTTACATGTTTAGTATTCGCTCCATGTGTATTATTTGGTTTTAGCTTAGAAAAATCCGTTTTCCCAATTACAACATCTTGATTGTCTGAATACGCCCAAGTAGATCCGCCTCCTGTAAAGTATTCCCACCAAACTCCAATATATTTTACTGGTTTAATCCAAGAAACATCATCAAAAGCACAAGGTTCATTTAGATTCAAAATCATCTTTGAAGATAAAATATTTCTAGCATCATCGCTTACAACAATAGTTCTCCATGGCGTGAAACTTCCTGTCTGAATATATCCTTTATTACCTACTGCATCAGGAACTAAATGTGAACTTAATGAATACGTTTTATCATTTACATTAAGACACATTGCTGGAAAGTTTTTTAGCGCTGCTTCATGAATATTGATGTAAAGTCCATCATTTGTCTTCATCATTAAAGGCGTTTGAGCTGCTAAATTTTTAATTGTTGTCTGCGCAGCTAATGGAACATGGGTTGCATCGTAAACCAAAGACTGCATTTCTGATATTTTTGAAGTTGAATAACTATATTCATTTGTATCATAATCACCCGGAATCCAGAATAATTTATGATCTCCTGTCAAATTAAATTCAGTTGTTTCTTCTTGAATAATAAAGTGGCGCAAATTGTCTTGCACCGGAAATTCATATCTAAAACCTAAACCATCATTAAATAAACGAAAGTAAATTGACATTTTTCGTTTGCTCTTTTCTTGTACAAGATCAACTTTTAATTCATTGTATTGATTTTGTATTTCTTTTTGCTCTCCTAAAACGGGTTTCCAAGTACTATTTTCTGACTGAAATTTGGTTTCGGCAACTTGAAAACCGCTATTCAACAAAATATCAGATTTTATGACAAAACCCATTTTACTTTCTTGAATTACTGCTTTTTGTTTAAAGTTTAAAGTATAAACCGGTGTTCCGTTTTGATCTAAATGAAATTTCATTGTTAGGTTACCATTTGGAGACTTAAGGTCTTGCGCAGTAACAAATCCGACTAAAAACAATATAAAGAAGCAGCTAAAAAATGTATTTTTCATAAGATAATTTGAGAGAGTAAAAATTCCTAAATCGATTTAGTAAAAATAATAAAATAAATTAAAAAGCAATACTTTGTAGAAAAAAATAAATATAATGGAATAAAAACGCGGTTTAAATTAAGAATAATCTTTCGCGTAAAAAGAGAAAAAGAAATGTAATGTATTGATTTCTATAAATTTTGAAGTCGGCGGTAATCTGTGGGAGAAATAGAAGAATGTTTTTTAAAAAAGCGTCCAAAAGCAGAAACTGAATTAAATCTAAGTCGATAAGCAATGTCGCTTATATTGATGGAAGGGTTTCCTAATAATACAACAGCTTCTTTTAATAAATGGGCATCGATAATTTCGTGTGGGGTTTTGTCTGCCGCTTTTTTTACAATCTGAATCAGATATTTGTTTGAAATGTGCAATTTTTGAGCATAATAACTTACTCCTTTATGCTGCGTTATATTATTCATAACGAGATTAAGAAACTGAAAATAAGTGTCTTTCGGATTATTAGCAATTGAAACTGTTTCAGGTGTTTCTTTTGGTAATAATTCTGCGGTTTCTAAAAGCAGATTGAATATAATGGTTCTGACAATTTCATCCTTAAATTTCAAATCGGCCTCAATTTTACTTTCAAGGTACTTCATCAATTTAATCAGCTTTTTGGCATCTTGTTCTTTCAATTGAATGAGTTCAAATGATCTGTCTTTAAAAAAAGCCAGTCTTTCGATAATAAAAGGATCAGATATGTATTTAAGCAGAAACTCCTTTTCAAAGAACAGCAATTTCATCCGAAAGTCTTCGCTGTTATTATGAAAAGCAATAATGGTTGCAGGCCTTGCGATTAACAAAGTAAATTGTTTGATATAATGCTGATGTCCGTCAATGGCAATATCGATATCTCCTTCGGTACAGATACACAACGAATAATAATCCATCCGAAAAGGCTTCTGAGGGTATTCCATTTGTTTTTTCCCCGAAGAAACATAATAGGGTAAATTGTTATCAACCTCAAAATAGGCCAATGTATCTCTTATTTTATCGTAAGGTTGATCCATCCTATATAAATGCTGCTTAAATATTGTTTTTGGAAAACTAATTTATGCATAAAAATAAGCATTTATAGGTATAATTCCTTATAAAATGTGCTCTTTTAATAATTAATTAAACTTAAATCATACAAAAATGGCGCTAAAGCAAAAGCCTTAACGCCATTTATTTGAATTATGATAGTATATACAATTATGTTTTAATCCCTAATTCCTCCTATCCAGTGTTTTAATTTATTTAATTGTTCATTAAAGAAGGATTCGTGTTCTTGCCCGTCATCAGCATTTTCAACAAGTAGATGTTCGTAGTAAGTTCCTTTTAGAAATTTTCTTAAAAGTCCTTCACCAACTATTGGTTCGTAATCATTTAATGATTGTGCAGCTTTAAGCAAATGACGAATATCGTATTGCAGCGGATTGATGTCTGGTACTTGTTTGTTCAGATTTAATAAGTCATAAACGGCGATTCTGGCTGTTCGCACAGAACTTTCCATTGTAAAAACAATATCATTATTGGTTTCTACAAATTGCCCAACTAATCCCAAATTGGTACAGCCTTCTGGCACTACTTGCGGACGATCTCCTTTTGCTCTCGGCATAAACATAGAAGTAATGTATGGCATATAAGAACTTCTAACAATGGTATTTTCTACAATATTGTCTAATTGATCGATGATTCCTAAATGATACGCTAATTCAGCTAAAATTTCATCTCCGGTACATTGCGGCATTGTTTTTTTGACGTAATCACCTTCTTTGTCCATAAAAAGAGCATACACCCAAATTACTAAAATATCATCTGGCTGGTCTGGAAAATGAGGTTGTCTGTTACAGGTAAAACTCATTAACCATTTTGAATCGCTGATAGTTACAATTCCTCCTGTTGCCGTTTTTCCTGAGTACGGATCGTTGACACAAAGTTCTTTTACTTTTTCTACAAAAGCAGAAGGTTTACAGGTAAGTGTAGCCGATTCCCAAGAAGATTTTGCAATGTTACCGCAGAATTTTTCAGGTTTCCCAAAAACAGGTGATTTAGCTGCTAGATTTTTCCATAATTTCCACCCGGCACTTTGTCCGCTGGTACTGTTGTCTAAACCTATAATTGGGGCATTTTTATTATCTCCATAAAAAGTATCTTCGGTCATTGAACCTGTTGTGGCAATTACATAATTGTCTTTACCTACTGGAATTCTTTCTTCTTTTCCATTTTTTTCGGTAATAATAGCTTCAACCACTTTACCTTCGGTATTGCTGTGAATATCTAAATCTTTAACGAGTGTGTTTAAATCGATCTGCACACCTTTACTCTGAAGAAATCTTCGAAGCGGCGTAATAAAGGTATCATATTGATTGTATTTTGGAAAAACAAGACACGAAAGATCTTTCATTCCGTCGATCGCATGCAGAAAACGGTGCATATACAATTTACATTCTAATAAACTGTGCCAGTTTTCGAATGCAAACATGGTACGCCAAAAGAACCAAAAATTACTTTCTAAGAAAGATTTGCTGAAATAATCCTCAATAGTTAAATCGTCTAGATCTTCTTTCTTTTTTAGGAGTAATTTTATAATTGCCAACTGGTCTTTTTTCTCTAATCCAAATTTGCTGAAATCTTTAATTTGTCCTTTATTATGTATCAATCTCGCTTTAGAATAATTAGGATCATTATCATTTACTAAACGATATTCGTCTAATACACTATACGGTTCAGGAAGTTCCAAAGCAGGAATATCTTGAAAAATATCCCAAAGATTTTCGTAAGTCATATCCATTTCACGTCCGCCGCGAATAATATAACCATCTGTAGTATTTCCAGCGCCATCAAGCGATCCGCCGTCTACGTGAAGCTGATCTAGAAAAATAATATTCTCACCCGGAACATGACCATCACGAATAAAATAATAAGCCGCTGCCATTCCTGCAATACCGCTTCCAACAATATAAATTTTACTGTCTTTATACGATTTTGAAGGAATTCCTTTGTTTCGCTGGTAGTTTCCAATTTGATCTGAAAAAGGCATCGTTTTTTCAGGTGTGTTAATTTGAACCTCTTTACTAGAGTCCGGTTTGTGGTTCACATTTCCATATTCTTGAGAACCATTAAGTAATTTATCGAATTTTGAAGTGGTAGAACTCATAACTAATCTATTTTTGATTTACCCAAAGTTAAGACTAGCCTGAAGATAATGTGCATCCCGAAACTCGCTATTACTATCCCCAAATTCTTACTTTGTAAAACGCACTATAATCTAATAATAACAATAAATTAAACCCGTTAGACGCAATTACTTTTAACACATAGTCCCGATAACTATCGGGACTATGTGTTAGATTATTATTTTTTACAATTACACTCAACGGGTTAAATTAGTATATAAAAACGTAGTACTGTCCTAAAACTCCTTATACATATTAAAAACTCTATTCGATAAAAAAATTAACCAAATCAACTTTTCTTAAAATTAGAAATTCCCGTATTCAGCCATTCTAAATAGTCATCAATATCAGGATTATAAGCTGAAGTTTCGTTTAGCTTTTCTCCTTCATTATTCACCAATACATAAAAAGGCTGTGCATTTGTTTTATATTTTATGGTTTGAAATTCACTCCATTTCTGACCAATATATTTTATTTTTTTACCAGTTAATTCAGAAACCTTTTGTTCATGTGAAGCTAATTCTCTTTTATCATCAACATATAAAGAAATCAAAACCAGATCGCCTTTTAGAATTTTCTGAACCTTATCGTCAGACCAAACGTTATCTTCCATCTTACGGCAATTTACGCAAGCATGTCCCGTAAAATCAATCATAACAGGCTTACCCATTTTTCTAGCATACTGCATTCCTAAATCATAATCTCTAAAAGCCATAATATCGTGAGGCCCCAGCTCAGCTCCTTCCGGCAGGTTTTCTGTTATTTCACGAGATTCGGAGTTACTTAATCCATTCGGAATTTCGCTATAATGCATTGGCGGCGGAAAACCACTGATCATTTTTAAAGGTGCACCCCAAATTCCAGGAATCAGATAAATAGTAAAAGCCAAAACCAAAACTCCTAATCCAAGTCTTCCAACACTAATATTCGAAACCGGACTATCATGAGGCAGCTGAATTTTTCCGAATAAATAAAAAGTTAATGTCCCGAAAATTGCTATCCAAATCGCTAAAAAAGTTTCTCTTTCCAGTAAATGCAATTGCAAAACTAAATCGGCATTCGACAAAAATTTAAACGCTAAAGCCATTTCCAGAAATCCCAAAAATACTTTAACTGAATTCAGCCAGCCGCCAGATTTTGGAAGTGAATTTAACCAACCTGGAAATGCTGCAAATAAGGTAAAGGGCAATGCCAAAGCCAGAGAAAAACCAAACATTCCAACAAAAGGTGCAATCCCTCCGCGCGAAGCAGCTTCAACAAGTAAAGTTCCAACAATTGGTCCCGTACAAGAAAAAGAGACAATCGCCAATGCCAAAGCCATGAATAAAATTCCAACAACTCCGCCTTTATCTGCCTGCGAATCTACTTTGTTTGCCCACGCATTTGGAAGCATAATTTCGAATGCTCCTAAAAACGAAAAAGCAAAAAACATTAAAAGCACAAAAAATATAAGGTTAAACCACACGTTCGTTGAAAGTGCATTTAAAGAATCTGCACCAAAAAACCAAGTTACAATTGCCCCTAAAAAAATATAAATAGCGATAATTGAAATTCCGTAAAAAACAGCTTTTCTAATACCCTGAGACTTAGTTTTACTTTGTTTGGTAAAAAAGCTTACCGTCATAGGAATCATTGGAAAAACACAAGGTGTTAACAAGGCCGCAAATCCAGAGAAAAAAGACAGTAAAAAAATCGACCATAAACTTCTTGATTCCGTTTCAGACTGTTGTTTTTTCAGCTCTTTTTTTGGCGTTTTTTCAACTTCTGTCTGAATTATTTCCTCTGTCTTTTCTTTTACAACAGTGGCAGAAGAATCAATCTCTGCTGTTTTAATTTCTTTCTTCGCATCACTTTCTATTAATGTTACTGCTTTCGCAGACGGACTAACGGTAAACTCCAGTTCGTCTGAACTTGGCGGAAGACAGTTTTCATCATTGCAAACCATAAATTCAACTTCTGCATTGATTTTGAAAGGCTTTGATGAAAGTATTTTAACTCGCTGTCTAAAAGTGGTTTCTTTTTCAAAAAACTTAATCAGCATTTTAAAAATCGGATCATTGATGGTTTTTCCTTTTTCTTCTTTTACGGCACCAATTAACTGAAATTCGGGTGCTTTTGTAAAGGCAAAACGAGTAGGAATCGGACCTCCGTCTGAAACTTCCTGACTGTATAAATGCCAGCCTGATTCGATTATTGCTTTTGCCTGCAACTCGTATTCCGTATCGGAAATTTTCTCGATACTGGTTTTCCATTTTAACGGATTATAAATTTGAGCCTGTGTTATTATTGAAAACAACAACAAAAGACTCCCTAAAAATATGTTCTTGTTCATGGTTATTTTTTTTAAAAAAAAGAGGGTTGAATAGCAAAAAACAACCCTCTTGACAATCCTCTATAACAACTAATTTGCTTACTAATTCAAAATAATAATTGATAGGGAAAACAATTAAACTCTATTATTAAAAAAACTGATGAAATTATTTTAATGGTTTGAAAACTACCTCCATACAATCAGCTTTTTCAAATACTGAATCTGCAAATTCCTGAATATCTTTAGCAGTAACAGCTTTCACTATGTCTTCGAAATTTTTAGGATCATTCATGTTGTAACCCTCTTCAAAATAATTAGAAAGCACCCTCATGCTGTAACTATTAAAGTTTTTACTGTCTTCTCTAGATTTCAAATAATTAATTCTAGTTTTCTCAATATCTTCAGCAGTGATTTCGCCTTTTTTGATTTTATCAATTTCCTTGTATACAATTGGAAGTAAATGTTCTACTTTGTCTGCATCACAATCAAAAGTAATTTCTACGCCTGCCATTGAAACAGGATCTTTTGCCAATTCTGCTTTAACATGGGCGCCATAAGTTCCGCCTTCTTTTTCGCGAAGGCTTTCAGTATAGCGTAAAGTCAGAATGTCGCCGAGATAAGAATTTAAAATTCTGTTTTTTTGTGAATATGGAATCTCTTTTAAGAAAGCAATATTAACCGAACTTTTAGGCGTTTCCATTTTTATAAAAACATCTCGGTCAATTTTCTTTGAAATCCATTTTGGATAATCTTTGCTGAACGTTTCTTTTCTTTTAATGCCCTTTATACTCGCAATATATTTTTCTAATAATGGCTTTAAAACTTCTGGTGCAATATCTCCCACAATGTAAAATTCAAAATTTGATACATCTGCAAAACGCTCGGTATAAATCTTTTTCATTTTATCAAAAGATAAATCATCGATATACTTTTGATCTAATGGACGAATTTTAGGATTGTTTTTTCCATAAACAATATTAGACATACTATCCTGCATTTTGGTATTAATGTCGTTTTCTCTATTTTTTAAAGAGTTTTGGAGTCTTTGCTTAAGAAGATCGTACATCTGAGCGTCGAATCTTGGCTGTACAAAACGCAAATGCACCAGTTCCATCATGGTTTCGATATCTTTCACATTAGCAGAACCAGTTACCTGCTCTTTTAACGAATTAATGGTAACAAAAGAATTCGCAATTTTTCCTTTTAAAACCTTCTCCAAATCTACACTAGAAAGGTCCCCAACTCCAGACATCATGGCCAAACTTGTTGAACGATAAGCAGAAGGTAAATCTTCTGTTTTATACAAAGACATACCACCCAAACTTTCTGCTACTAGATTAACTTGTTTCTTATTTTTATCAGCAAATTTATAACGCACTTTTACGCCATTACTCAATACAAAAGTAGTTGCGTCAATTGCAGAGGCTTTTTGTTCAGAAATAATTTTTCCGGGTTTTAAAACAATATCACCCATTAACGATTTTCCTTCAAATGTATCTACATAAGGTTGTAACGAAGCATCATTTTCTGCTTTCTCAATAATATCAAAAGCTTTTTCCTGATTCAGATTTTCTTCACCTTCTACACCTGTTAGGGTTACCACTCGATTTTGTTTAGTGTATAATTTTAAAATTTCTTCTTGAAGAATTTTACTGTCCAGATTTTTCAAAATGCTTTTTGTCATTTCAAATTCTGCTGCAGGATCAGCAATAACTTCGTGATTTAAATAATCATCTTTTACCATTCCGATTACTTGTTTATGCGAAATCTCATTTAGTTTTTCTAAATAGTTTTCATAACCAGAAATGGTTTCGGTAACTGCTCTCTCTATTTCTCCTTTTGAAAAACCAAATTTGTAAGCACGAACCCATTCGTTCATCACAGCCGTAAAAGCTTCTGCTTGTTTTCCTGGTTTTGGGCTTATACTTAAAACAAAAACATCATTTAAACGAGAATATTTTTGATATCCTATTTGCGCGCCTTTAAACGGGCATTCTTGTTTTTGAGCCATTTCTCCCAAACGGTTATTCAAAATAGAAAAAGCAATACTTCTTTGTGTTGATTTTTCTAAATCGGCATACGTTCCTGTTGGTTTTTCAGCATTATGACGAATCATGAAGCTGAAATTTGAAGCTGAAATTTCTTTATCTAAAGCCAATTTAAAAGTCGGTTCTACTCGTTCTGGAATGGCAATTTCAAAACGCTTTTTAGGATTTACCGGCGTCGGAATATCAGCAAAAAGCTTTTTTATTTTGGCTTCAATTTCGTCCGCATTAATATCCCCAACAATAGCTATTGCCTGTAAATCGGGACGATACCAATCTTTATAAAAATCTCTTAAAACTTGGTATTTAAAATTCTTTACAATATCCATATCTCCAATCGGCATACGGTCTGCATACAGCGAATTGTTGTAATAATATGGTGCTAATTGATTGTAAATTCTTGCTCTTGCGTTTTGTCTGGTACGCCATTCTTCAGTAATTACACCGCGTTCGGCATCGATTTCTTCATTGGTCAGAGACAAAAAGTTAGACCAATCGTGCAAAACCAATAAACAGGTATCAACAACACCTCCGTCTTTTGACGGAATGTTGTCTAAGTTGTAAACCGTTTCGTCTGTACTGGTGTAGGCATTGATATTTTTCCCGAAAACAGCACCTTGCTTTTGAAGTGTATTCAGAATGCCTTTTCCTTCAAAATTTTTGGTTCCGTTAAACGCCATATGTTCCAGAAAATGTGCCAAACCTTTCTGCTGATCGTTTTCTAAAATAGAACCTACATTTTGAATAATGTAATAACTTGCTGTATTTTTATTTACCTCAGTAGGGTAAATATAATACGTCATTCCGTTTGGTAAAACGCCCTTTTTTATTTTCTGATTGACTGCGATTGGATCTGTTGCTTTATAATTCTGTGCAAATGTCAAGCTTCCAATGAAAAGCAGTAAAACTGATATTTTTTTGGTGTACTTCATAAAGATTATGTATTAACTCTTCAATAATTTATCCAGTTGTTCTCTCAATTCAGGATTAGATGGACGCAAAGCATCGGCATTGATAATGTTTCCTTTTGTGTCAAATAACAAAAATCTCGGAATTGCATTTACATCGTAATTTTTAGCTACATCAGAACTAAAATCTTTATCTGCCATTAACTGAATTCCTTTTAATTGTTCTTTGGTAACAAAATCTTTCCATTTTTGTGCGTCTTTTGGTTTATCTAATGAAAGACTAACGAATACAATATTTTTTCCGTGATAATCTTCTTCAATTTTTTTCATGTGAGGAATCTCTGCTTTACAAGGTCCGCACCAAGTTGCCCATAAATCGATGTACACATATTTTCCTTTGAAATCAGAAAATGAAACTGGTTTATTATTAATATCATTATATGTAAAATCCAGTCCTTTCTGACCTACATTTTTATGAAGTACTTTTTCATATTCTAATAAAAATGATTTGCTTGTCGCAGAAATCATATAAGGTTTTATGCTTGGTGCAATTTTTTCATATTCTTCAATTTTCATTCTTGAATTTGCTACTACATCACGTAAATACACATCTTTTAGCGCAGGATCTGTAATATGATCTAATGTTTCAACAATATCTAAACGCTTTGGAACTGCTGCACCGCTTACACTTACATAAAAGAAATAATTCGACATTAAAGCAACTCCGTTATGTAATTTTAACAAATCTGGATCTGTAAACTTTTTATCTGTCTGCCAAGTTTTTATAACCGCCGGACGATCGTCTTTATCTGGAAATGCAGTTCTAGGCATTCTGAAAAAAGTATAAGTAGATTCTTCAACGTCTGTTGCTACTGCAAGTTTTAATAGCTTATTAAAATTAGCATCTTTTGTATTTATTGTTTTAGAAAATTCATTTGCTTTTGCAACACCTTTATCTAGCCAAGGATAAAAATCTACGTAAGTTACATTTCCTCCAAGTCTTGCAAATGGCGCAAATTCGTTATAAATTTCATTTGCTTTTTGAACCAAAACATTCTGACCCACATTTTTTCCACTCAAAACATAATGTTCTTTGTTAATAACCAAATTGATATCTAATTTTGGTTCTAAATACAAACGAATTAACTGATTTCTTGATTTAAATTGTCCATAATCAACATAATAAAAGCCAGCAGCTGAAACTGGTGTCATAAAGCCAAACTCCCCAAGCGGATTAACTTTTGCGGTAGCAGCAACGGCTGGCTTTCCATCTTCAACATTGTAAAGTGTAACTTCTTTCGCCTGAAAATCTGGAATCGAAATTGTTCCTTTAATTACAGCATATTCTGAAATACTGCCTGCAAAACTCATTTGAACCGTAATAAAGGTCAAAATGAAATAAAAAATGTGTTTTTTCATGATAGTTTATTTGTTTTTTGATTGTTTTTAAATTGAAATACGCATCGACTGATCACCTTGTTCGATAATCAGGTCTTTACTTTCTTTATTGTCTTTTAGTTTTTTAAGATTTTCTGGTTTCAATAAATCTTTGGCTTCAAAATCATTAATCTGAGTGATTTTTGCTCCAATTTTGATTTTCTTCAAGTCTTCATTTTGCTGGTCTATAATTCGTTTTACTATAAGATTCTGATTTTCGTCAAAATCCAAATTAAGTCCGGCGATATAAAATGAAGGTCTCTTTTTAAAGTTTTTATTTGGTTCTAAATAAACGGTCTTATGGAGTACATCAATTGTAAAATTGAAACGTTTTATTAAATCAATTCCCAAAGATCCATCGGCAAAAGCCCAGTTTTTATTAGCTTCGTCATATTCTTGAACTGCAATTGTTACTTCTGAAAAATTATTTCCGTTAATAACAACATTTGGTATTGCGCCGCCTACAATTTTAGTTTGTTTTCCTAAACTGTAATTAACAGATGTATATTCGGTTTTTAAACTGGCTTCCAGATTGTTTTTATGATTAAAAGGTCCGTACGCAATTAAGTCATAACCCGCGCCGGTATCAAAAGTAAAATTGCCTTCGACTGTTTTTTTTTCTTCAAATGTCAGATTCATTTGTACGACCGGAAGCCCCGATTTATAATCAAAAACTAATGGTTTTGCTTTTCCCCAATAATTGAAATTTCCAAAATTGTACAAATCAATTGTCATCGTATCAAAATTGACAGATGTGATATAATTGCGCAGTAAATTGGCGCCAAATAATCCATCATAAACGCCATGTTTTGGAAAAATAACAAGACCTTGATTTTTTAAAACCTGATCGCCAATGTAAATGGTATTGTCTGCGGAGTATTGTACTTGCTGACTTCCGCCAACCACAGATGCCGATTTGCTTTTTGTAACTACAACTCCTGCTTTATAAGCGCTGTCTGGATTTAAAGCCATTCCGTCTGCGCCTGTATCAAACAGCATTAAAAATTCACGATCGGCTTTATTTAACTTTATTTTTATGGCGATTCCGTTTTCTATAATTTCAAACGGAATGCTGGCCATTTTTTTTACCTCAGCATTTCGATCGACTCTGTATAATCCGTCAAAAAAAGTAACATAGCGTATTTTGTTTTCTTTATTGAAAACTATTTGTGTGGGTTTCTTTTCTTTTCCTTTGAAACAAAAATCAGCCGAAACAAAAGTTTCGTCTTTAATTGCGGCCGATTTTCCAATTTGGATAGAATCTAAAACAGGAAAAGCATTAAAAATAGTATTTAAATAAAATTCATTTGAAGATGAATCTCCAGCGCCTACTGTAAATTCGGGCGCCAGAAGATTTTTTATATCATTATAATTTTTATTTTGAAAGGCTTTTTCGAAAGATTCAATAGCTTTTTGAGCGCTGTTTTGAGCGCAAACTGAATATCCAAAAATCAATATCGAAAACAAGAATATTTTTTTCATTTCGAATTACTTTTGTAAAGTATAGGGATTAGTTACCACTTTTTCTACGCCAAAATCTTTCAATAAAATGCCTGAATATTTTGTGAATTCTTCTGATGTATACAGTTCTTTAGCATCATTTACTAATTCTGTAAACCCTTTCAAATCCTTCTTTTTTTCGTACTCTTTTTTCTTGCGTTGCAAAATGTTAAACACATGAGTATTAACACTCCATTTTCCGTAATCTTTAGCTAATTTTTTACTGCTCAAAAGAAATGGATCATCATATTGTTTACCAACTCTTAATCCAGTAATAATTACAAAAGAAACTTCTTCAGTAGCATCTTTAGATTTTAAATATGTATCGATTACTTCAAAAGGAACATTTCTTTTTCCATCTAAATAAGCTTGTTTGTAAAAATCTGGATAGTCTTTTTCTTGAATTTCTGTGCTGTATTTTTTGAAAACACCTTTTTTTGCAGCGTCTTTTGCATTTTGAAGCAAGGCTGTAAATTGCTCAACATTTTGAAAACCGCCGGCAATATCAATTACTTTTCCATCTGCATTCATAAATAAAAATGTTGGAAATCCGGTAACGCCGTATTTCATGCATAGTTTTTTACCAATTTCTTCTTTCAAAATATCCGATTTGAAAGTGACAAAATCTTTACTTAAAACAGCAGCTACTTTAGGATCTGGAAATACCTCTTTATCCATTTGTGCACACGGCATACAACCTGTAAAATACAAATCGACAAAGATTAATTTTTTCTCCGTTTGGGCTTGTTTTTTGGCTGATTCCCAACTTTCTTCAGTAGATTGTGCTTGTGCTTTTAAGGCAATAGTAGGACAGGCAAGCAGCAAAACTGCACTTGCGATTTTAAAAAAACGTTTCATAAAATGTAGTTTTTAGAAACCGAATGAAGAATGTTTTTTTGCTCTTCATTCGGCTTTGTTTAAGGTTTTTAGTTATCTACCACGGTATGCAACATCAACAATTTTGCATAAACCACTGTATGTATCTGTTAAAACTAAATCTCCATTTACTGGAGGAACAGTATATAATTCTAATTTACCAGTTGTTCCGTAACTTCCGACAACTAATTTTTTGTCTGCATTTCTTGCATAAGCATGAAAACCGATATAAGTTATCTCTTCTGATCCTTTGTTTATCATTAATTTGGCAGACTGAGTACCATTATCATATTCATAAACTTTACCTCCCACAGCATAAAATAAATATCCTGAATCCGGGCTTACAGCAAACTTGGTCGCTTTATCAAATTCTGGTGCGTTTAATATTTCTTTATAATAGCTTTGTACTAAAGTTCTTGAAAAACGAAGCAAATTATATTTCCCCGTTGAACGGTTTTTTAAAACCGCAAAACTTTCAAAACCATTAAAACCAGATGTGGTCATGTAAATTAAATCAGAATTGGTATTGTTCCAATCAAGAGTTGTAGTACTTTCAGCTACAGGAGGCATTGGAGAACAATTTCCTTTAGAATAACTAAAACGTACAAAACTGCGAGTATCATTATTGAAGAAAACCGGCATTCCACTCGCTCCACTATTTGTTGCAATAAAAGGTGCAGCATAAAAAGGCTTTGTTTCACTCTCCAATATGTTTTGAGGCAGACCATATTTTATATTGAAAGGGCGATAATAGTAATAAATATTTCCTTTACTATAAACAAAATTCTCTGAACCAGAGCCTGGAGTTTGCATAAAATCAACTCCAAAATCGGTTGGAAATGCGCCTCCCAAAGTCTCATAAGCAAAGTTTTGCGACTGAGTCCATCCAAAAGAATTTGGATCAAGTCTGGCAGTACCACTTTCAGTTGCGGTAACATATACTCCATATGCAGAAGAAGCAGTAGCGGCTCCAAAACAAGAAACTTCAACAGCTGAACCTGACAATTTTAAAGCTGAACCTGAAGCATCCAAAACATCTGTAATAATTCTTGGTTCAGGAATACCTGGTAATATTGAAACCATATCTAAACGTGCCTTTCCATCTACATTTCCAATTGCTAACCAGCCTTCGTAAATAGAAGATATTACATTTAACTCAAAAGGTTTTTGCTGCCAGGTAACACCAGTAACTTTATCTTTTACAAAATAATATACATCATATTTTCCTGAAGGTAATTTTAGAATCCCGTCTAAATCTTTTGTGGTGGCCAAAAGAATTACTGATGTTGGATCAGCTAAGATTTTAGAAGGACTAACTACAACCCATTCATAAGTATAACGATCCGGGTTATTGCCATCGTCTATAGTTGCATTTAAATTGGGTGTAATCTTGAAGTATTCACCTGAATAGGCCGTATACGCTTTTTCGACACCAGTTACTGCAATTTCATTAATTGCGTTATAATTGTAATTTCCTTCATCTTCTGAACAGCCATAGTTTAAAACCAACAGCAAGGACAGAAAAAACTGAATTTTTATATTTTTAAACATAATGTTCTATTTTTAAAATTTAAAGAATATTTTTATGGAAAGATCATTTCTTTTCCATCCTCTTCATAAATGGTATTACCTGCCGCTTTTTGATCGGCCAAGTAACGTTTCATAAAAGCCTGATAATATCCGAAATCAGCCAATCCTAAACCAGGACCTCCTAATTTCTGATTGAATATCTCTGGTTTTAAATCTATCAATTCGCACATTAAATAAAACTTTTTGGCAGTAAAAACTCCTAAAGCCGTTGCATACCATCCTGGTGGCTGTGTCAATTTATCATCTAATGATAATTTGAAAGTGATAAAGCTCATTGTCTTTCCAGTAATTTTATTTAGATGGCTCTTCATCTCAGTCTTGAACGAATCATTCTCTTCTAAATTCAAAATCAACAAGAAAGGTTTTTGTTTCATATCAGGAGTTCTGTGAACTTTTAAAGCTATAGTATCTAGCTCTTTTCCAGCCGAAATTTTTATAGTTTCTGGAAGTTCAAAATGAGTTCCTGCAATTGCTGTACTTTTTGGATCAACTGACACTTTTACATTTCGGTCTACATCACTCACTTTTCCCTGTACACGAATTGGTATTTTATAAATTACTTCGGTAAGTGACGCTTTTTCAAGGGCAAAACTATATCCCGCACTATCTGTAACGGTTTTCATTCCCTGAATTATCATACCGTATACAGAAGGTCCAAAATAAATACTATCCACACCCTCAAAGGTGTCAATTTCATCTCGATTGCATGAAGTAATTCCTAATAGGGATAAAACCACAACGCCTAAAATCAATATTTTTTTCATGTTTAGTATTTTTAATTTTGAAAGTTAATTTCAGCGTCTGGCAACGGTACTACATACTGCGCAGCTCCCATTGTTAAGTTTCCGCTTGTGGCTGAACCGTTTGGAATTGTAACACTATTTTGTCTTTTGTAATAAAAAAATAATTGTCCTTCACCTATAAATTCTTTCTTATATTCTTTTGTAACTTCGGTTGTTACGTTTACTGCAGCTCCTAAATTGGTTAAACCTCTATTAAAACGAAGAGTATTTAAAAAAGCAATTCCATCGGCCGGAACCAGAGCTGTTTCCGCAGCAATAAGATACATTTCTGAAAGTTTGAACATTGGAATCTGCAAACGGAAAAGACTTTTCTTTTCATCTACATCTTCATATTTAAAGAATGTTTTTTGTGTTTTTCCTCCCACAACAGGAACTTTCCAGCTTGGCAGACTTCTATAGTCATTATCATTGGATTCAAAAACAGCTGTTAATCTGCTTAATACTGGAGCATAGATTTGGCTGTCTTTTAAATTTGAATCGAACAAATCTCTTTGTTTTGTGTATAATGTGTAATCACTTAAAGCAAAGAAATTTTCAGAAGAAAAAGTTCGGTCCGGATTAGCAGCATTTGTAGCTTCCAGAAATGGAGTCCATGGAAAAAATGTATTTGATTTAGTAAAATTAATCACTTCATTTGCCACTGCAGAAGCACCTGCTTTATCTCCAGAATATAATAACACACGGGCTTTTAAACACTTCACAGCCAGATAATTCATTCTATTTCCTCTATTCATTGAGTAATATGGATTTGCATCAAAATCTGATGTTGCTTTAAATCTTCCTGTGGTCAAAACCGGATCTTTATGTAATAATACTAATGCTGCATCTAAATCTGCTAATATTTTTGTGATTACTTCTTGTGCAGGAATCAAAGGCTGGTTGGTTGTAATTGCTTTATCGTAATATGGTATTGCTAATACAGAAGGACTTACTTTGTAAATTGGTCCGTATAAACGCAGCATATCAAAATGAAGCATAGCACGAATTCCTAAAGCTTCTCCTTTTAAAAGATCCGCTTTATCCTGCGACACAATACCTGGGTGTTCTTCTATGCTTTCTATAAATTTGTTTGTATATAAAATAGTTTTAAACGCTTCTTGCCAAATACTAGAGAACAAAGCTTTAGGGCTGCTTTCTGTATAAGCATAAGAGGCTATTTTATTTTTATTATGCGAACTTGGCATATTGTACTGCTGCCCTAAAATTTCAACAGCATCCATAGTAAGCTGTTGTCCGTAAAGGTTATTATTTGCCAGACTCAAATAAAGCCCGTTATGCACATTCTGCATTCCGGCTTCATTTTCATAAATTTGAGATTCTAAAATTTTATCCTGAGGCACTACATCCAAAAAATCACTACAACTTGCCGCTGAAAAAGCAATCAGGATGGTTAATGCTATTTTATTTAAATACTGATTCATAATTATGGTATTAAAATGATACATTTAGACTTAAAGAAAAAATTCTTGAAAAAGGATATTCGATACCTCGCTCTGCTTTTATAGTAGAAACTCTAAAAAAGTCATTTGCATAAGCATTGAATCCTAAACCAGCTAATCCGTTCTTACTAAGCCAAGTTCTACTCGTTACACGATATCCTAAGCGAAGAGATTCTCCTGAGATATAATCATCTTTTTGAATGAAACGAGAAGAGATTGGAGTTTCATTCTTTAAACCAATAGCTTTAAATTGCGCTATTTGTCCTGGAGTAGTCCATCTGTCTGTAAAAGCTCTTGCATCTTGATTGTCGAATATATTATCACTGTTAATATTTTCAACTTTATCATATAAAGCGGTATTGAATCGCTCTGCACCAAAACTGTAACGGATGAATACGCCTAAACTGAAATTTTTGTAGTTAACACTTGTAGATACTACTCCTGTTGCAATTTCTCTGGAATTTCCCATTACAACCTCATCTTTTTTATCTAAAATAAAAGTTGCCTCCCCGTTTTTCTTTAAGAATACTTCTTTTCCTGTAGCTGGATCAATTCCTAATGACGGAACTGCCCAAAGATCATTTGAACTTGCTCCATCGTAAAACCTTGTTAAACTGCTTGTTTTTTGAGCCGCTTCATTTAACGAAGCAAGAGCATTATTAAAACCTCCTAATTCGTTTTCATTTGTTGTAGCTGTTAATCCTACTCCCCAATAAATATTTTCTTTTAAATTATTTATAATATTATAATTTGCTTTAAGTTCTAAACCGCGAGTTGTAATATGCCCAACATTTAAAGGATAGGCACTAACTCCTGTAGAAGCTGCAAGGTCTATAGCAACAATTTGTGGTGTAGTCTTGCGTTGGTAAGCATTAAATGTAAATGTTAACCTGTTTCTGTACATTGCCAAATCTATTCCTAAAGACAAATCTTTTGTTTTTTGCGCTTCTAAATCCGTATTTGCTAATTGAGAAACATTTAGCCCCGCTCCAAAAATATTGGTATTAGGATCATATAAATAAATATCATGAGAAGCATATCCTACAAGATTCTGATTTCCTGTTTGTCCGTAGTTAGCACGTAGTTTTAAGACATTTACAATATCTTCATTCATCTTAAACTCGTTGTTGATATTCCATCCAAAACCAATACCATAATAAGGAGAATACTTTTTATTGGTTCCAAAATTGGTTGCTCCTGAGATAGTTTGTGTTAAATCAACCAAATATTTTCTATCGTAAGCATAGTTTAACTGATTAGTAAGGTCAATGCTTCGAACCATTTCATTGTAAGTATTTGGCTTGGAATCTTTCTTAAACCCAAAAGCAAAAGTTGGATTACCGGCAACTCCTAAAGGGAATCCTGTTAACGTAGATCCATAAAAACCATTTTTTGTTTCTAAAGCAGAAGCTCTTAAAGTATAATTAACGGAGTGAACATTATTAAAAACATTTGAATAGGTACCTCCTATATTTGCATTCCATTTATTAGTCAAGTAATCTATTCTCTTGTAACTTCCTTTTTCAGTTGGAATCTTATCTATAAATTCAGTGTTATCCGGTGAGATAAATTCTGTTGTTGTTTCGTCTAATCTTGAAACTGATAATGCTGCTGTCGTTCTGATATGTGGCGTAATATCATAATTGATAGCAAAGTTGTTTGTAAAATTAAACTCTGTGCCTTTATCATAACTATTTAAAAGCATATTATACATAGGGTTTTCTTCCTGATTTACATAGTAATTCACAAGAGGATTTCCTACTGGTATATTAGTTCCATCTAAATAACGTGTTGGAACTCCATTTTCATTATATTTTTCATAATATGGACTTGCTTTTGCCCAAGTAGCAAAAGAGCCATAAGGAGATTTTTGATTATTACCACCAGATACAAAGAAGTTGTTATTGAAACTTATTTTTTTCTTTCTATAAGTTAAATTAGCATTATACCCCCAGGTATTATGCTCAGTACCTTTCATGGTTCCGCTAACAGTTTTATAATTTCCGGCAAGATTAAATCTAAATTCTTCAGATCCTCCACCTACACTTAAACTGTGTCCAGAAGTTATTCCCATCTGGATTGGTTCATTAAGCCAATAGGTATCTACACCGCGACGTACTGCAGCTAAACGCTTGTTATAAACATTTTGCCAGGCAATAGGCACATCATATGAACCATATCTAGTTGGAATATAAGCGCTAGAAAGTCTTTCGAATTCTAGTTTTTGCTCAGCATTCATTAAATTATAAACACTTAAATCAGCCAGCTCATAAGATGAATTGTACACGTAAGAAACCTGCAATTTACCAGCAATTGGTTTAATAGTTTCAATAACTACAACTCCATTTGCAGAGCGAGAACCGTATAATGCAGTAGAAGCGGCATCTTTAAGAAGAGTAATAGTAGCAATTCTGTTAATATCTAAATCGACAACCTGTTGCAATGTCGTTGGAAAACCATCCAAAATAAACAGCGGCTGATTTGGGTCTTCTTTAAATTGATCATTTACCTGATTTACAGATAAACTTGTTTGCCCTCTCACCTCAATAACCGGCAAAACATTCGGATTAGATCCCGCAATATTATTATTTAATACAATAAAAGACGGGTCTAAAGTTTTTAGAGCCTGAACCACATTTTGTGTCGAAACCTGTCTTAACTCTTCTCCTCTATAAATAGAAACTGCTCCCGTAATAAGTTCTTTTTTTCTTACCGTAACTCCAGTATTTACCACAACACCATCAAGTGCTTTAGTTTCCTGCACCAGTACAACGTTGATTACTTTTCTTTTTTGAACCTGAATAACATTTGATCTGTGACCAATATAACTAAACAGAATTTGTCCGTCCTCAGGAGCTGTAACTGTATATTTTCCGTCAAAATCGGTTTGTGTTCCAGATCCTGCTTTTGCTCCTTTTACCTGAATGTTAACTCCAGAAAGCGGTTCATTTTTCTCGTTGGTAACAACACCTTTTATTTCAATTAGTTTTGACTGAAAGACCACTACATTTTCTTTTGGTACTTTTCTAACTATAATGGTATTTCCATTTGAAAAACTAAAATCAAAATCTTTACTGGAAAAGGTGTTTTCTAAAAGGTCATTCACACGGATTTTTCCTTTTTTAAGATGTACTTTAGGCAATTTTTTAAATAAATCTTCCTGATAAATAAAAGTATAATCTGTCTGCTTTTTAATGATTTCAAAAACTTCATCTACAGACACTGTTTTATCAGCGGCAATTACAACTTTTGTGTTTTGTGAAAATAGATTTACGGGCGAAAAACCAAAAATTGTAGTACAAAATAAGAATACAAAAGTTCTCATAATGTTAATAATTAGCCCTTTTCTAAGATAGAAATAGGCACTGGTTAATTTAAATTTCATAAATTTACATGTTAATTGGTTGGTTGGTTATTAAAACTGATCAATGGATTGATACATAGAAAGGGATAAAGTGCTGTACGGTGAGAGGTCTGAACTTTAATCCCTTTTCTTTTTACTTGATAATAATCTTATCGTCTTTTTTCTCATAGGCATTAATAAAATTAATATTCTTAATTGTCGTTAATATGTCTTCTAGTTTTTGATTTTTATTTAAAACACCGTTAAATTTCACATTGCCAAGCGCTGGATCTGCAAATGCAATATCTACATCGTACCATCGCGACAGTACTTTTGCAATCTCCTTAAGCGGCATTCCTTTAAAAACAAACAAGCCTTTTCTCCAGGAAATTTCATTATACACATCGACCTGAGCAATAGCAATATGATCGTTGTTGTTACTAATTGTTGATTGCTCGTTTGGCGTTAAAATTTCTTTATTGTTTGAATTGCTTACGGCAACCTTACCTTTTACCAATGTGGTATAAATTGCGGCTTCGTCTTTGTAGGCTTTAATATTAAACTCGGTACCAATAACCTCAACATTTTGCATTTGAGTTTTTACTTTAAATTTGGAACCTTTATGTTTTGTACTTGGTGACACTTCAAAATAGGCTTCTCCATAAACCAGTTCTACTTGTCTGGTTTCTCCATCAACAAAAGCAACCGGATATCTTAATTGTGATTCTGAGTTTAACCAAACTTTTGTGCTGTCTGCCAGCTGTACAAAAAACTGTCCTCCTCTCGGAATCGTTAAAAAGTTATTTTTAATTCCTGCAGGTCTATTTTCTTTTGAATTGTAAACCAGTTTTTCTCCGTTACTTGAAGCATTTCCTTTATTGTAAGCTTTACCTTTTTCTAATGTAATTACTGAACCGTCTTCTAACGTCAAAGTTGCTTTATCACTTCCTATCAAAATTTCTTTGTGAGCCACAACAGGGGTTTCAATTTTGAGCGGATTGGTTTTATTGACAATTATCGAAATGGAAATCAGCAATAACAATGACGCTGCCATAGCAATAAACTTAAATCGGGTTGTAGTATAAAATGGTTTAAGCGGAATTGTTTTTGTTTCGTTCGACTGAATTGCTTCTTGAAGACGTATTCTCATTTTGTGCTCCAATTCGTCTTTAGAACCCAAAGAATCATCCCATTCTTTTGAAGTCTGGAAACTTTCGTAAAAACGCAGTAATTGTTTATTCTCCTCCCGATTAGTATCACCAGAAAGATATCTGTTTAATAACGTTAAGAATTCTTCTTTTTTCATTTTTTTTACTATTAATGCGGGAGTATATTAAGTAAGTATCTAAAAAGATATTTACCCCCTAGTCCAAATCGTATTTTTTTTATTTTTTTATCTTTTTAAGAAAAGTCTCGTTGTAAATAAGAAAATTCAACGGTTTAAACTTATAATTGGTAATCATTTCAGCTTTCTCCTAAAGATTTTTAGAAAGCCACAAAATCATTGCAACACTCAGAGTACTGCCCATTGACAAACGAATGGTATGAAGTGCTTTTGTTATATGATTTTCGACAGTTTTTGTAGAAATATTGAGGCGCTCAGCAATTTCTTTATGACTTAGCTGTTCTTCTCTGCTTAATTTATAAACCAATTGGCATTTTTCAGGAAGATTCTCAACTATAGAATTAATGTGATACACCAATTCGTCATGCATCAATTGGGTTTCTGGCGTGGTATATTGAAAACGTTTTTCTAAATCATCAAAAAGTTCGACATGAATTTTGTCTTTATTCCTTCTTATATGATTAAAAACCTGATATCGGGCACAGGCATACATATATCCTTTTAACGAAATATGAATTTCAAGTTTCTCGCGATTGTGCCAGATATTCATAAATATATCCTGAATAATATCCTCACACAATTCTCTATCCTTTAACACATTATAAGAAGATATAAACAAAGACTGCCAAAATTTATTGTACAGTTCAGTCAACGCAGTTTCATCCCCATTACGTAAGCGGTCTATTAAAATGACATCTTGATTTAGGTCTGGTTTTGACAATTGTTTATTAGTTTGAATAGGTAAGTTTCAGCAAACATAATAAAATATTTGAATATTTTTAATTTGTTATGAACCAAGAGCTTTTGTTATGTTTTTAACATTTATTTTTGATTTACACCAATTTTACATCTCTTCTAAAATAACCTAAAAATGCATGCCTCAAAATATAAATTTGTCAATCCTTTTGAAATAAAAAAAAGAATTTATTAAAAATTTTAGCAAAACATTAACAGATTTACCCTTAAAATAAAAATGTTAAATCTAATTTTCATGCAGCTAATTTCTTTAAAACTATAAAAACAAATTTGTTGTCATTTCTATTTTGTTTACAAAGCAAGAAAGTACAAAATACAGGATTAAAAAATAAATAGTACCTTATCCTACTTTTTCAAAACTGTATCTTCCTGCTATGACAACAGATATTTTAGAATTACACGATTGTATTGTTTTAATCGAACACTCGAATACCACAAAAACAATAGTTCAAAAATGCGAAATTGACGGTGATGCTCTAGGTTTTGCCTTTTATGGCTCCGGCAATGTCGAGTTGGAAATTAAACACAATAATCAGACAAAATATTTGGTAAACACAACAGGTTTGGCAATTTGCTTTTTTGGAAATCAAAAAGTAGAATTCTCTCATAAAATAGAACCTGATAAACCGCTGCAGTCTATTAGTATTTTTACCAAACTCAAAAATTTAAATTCCCTTCCGCAGGCAGAAAAAGAAATTTTCGAAAATCATTTACCACAGTTATTAAACCCTAAAGAACATTTTGTAAAAGGCCCATCGTTTTATATGACGCTCGAAATGCAATTGGCAGTTCAAAAAATATTTAATACTTCCTATACCGGAAATACACGTTTATTGTTTCTAAAAAGCCAGGTAAATGAACTTTTAGCCCATTTTTATGCACTTTTAGCTTCTGAGAAAAAATCGGAGTTGTCTGAAGTGGATAAAAACAAACTTTTTCACGCTAAAGAAATAGTCACCACCCATTATTCAACACCGCCGTCAATTACTCAATTGTCACAAATGGTGGGACTCAATAGTAATAAATTGAAAAAGAATTTTAAAGAGCTTTTTGGAATTCCAGTTTTTAAATATGTTCAGGAAGAGCGATTAAATAAAGCGTATGAATTACTCCGAGAAAGCGAAAAAACTGTTCAAGAATCAGCATGGGAAGTAGGTTATGAAAGTTTAAGTTCGTTTTCAAATGCCTTTCAGAAAAAATTCGGAATGCGCCCAAATGATGTAAAACACCAATTCTTTTCAAACAAATCATAATTCTTTTACAACAAATGATTCATTCTTAATCTAAGCAACTTTGTATCAGTATTCATTTAAAAAGATATTGATATGAAAAAGAAAATTTTAATTCTGGGTTCCAACGGAAAAACAGGACGCAGAGTTGCCGCAAGATTAGAAAATAATCCTGAAGTCGAAATTCGTTTAGGATCGCGAAACGAAAAAATTCCATTTGATTGGGAAAACTCACAAACATGGGAAAATGCCTTAAAAGATATTGATACCGTTTATATTACTTTTCAACCAGATTTGGCTGTGCCTTTTGCTGCAGAAGCGATAGAAAATTTCACCAAACTTGCCACAAAAAACGGTGTACAAAAAATAGTTTTACTATCTGGAAGAGGCGAAAAAGAAGCTCAGGTTTGCGAAGAAATCGTAAAGAAAAATGCCAAATATTGGACGATTATCCGTGCAAGCTGGTTTAATCAAAATTTTAGCGAAAGCTTTTTCTTAGATCCAATTCTTTATGGAATCGTTGCTTTACCAAGAGCCGAAGCGCTTGAACCTTTTACAGATGCCGATGATATTGCCGATGTCGTTACAACTGCGCTTTTGAATGACAGCCATAACGGAAAAACTTATGAACTAACTGGTCCAAGATTACTGACTTTTAAACAGGCCGTAAATGAAATTGCGGAAGCCAGCGGTAGAAACATAACTTTTCAAAGTTTATCGCTGGAAGAATATACTCAGATGTTAAGAGAATATCAGGTTCCTGAAGATCATATTTGGCTCGTAAATTACCTCTTTGAGCAAGTGTTAGACGGAAGAAATTCTAATATCACTCAAGATATTGAAAATGTACTTGGCCGAAAAGCAAAAGACTTCAGCACTTATGCAAAAGAAACTGCCAAGACTAGAATCTGGAATCCAAAAAACTAAGATCATGCGATTTTTTAGAGCCGTTTTTTCGGGAATTTTAGTTTGGATCGCAGTAAGTCTTTCCTTTTATGTATTAGAAAAAGTTTATTTTCTAGAACAGTCTTTTTTATGGCAGTCGATACTTACCATAGTTTTTATTGTATTTTTTGCCATTGGGGCTGCAAAATTTTATTATCTGAAAGAATGTAAAATGAGTGGTTTACAATTAGGAATTATAATGTCTGTCACAGCATTAATTCTAGATGTTTTTATAACAGTGCCATACGTTGAAATTCCAAACGGCAGGAGTTACGAAAGCTTTTTTACAAGTCCGGTTTTGTGGATCTTAGCTTTTACAAATGCTTTTACAGTTTATATTTGGAAAAAAAGACAAGACCTAAAAAAAACTCCTGTTTAGTGGTAGACAGGAGTTTTCAGAATTAAATATAAATAGTAGTTTGTGGAAAATATTAACCTCTGGTAAGCCATCCTTTTTTACGAGCGGTAATTATAGAATATGGAGCGATCCAAAATAATCCGAAGGTATAAAAAACGCTGTATGAATAAGCCCAAAATGATTCCGCCAAAGAATATCTTTTTGCATAGAACAACATTGAAAAGCTTGACACAATCAATATTCCTAAAAGCGTTGCACTGATAAACAATAAAGGATGCGTTGCTATAAAATAAAACATAAAAATCAAAAACGGATAGGTCATAATGATTCGCAATGTTTGATCTGTACACAATAATCTGGCTCCAAATTTAGATTCTTTTCTAAAATCTTTAAAAACATATTTCAGCATCATAATATTTTCACGAACATTACTTCTGCCCCATCTTATGAACATTTTATATAAACCTGTATAATCTTCTGGAACATTTGTAAGTACAATGGCATTTCGTTGAAACAATACATGTTTTCCTTGTTTTAAAATCATGTTTGTCATAGCGCGGTCTTCGCCAATGTCCGACGGTTGTCCCATAAAAGTTTGCTCAATCCATTCTGGCAGACATTCAAAAACTGCCGTACTGCGATATGCAGCCAAAGCTCCCGGTGTGCAAAGAACAGAACCCAGCATACTTTCGGCAGAACGCATAAACTCAAAACTCATTACAAAACTCACATTCAGCATTTTAGGCAAAATTGCTTTTTTATTATTCAAAACCTGAACATTTCCAGCAACTGCACCACATTTTTCATTGGTAACAAACGGACTTACTAAATTTCTTAAAGTATCTTTTTTAACAATCGAATCACTGTCGACAGTAACAAAAATCTCCCCTGTTCCCAAATTAAAACCACGGTAAAGTGCATGACGTTTTCCTTGATTTTTAGGCTGTTGAAAAATGGCTACACGATCACCTAATTTTACTTTTGCTTGTTGAATCCAATACCAAGTATCATCTTTGCTTCCGTCGTCAATTGCCAAAAGCTGCAATTTATGCTCAGGAAAATCACTATTGGCTAAACTCATCAAAGTATCGTAAACCAATTTACCTTCGTTGTATGCAGGCACAATTACCGTACAAGTTGGTAATAACTCATCAGATACTGATTCTACTGGTTTGTATTTCAAGTACAGAAATAAATTATAAAGAAATATACCGCCTTTAAAGACAAATAGAAATACGGTGATTCCTAAAAATATAAGTCCGCCAGTCGAATTTATTCTTTCAAAATGAAGCTGATCAAAATCAGGTTGAAACTGAAATACGAAAAAAGCTCCAGTAAGCATTAATAAAAAAGTCCCCACAAGAACCATAAATCCAAAAGGACTTGCAGGGCGTTCTATATGTTTTTTTGTTTTAGTATTGTTGCTTGTAAAAATTGAAGTGCTTATTTGTGCGTCTTTGCTTATATCGCTGCCAGCATAAAATTGCTTTGAAATAATTGATTCACTTTCCATGTCTTATTTGTTGTATTAATTCTGTTTATTGGCTTTTATTAAAATGATATTGATTTTGTGCATTTACTTAAATAAGCGCTAAAATTTATTTTTTATAAAAGATTGACATGTACCCAATTTACAAGCCGCGTGCCATAATGGCTTTTAGCTGAATTTTAAGATGTTACAAATTAGGATACAAAAATGAAGTGTGTATTTTTTTTACACATGTAAACACTTTACACAGTAATTGTGTACTGAAAGGGTCGAAAATAAAGGGAGTTTTTAATTACCAAAAGGTGTAATCTAAATGCTAAAACGAAAATTTTATTACAAAATTGCCTAGAATGCTTAGAAAAAAAATAAAGCATCGTTATAAAAATAAAAACGGAAATATCTTAAAAGTCATTTCCGTTTTTATTCAAATTCAAAATAAGTGATGTTATCTGGTATAAACCGTTATTTCACCAGTAGTTTTATCCTTCAATTTTAGTTCCTTATTAGTAAGGTTCATAATGTCGCTGGTTGTACTTAAATTACCAATAGTAATTGTTAAATCATTATGAGATCGTACATAAGTTCCGCTAGTTTCTGTTAAGGTGCATTCAGTACCTTCATAATCGCCTATAACTGCTGTATTACTTAATCTAAGTTCTAAATAATCTCTAGTACATCCTGCTGCATTTTCTGGAGCATCAATTAATACTTCCTCTCCACCAACAATTTTTCCCGTTTTGCTTAAGTTATATTTTCCTTGTATCGGAATTATTGTTTCTCCTTCATTATCATCACTGCTGCAAGAGACAGCGAACATTCCAAAACTTAAGGCTAATGCGAATATTATTTTTCTATTTTTCATGTCGACTTTTCGTTTAAAGTTATAGTGACTAAATTAAAAGTATATACTTACAAAAAGTTTCACGATTATAAGAATGATTTACATAAATCGCATTTTAGTTATGTTTTCAAAAACAAAAAAAACAGACTGCAAAAAAAGAGCTAAATACAATTTAATCATTTGATAATAATCACTTTACAATAAATTCACATTAGTTTTATTAATTTGATCAAAACTAAATATCATGAAATTCTTTAATCTAAATTTTCTAGTTTCATTCAAAGAATGGCTTTTTTTAAGAGCGATGCAGTCCTCTTTCCTTCATTAATAAATAGACTTTAAATAAAGGAAAATCCGATTGAATGAATAAAGTTGAAAACTCATTTCTAAACAAAAACCAATTTGGTGAAGATTTCTTGTGGGGTGTTTCTACCGCCGCTTTCCAAATTGAAGGCGCACACGATGCTGACGGAAAAGGTTCTTCTATTTGGGACGTTTTTACTTCTCAAAAAGGAAAAATAAAAAACGATCATCATGCCATAACCGCTTGCGATTTCTATAATTCGTACCAAACAGATATTGATTTAATTCGTGAATTAAACATTCCTAATTTTAGGTTTTCTATTTCGTGGCCCAGAATCATGCCCACTGGTGTTCATCCTGTAAACCAAGCTGGAATTGACTATTACAATAAAATTATAGATTCGCTGCTTGAATCTGGAATCGAACCTTGGATTACGCTTTATCACTGGGATTTACCACATGCTTTAGAAGTAAAAGGAGGCTGGACGAACCGAGAATCTGTTACTTGGTTTTCTGATTATGCGGCTGTTTGCGCTCATTATTTTGGAGATCGTGTAAAAAACTGGATGGTTATCAACGAACCCTCAGTGTTTACTGGAGCTGGATATTTTTTAGGTATTCACGCACCAGGGAAAAAAGGAATTTCTAATTACCTAAAAGCCATGCATCACGTAACACTCGCAACTGCTAAAGGTGCAAAAGTATTGCGAAATGCAATTCCTGACGCAAATATTGGAACTACTTTTTCCTGTACTCATATCGAACCTGCTACACAAAATGCTAAAGATATTGAAGCCGCGAAACGTGTAGATACTTTACTGAACAGAACTTTCATAGAGCCCATTTTAGGACTTGGTTATCCGCAGAAAGATCTTCCAGTGCTTAAAAAACTCAATAATTATATTCTGGAAGATGATTTAAACAATCTCGATTTTCATTTTGATTTTATTGGTCTTCAATGTTACACGCGCGAAGTTGTAAAATCGTCTTTATTGATTCCTTACATTGGTGCAGAATTAGTAAGCGCAGATAAACGAAATGTCATTTCAACCGAAATGGGTTGGGAAGTTTATCCGCCTGCATTGTATCATGTTCTAAAAAAGTTTAATGAATACAAAGGCATCAAAAAAATAATTATTACCGAAAATGGCGCTGCTTTTGCCGATACGGTCACTAACGGAAAAGTTTTTGATATTAAACGAACGCATTATATTCAAGATCATTTAGAACAAATCTTAAAAGCAAAAGAAGAAGGCTTAAATGTCGAAGGCTACTTTGTCTGGAGTTTAACAGATAACTTCGAATGGGCTGAAGGTTACAATGCCCGCTTTGGATTAATTCATGTGGATTTTAATACTCAAAAACGAACCATTAAAAACTCAGGTTTATGGTTTAAAGATTTTTTGTCGTAAACCTCATGTTCGAAAATAGAAAAAGCCTTTCACAATTAAATTGCGAAAGGCTTTTTCTATTTTAAACAAATTCAACGATTGATCTAATCTAAAAATTGTATTGCCTTTTTAAGATTCCAACATGAAGCTTACCATTCGCTTTTAAATGCGATACTACTCTAATATATTGCTCTTCGGGATATTTTATATCATAACTAAAAGTTGTATCTTTTGCTTTAATCTGAAGCAAATGTTTCCCTTCTTCTGATATTGGCAGTTCTACCGTTTCATAACCCGGAATTCCGCTTGCCGCTTTTAAGTTAATTTCCTGAACTTTCTCTTTATCCAGAAATATTTCCAGCTTTACGTTATCAAGTTTACTATTCGTAGGTTGTTCGAACGAAACAACATATTTTTTACAACCAAACATGCATAACACAATTAATACTAATAGAAGCTTTTTCATAAAAAGATGTTTTTAAATTAAGAGAGACTAGAAATTAAAATCTCTATTATTATTTTATAAATATAAATAATTTTATGACAATCGATCCGCTATAAAAACGAGTTTTACTTCTTTGAAAAAGAAAATTGCTAAAAGGGAAAAATCCAGAAAAATTATCGCTGAAAAAGCAAAAAAAATCACTTATTTTACTGGTTTTTATTAGGTTTACTGATTATTTTTTCTTATCTTTATAGTATAAATAACAGATCATATATGCCAAAAAACAAACAATTTACACGCCTTATTTACCCTTTAAAAAATTACATTTTTACGCATTTTACTCTTCAAAATGCTTTTCGATTTCCTTTAGAAAATATGCTGCCTAATCTTTCTTCTGCACAAAGTTCAAACTTGCGGAAAATAGCTCAGCGATTGCTCCCTTTTCAACCTTAATTTTTTTTTCTCGGATATATTTTCTGATTCATTTTTCTAGAAAATATAAACGTACAATTTAGAAAAGATTTCCCTTTTGGGAATGTTCTTTCGACGCCTCATTTTTATTATTCACCAAAATATTTTTTTATATGCCATTATTTTTGACTTCTACAAGTAAACTCTTATCCTCATTTTCAATTTTTGCTTCAACTCTATATTATTTCTGCATTTTTTAATCGTTCGAAACCAACTTTTATCGGACTTTTTGCATCTATAATATTATAGATTTATTTGAACTTAAATACCATTTAATAATTTAAACTAGACTTTCTATACTTTTTTCTGGGAATTCTCGGGAATCTCAGGAATACGCGGGAATTCTGGGAATCCCTTGCCAATAAAGGCTTTAAAGCGCCTTTACTTTGCACCAAGAAATTAGTTCAAGTTTTGTCTGCAGACTAAAACAATATTAAAAACTAGTTCTAATTACAGCGTGAAAAACTGTAAGACCAAGTTTATTCGGGAAGTATAAACAACGTCTTACTGTTCTCCACACTTTACTTCCCAAAACCTATATGGTACTGCCTTAAAAAATTCTGGATCAACTCCAGACGGCCCTACCTATGTCTAATTTCTAAAAATAAATCAAAATGAAAAAATTTATACTATTTATCGCTTTTGCGTTATTGTTCACTATATTTTCTTGTACTCCAGATGAGTACGAAACACAGCCAACTAAAAAAACAGAAAAAAAAGATGGCTTTGCTGCAGGACCTGGCGAAGATCTTCCTCCTGATGAGGCTGATGGTCCTGGTGATGGAGGAACAGGGACAACACCACCAAAACCTTAATAAAAATATATTTTTAGTATCTAATAAATTACTATTTTCGGGGAAAGTAAACTTATATGTTGCGGTCCCCGTTTTTTTATTTTATTATACTTCTTTTTCTTTTTTCCTGTCAGGAAAAAAAACCTCTTAATACTAATGTTGAAACTATAGAAAAAGAGGCTCTTAGCTTACGAAATAAAGCAATTGAAAATTACGGAAAACAAAACTTCAATACCTCCTTTTACGAGTTTAACAAATCCAAGCAACTTTATGAAACTTTAAAAGACAGTGCCAATATCGGGTATATACTCATTCAAATAGCTGTTATTCAACAAGTCAATGGAGATTATTATGGCAGTAAGGAGACCGTAACCGAAGCGTTACCTTTTGTTAAAAAGAACAACCAATATCTAGCTGAAATAAATAATAGATTAGGTATTGCTGACAAAGAACTTTCTCTTTATGATGATGCCATTCTTTACTACAAAGAAGCGGCTAATAGATGTCCAAGTCCTATTGGAAAACAAATGGCTTTAAATAATATTGCAGTTGTTTATATTCATCAAAAAAAATATGACAAAGCAATTGCTCTTTTGGAATTTCTTTTAAGAAAAAAAGTTTTAAATGAGAAAACCGAAGCTGTTAAGCTGTCCATAATTATTGACAATTTAGGCTATGCCCATTTTAAAAAAGGAATGACTGAAAAAGGACTCGATTTAATGAATGAAGCTCTCCAGTTAAGAAACAAAGTTAAGGATACTTACGGAAGTATTGAAAGTTATCTGCACCTTGCGGATTATTTTGCTAAAAAAGAAACGTCAAAATCAAATGAAAATGCACTTGCCGCTTATAATGCAGCTACAAAACTAAACAGTGTCGATGAAAGATTAGAGGCTCTCCAAATTCTAATTTCTAATAATCACAGTACTCAAAACAGCAAATACGTACAAAGATATTTTTCATTAAACGACAGCATTATTAAAGTCCGGAATAACTTTAAAAACAAGTTTGCAAAAATTAAATACGATGCCAAGAAGGAAAAAGATGAAAATGCAACACTTCGTTTAGAAAAAGCAGAAAACCAATTAGCGCTGCAAAAAGCAAAATATCTAAGAATTGGATTTGTAATACTTTTTATTTTTCTAGTCCTATTAATAGCGATCTTAATACGCTATTATAAAAATAAAAATAAAGCGATAGAATTTAAGACTTCCTATAATACCGAAACCCGAATTGCTAAAAAAATCCACGATGAATTGGCAAACGATGTATTTCATGTGATTGCTTTTGCGGAGTCTCAACCTTTATCTGCCGAAAGCACCAAAGAAAATCTGCTTCAAAAATTAGACGATATTTACGGACGTGTAAGAGGAATTTCTAAAGAAAATAACAAAATTGATACTGGAATAAATTTTACCAAAAGCATAAAAGAAATGCTTTCGATGTATAATACAAGCGCAACAAATATCATTGCTACTAACTTAGAGAATATAAACTGGGAAAGTATTGATGATGTAAAAAAAATCGCAATCAGCCGAGTTTTACAGGAATTAATGGTGAATATGAAAAAACACAGCAACGCAAGCTTGGTTGTAATAAAATTTGAAAATGATCCAAAATCAATTCTAATAAACTATACTGACAACGGTAAAGGCTGCGAGAAAACAAAGATTTCTAAAAATGGTCTCCAAAACGTAGAAAGCCGTATACTAGCAGTTAAAGGAACTATTAATTTTGAAACGGAGCCTGACAAAGGGTTTAAAGTCAAAATATCGATACCTAAATAAACTAAATAGTACTGTTTTATAAAAAGCCTTTCAGAATTTCTTCCGAAAGGCTTTTATCTTCAAAAAACAACTATTATAACCTTTTAAGCTTATAATGTTTCGTTTAAAACCGCAACCGCTTCTTTCCAGTTGTTCACTCTTAAGTGATGCGTTTGGTTTATATTGTGAAATGCCGTAAACATAATAGGTTTACCCATGCAGTAATCTAAATTTTTGCTATGATCGTCAATCAAATAATCTGTATTGATGATTCTTTTGCTGCCGCACAAAACAATGTTTTCCCATTTAATAAAAGGAAAATGTTCGCCAAGCCAAGCTACTTTTTCAGCAAGTGAAATTGGGAATTCAGTCGCAGCCGAAACTATAAAAATTTCAAAATTCTCTTGCAGCTTCTGCAAACTTTCAACAGCATCCGGCATAACAGGCAGGCTTCTAAAAAAGTTACCTTTATTTAAAATTCCGTGTAAAAGCTCTCTTCCTTTAAAAGCTTCTTCTTCACTTAATCCCTGAATTCCTTCTTTCGAAAGGTTCATTCCGTATTCTTTATTAAATTGTTCAATCATTTGTGATTCTATATCGGCAAGTACGCCATCCATGTCAACGGCAATAGTTTTCTTTTTCATAGTTTTAATTTTGCAGTAAAATTATGCAAAAATTGCAAAACTTTGCAATTTTTAACTTATTTTTGCAATATAAATTTGCAATCGATGAAAAAAGAAGAACGTCAAAAAGTAATTTTAGAATACTTATCAAAAGAGCATCGAGTTACTTTACAGGAACTTAGCGAGTATTTAAATGTATCCGAAGATACAATTAGACGAGACGTAAAAGAACTTTCGGATCAAGGTTTGTTAAAAGCAGTTCGAGGCGGTGCAGTTGCGCCGTCACCAATTCCGCTTCACTTTAGAAATAGAGAAAAACACGATCTTGAGAATAAAAAGATTATTGCAGAAAAAGCGCTTCCTCTGCTAAAAGACGGACAGGTTGTATTTATAGACGGAGGAACAACTTCGCTGGCCTTAGTGGCTAGTTTCCCTTATGATTTAAAGTTAACAGTTATAACAAATAGTTTTCCTGTTGCGGCATTGATTGAAGATTTGCCCAACATTGATTTGATTTTTGCAGGAGGAAAAATGTGCAAAACTTCTTTTGCAACTTCGAGTATTGAAACTATTGATTTCTTTCGGAATTTTAGAGCAGACGTCTTCATTTTAGGAATCTGCAGTATTCATCATGAACGGGGCATTACGGGAATTTTATACGATGATTCTATGCTGAAAAAAAATATGATTCAGAACTCCAACTTTGTTATCGCCTTAAGTTCTATTGAAAAAGTCGGAACTGCAGAATCGTATTTTGTGTGTCCAATTAAAGATATTAATGTTTTAGTAACCAATGTTTCCCCTGAAGAAGAATCTTTGAAAGCATACAAAAACGCAGGAGTTACTATTGTTTAAAACAAAAAAGCCTTTCAGAACGTCACTTCCGAAAGGCTTTTTCTCTACAAATTAACAGGCAATATTATTTCCATCCGCCGCCCAAGTCTCTGTAAACATGGACTGCAGCATTTAATTGTTCTTTTTTAGTATCTACCAATTCTAGTTTAGCTTCTAGTGCATCACGCTGTGTCATCAAAACTTCGAAATAATCTACTCTTGCCGACTTAAACAAATCGTTCGAAACATCTATTGAAGTATTTAAAGCGTCTACTTGTTTTGATTTAAGATCGTAACCTTTTTGAAGATTCTGAATTTTAGACAATTGATTTGAAACTTCTAAGTAAGCATTTAAAACCGTTCTATCATAATTGTATAACGCTTGAAGCTGTCTTGCATTTGCACTCGCAAATTCGGCTTTAATTGCATTTCTATTAATCAAAGGCGCAACAAGATCACCTGCCAATGAATATAAAAGCGATTCTGGCATGGTAAACAAATAAGAAGGCTTAAACGCATTTACTCCAATTGCCGCAGTAATATCCAAAGAAGGATAAAACTCAGCACGAGCTACTTTTACATCTAATTTTGAGGCAACCAATTCTAATTCTGCTTGCTTCACATCTGGACGATTTGCTAACAATTGCGATGGAATTCCAGAACTTACAGCAGCCGGCAATAAACTTAAGAAATTAGTATTGCTTGTTCTTTTAATTTCCTGCGGATATCTACCCAGCAAAAAGTTGATTTTGTTTTCAGATTCTTTTATCTGCTGCAAAATATCAAACTCCATACTTTGTGAAGTTAAAACCTCAGCTTCAAATTTCTTAACTCCTAACTCAGTTGCTCTTGCCGCCTGCTTTTGAATCTTTACAATTTCTAAAGCATTTGTCTGCAATTTTATCGTTTGTTTTACAATATCCAACTGATTATCTAAAGCCATTAATTCATAATAAGAATCGGCAACTTCAGCGATGAGGTTTGTAATTACAAAGTTTTTACCTTCAACGGTAGCTAAATATCTGTTTAAAGCTGCTTTTTTAGAATTACGCAGTTTTTTCCAAATATCTACTTCCCAGTTGGCATACGCCGAAATGGTAAAATCTCCAAGCGGATCCGGCATTTCTTTTCCTGGTTTAATTTCTGTCGAAGCATCACCGGCACCTTGACTGGTATATCTTCCCACTTTTTCTACTCCAGCTCCGGCGCGAACACCAACTGTTGGCAATAAAAGTCCTTTTTTTACTCGAATATCATTCTTTGCGATTTCGATTTCCTGTAAAGTAATATTTAACTCTTGATTGTTCTTCAGTGCAACATCAATTAAATCTACAAGATTCTGATCTTTAAAGTAATCTTTCCAAGCTAAAGCCGCTGTATTATTATTTGCATCTTGAGTTGAAGCTGTTGTTCCAAATGACTCAGGAACTGGCGTGCTTGTAGTTATTGCTGCCTCAGGCGCAGGGGCTTTACACCCTGCAACCGTAAGACAAATACCTAATGCAATACCGTATTGATATGATTTGAATTTATACATGATTGTTATCAATTTCTTCTGTTAATGGATTTTCTTCTTCATGTTTTACCAATTTGTGTTTCTCGGCAATTTTGGCAAAAATGAAATACAAGCCCGGAATTACAAATACACCGCAAATGGTTCCTATAAGCATACCACCAGCGGCGGCAGTACCAATTGTTCTGTTACCAATTCTACCTGGACCTGTTGCTAATGTAAGCGGCAATAATCCCGCAATAAATGCAAATGAGGTCATCAAAATTGGGCGGAACCTTGCTTTTGCACCTTCCATTGCAGCGTCTAAAACTGATTTACCTGCTGCGTGTCTTTGTATAGCAAACTCTACAATCAATACGGCATTTTTACCTAATAAACCAATAAGCATTACCATGGCAACTTGCGCATAAATATTATTCTCTAATCCTGTTAGTTTTAATAAAAGGAATGCTCCAAAAATACCTGCAGGTAATGAAAAAATCACTGACAACGGCAGAATAAAACTCTCATATTGAGCTGCTAATACTAAATAAACGAATCCTAAACAAATTAAGAATACCCAAATAGCTTGATTTCCTTGAGCAACCTCATCGGCAGAGATACCTGCCCAGTCAATATCATATCCTCTTGGCAGTTTTTCGGCAGCTACTTTTTGAATTACTTTAATCGCTGTACCAGAACTATAACCTGCAGCCGGAGAACCACTAATCTGAGTTGAGGTATACATATTATGACGTGTAATTTCCGAAAGTCCATACACTTTTTCTAATTTCATAAAAGCAGAAAATGGCACCATTTCATCACGATTATTTTTTACGTACAATTTTAAGATATCATCTGGCTGTGCACGATATTCTGGTGAAGCCTGAACAATAACTTTATAGTTAATACCAAATTTGATAAAACTGATTTCGTAATTACTTCCCACAAGTGTTGACAAGGTATTCATGGCGTTTTCGATAGAAACACCTTTTTGCTGTGCCAAGTCATTATCGACTTTCATCATGTATTGAGGGAAACTAGAACTATAAAAACTAAAGACGTTAGATAATTCTGGCTGCTTATTCAATTCAGCAACAAAATCATTGTTTACCTGCTCCATTTTTTTGTAATCTACAGAACCCGTTTTATCTAATAATCGAAGCTCAAATCCTCCGGCAGCACCATACCCTGGTACAGCAGGCGGTTGGAAAAATTCGATATTAGCTCCCGCAATATCTTTACATTTTTCCTCCATGTCATGCATAATCTCAACAACAGATTCTTTTCTGTCACTCCAGTCTTTCAAGTTAACCAAACACGTTCCTGAGTTGGCTCCTGTACCTTCAGACAAAATCTCATAACCTGCTAATGACGAAACTGATTTTACACCGTCGATATCTTCGGCAATTTTTTGAACTCTCTCTGCAATATTATTAGTTCTTTCTAAAGAGGAACCAGGCGGTGTCTGAATTACGGCATAAAACATTCCCTGATCTTCATTAGGAATAAATCCTGAAGGAACGGTGCTGCTTATAATCCATGTTCCGGCACAGAAAACAAGAAGTGCAACTATAGTAACCACTCTTCTGTTGACAATTTTACCTAATAGATTTTGATATTTGCCTTGTGCTAAATTGAATTTTTCGTTGAAAGCATCAATAAATCTATTTGCTGGTGTTTTCTTTTTAGGCTGTCCGTGATTATTTTTCAACATCATTGCACAAAGCGCTGGCGTCAATGTCAAAGCCACAATACCCGAAAGAATAATCGCAGTTGCCATAGTTACAGAGAATTGTCTGTAAAATATCCCAACAGGACCAGACATAAATGCAACTGGAATAAATACCGCAGCCATAAGGAAAGTAATAGCGATAATTGCTCCTGCAATCTCGTGCATTGCTTTTTTAGTCGCTTTAAATGCCGAAAGATGTTCCTCTTCCATCTTGGCGTGAACGGCCTCAATAACTACAATCGCATCATCGACGACGACTCCAATTGCTAATACTAAGGCAAATAATGTGATTAAATTCAATGAAATATCAAAGAATGTCATGAACACAAAAGTTCCTATTAACGATACAGGTACCGCAATTGCTGGAATAACTGTTGAACGCCAGTCTCCTAAGAAAAGGAAAACGACTAAACCTACCAGAATAAATGCTTCAACCAACGTATGAATTACTTTTTCGATAGAGGCATCTAAGAATTTAGAAACGTCATACGAAATTTCATAATCCATTCCTTTTGGAAATCTTGTTTTAATTTTTTCCAGCTTAGCTTTAACTTCTTCAATAACTTGATTGGCGTTACTTCCAAAAGATTGCTTTAATACAATAGCAGCAGATGGTTTTCCGTTCAAATTCGAATAAATATCGTACATCGAACTTCCAAATTCGACTTTGGCAACATCTTTTAATCTTAAAAGCTCTCCATTTGGATTTGCCTTTACTACAATGTTCTCATATTGTTCTTTAGTTGTAAAACGCCCAGAATATTTCAATACGTACTCAAATGCCTGAGAACGTTTACCAGAACTTTCGCCTGTTTTTCCAGGAGAAGCCTCCAAACTCTGACTTGATAATGCTTCCATTATCTCATCTGCAGAAATTTTATAGGCTAACATACGATCTGGTTTCAACCAAATACGCATTGCATATTCACGTGTTCCTAAGATATCTCCGGCACCAATACCATTTACCCTTTTTAATTCTGAAAGCACATTAATATCGGCATAGTTGTACAAGAACTTCATGTCGGTATTTTTATCTGTACTGTAAAGATTGACATACATCAACATACTTGGTACTTCACGAGTAATTTTAATACCCTCTCTAATTACTAAAGGAGGTAGTTTATTGGTAACTGAAGCTACACGGTTTTGAACGTTAATCGCCGCCTGATTTGGGTCTGTACCTAAATTAAATACTACCTTAATCGTAGCTTCACCATCATTTCCGGCATCTGAAGCCATATATTTCATTCCTGGAACTCCATTTAGAGCTCTTTCCAGCGGAATAACGACCGCTTTGACCATTAATTCACCATTAGATCCAGGATAATCTGCAGTAACATTCACCATTGGAGGTGAAATTGTAGGGAACTGAGTAATTGGTAAATTCAATACCGACAAAACCCCTAAAAAGACAATTATCAGCGATATTACTATCGACAGTACCGGTCTTTGAATAAACTTATTAAACATTGTATATCTTTTTTAATGATTAAACCTATTCTGCTTTTGTACGCAAATGATTTATTACTTCTTTAGGCGATTGGAATTCATACTTGATTTTGTCATTTTCTTTTACTTTTTGAACTCCTTCAAGCAAGATTTTATCATTTTCAGTTAGACCAGTTCTTACAACATACAAATCAGGAACTTCACCTGTAATAGTAATCTCTCTTGATGTCACTTTGTTATTCTTATCTACAACAAAGACATATTTTTTGTCCTGAATTTCGTAAGTAGCTTTTTGAGGAATTATTATGGCATTTTTAAGAGGCAGGAACATTTGAACTTGACCTGTTTCACCATTTCTAAGTAATTTTTCGGAATTTGGGAATCTTGCTCTAAAAGCGATATTTCCAGTTTCATTGTTAAATTCACTTTCAATTACCTCAACATTTCCTTTATATTTAAATGTTTCACCATTTGCCAAAACTAAATTTACTTTATTATCAGCACGGTCTTTAACGTTAGTTTGATACTGAAGGTATTCTGGCTCAGTAACATTGAAATAGGCAAACATTTGACTGTTGTCTGAAAGGCTTGTCAATAATTCGCCTTCGTCAATAAGACTTCCTAATTTTAAAGGAATTCTATCTATAGTTCCATCAAACGGAGCTCTGATTTCTGTAAATGATAAATGAAGTTTTGCTAGTGAAACCTCAGCTTTTGCTGATTGCAGTTTAGCCTGTGCAACACTTAACTCGTTTTTAGAAACGATATTTTTATCTGCTAAAAGCTTAGCATTCTGTAATTCAATTTCAGTTGATTTTTGTTCTGCCTGCGCTTTAAGCAATTCTGCCTGATACATATTTGGCATAATTCTAAACAACAACTGCCCTTTTTTTACAAATTGACCTTCATCAACATAAATGTTTTGTAAAAACCCTTTTTCCTGGGCGCGGATTTCGATATTTCGAACAGATTTAATCTGCGAAACATATTCTTTAGTAAACGAAGTGTCGATTCTAACGGGATTTGTAACCGTGAATTTTTCTGCTTCTTCTTTCTCTTCTTTTTTAGATGTACAGCTAGTTAAGCACACTAAGGCCATAAAGCCTGTGAACAAGATAATTCTTTTCATGATTTAGTTTGGAAATTAAGCGATTGAATGCTTGGAATAAAAATTCCTTTTGGATGATTAAATGCATCAGCCAGCCTTAGTCATAACTTAACTTTCATATAAGAAGAAGTAAAAAACAAATATACATCAACGAGATATGCAGATCACGACTAGGTAACCGATGTATACTTTAAAATCAAATTCTTAATACTCGTTGAGTAATATAGATAGGATTTGAATGCCCAAAGAGAGGCGTAGAAATTTTTAAACGATTGGAATCATTCGCAGCAGACTGATCTGAAAGTGCCAGATACAAAGTGTCTACCAAACTGTACGAAACAGCAAAAAACTTGTTCGTAAGTAAATTGGTATCATCATTCCCCAGAAGATCTTCTTCAAGATCAATATCAGCATCTTCAATTATTGAAGTTCCGCGATCTTGACTTGTAAATTTAACTCTGTGTTTCTGTTGAAGATGATGATGAGAAAAAGTATTAGCATTAAGATATTGGCCTCCGCCCAGCAGAAGCAAATTCATGAATACTAGAAATACTATTAACTTTCTCATTTGGGTGCGAAAGTAATAAAAGTATTAAAACAAAAAAAGAATTTTTAACAAGGTTTAACAGTTATATAAGACGAAAACGTTTTCATTCTTTTAATATTCAAGAATTTTATTAAAAAACTTACTTTAACAAATAACCAAAAATTTAGTTAACTACAAATCAATTACTTATAAAAATACATTAAAATATAATTTCCATTATTGTAAATTCTTGTCCGGCTTTCATAAAAGTTTTAAAAGTATCTTTCATTCCAAATTTCTCATAAAATGTTTTTTTATTACTTCTGGCATTGCACCAAACTTTCTTAATATTCTTCTCTTTTGCAAACTGCAGGATATATTTTAAAAGATGAGAAGCACTTCCTCTTCCTTGATATTCTTCTAAAGTTGCTAATTTTCGAAACTGCATTTCTTCTTCAATTATAAAACAAGAAACTATAGAAACCAATTTATTATTTGTAAAAACTCCAAAATGAAATCCTGAATTATCTTCTTCAAGCTGTACAAATTCAAAAGGTTGATCTGGCCACATTACATTGTGTCTAATATCCCAAGTTTCTGCAGCTGTAATTTCTCTAATTTCCATTGTTTGATTATTTGAGAAACAAATTTACATGAATTTTCAATTTCTATTCTTTCATCTAGAATAATACGTACTATTCTAATAATCAACAGAACTCATAAAAAAAGAAAGAAAAAACTTCTAGTATAATTAATTAATATCTACTTTTATAGTATCTAAAAACAAATAAAAACCAGTTATGAAAAAATTCATTTTAGCATTATTTTTATGCGTTAGTATGAACAGTTTTGCACAATTGATACAATTTGGACCTCAGGTTTCTTACAACATCACTTCTCCTATTTCAAGTGATTACAGCTCAAAAAGCTCAGGAACTGCAATGGGTGTTGCGGGATTTGCAAGAGTAAATTTACTGCTTTTTTATGGTCAGGGAGAACTAGGATACACACAATCTAAATTCAGCCTTTCGCAAACCGGAGTCAGCAGTACTGACTATGAACTATCTGGAACAGATGCCACTCTTATTGCGGGTTTTAAAATAGTTCCACTAGGAAAATTAGGGAATATTCGCATTTTTGCAGGTTACAACTGGAAAAATTATTCGAGCATTAAAACAAATAATAATCTTAATTTAATTGCAATCGAAAAAAACAACAGCAGTATTCTTGGCGGTGTTGGCGTTGATTTATGGAAACTTACTTTAGATTATCGCTATCTGGCAGGAATATCAGATCTTGATCCTTCTGGTGCAAGTTTAAAAACTGGTATTTCAAACTTTTCACTAGGGTTTAAATTTTTATAAAACAAAAAAAAGAGAATCCGGTATAATACTAGATTCTCTTTTTTTACTTTAATAAAGTATTGACTTATATTTTTGAAAAATACTTTTCTAAATTATTATCGGTAATTTTCTCAAAACCATTTTCGCTTTGATTCCCGATATTTACAACATGCAGTACTTTAGATTTTTCATCAACAGAGCAGCTCCAGATTGTGCCATCTGACAAAATAATTGCAGAGAATAAACAATCTGATTTATCTTTATTATAATAAACCAGATTCTCTTTTTTAACAAGCTTTTTTACTTTTGATTTACGATCTTGTTCAAAAAATAAAATTTCATTCTGATTTATTTCTACCAGCTCGTCAACAGTTTTGTTTTTAAAACTATTTTGAGCATCAAGTGTCCAACTTGGTTTATCGCCTGTCATGATCCAAGTTCCGTATGCCTTCTCTAAAATATTACTTCTAAGAATTTCTTTTAAAGTATCAATTCTTTTTAAAGACTCTTGTCCTATTTCATTTTCAGGCTTAAGCTTAGAAGCTATTGAAAACTGATCTAATGCATTTGGGTAATCTGAATTTTTCAAATAAGAAAGTGCCAGTTCATACTTATTTTTTTGAAATTTACATTTGGCATCATTTTGTGCTGCGTTTTTCATCGAAATAAGCAGAACGATTAAGAGTAATAATTTTTTCATTAATTTGGGGATGTAAGTTATTTTTTACTTTTTTACAAAAGTAACAATAAAAAGACATACTATAAATGATATTCTTCATTATTAACATATTTACCTCCTAAAAATAATGAATCCTAAGGTAGTTTTCCAAAATTACTTTGAAAACGAACTTAGAATCTCCATTGCTCTTACGGTATCTTTTTTATCAATAAAAATATGATCATGATAATACGCCGCAACAACATTACAGCTTATTTCATGTTCTGAAAGAGCATTAGAAAATGCTGCTGTCAATCCAATTGCTTCTAGCGAGGAATGAACAGAGAGCGTTATCCACGACATTACTACAGAATATTCTAAATTTAATTTTTCGGCATTTTCTTTTTTAAGAATCAGCGTAAAAGCCTCTTTCTCTTTAAAAAGCATTTCAATTTCATTTAGGTTTATATTCTCAACTTTTTCAATTTTACAAAAAACATAATCACCCAAGTTGTGTTCCGGTTTCATGTTTTTAAGCAGTTTCTGTAAATCTTTTTCTCCTGACATTTTAGTTTAGTTTTAAAGATTAATTATTTCAATAGTCGATCTATTTTTTCTTTTGTTTCTGGAAAATTTTTATCTAAAACGAGCACTTTTTTATAACTAGTTATTGCATTGTCTTTCTCGCCATTTGCAGCATAAAAATCTCCAAGTGAATCATAAACATTGGGGCTTTGCGGATAATTGACAGCATTAAGTTTAAATAAATATCCTGCTAATTCCATATCTTTTTTACCAAGCGACTGATATCCATAAGTATTAACCATGCTTTCTGGTACGCTTACTGTATAACCTAAATGCTTTGAAACTTCGGCAAAATGTTTCTCAATTTTAGTAAAAACAGTTTTGTTGAAATTGATTTGCTCGGGTATAGAAAGTTTTAATTGATTAAATTTAAATATAAAACGAATAGCATCGTAAGTTGCAATTAAAGGCACTGAACCATGATTGTCGTCGTTATAATATTTGTAGTCATAATTAAGATTGTTTTTTTTATTCTTATTTAAAAAATCATTAAAATCTAAAATCGATCTGATGTGCCTCGTAAAAACGGTAGTATCTCTTCTTACCTTTACGATATTCATGTTTTCATCCATTGTATTAGCCGCTGCCATAAACAGAGAAATATTCGACAAATTCTTAGTTTCTAATTTTTTTGCTGTTACTGCCAAAAATTTTTGATGATCCCACCACATACTTGGATCAATAGCCGCATACGAGTTGAATAGATTAGTATGATTGGTTAAAATATTTATAGCCGTTAACCCTCCAAATGAATGTCCTATTAAGGTTTTATAAGGTGCCGTTGGATATTTATTATCTATGTACGGAATCAACTCTTTTTCGAGAAATGCCGCAAAATTTTCTCCCCCGCCAGATTGTTCGCTTAAATTTTTAGGCACAAACGGAAGATCTACATCTGAATGTGTTGGAGTTAAATCACGATTTCGATTTGTATTTGTGATTCCCACAACAATCATTTCCGGACAATTTGTGTTGCCGTTAATCTCGCTTAACTGCTCAATTATTCCAACTGTTGAGGTAAAATGCGCATCGCCGTCAAGCAGATAAACAACGGGATATTTTTGTTTTGCAGATCCTGTTTTTTGAGCACTTCTAGGCAGATGTATCCAAATTTTTCTATTCTCATTCAAAACTTTAGAAAAAACACTATCAATTGTTCCAATTTCAATTTTCGTTTTGCTTTGAGAAAATCCAAAATTGGTCAGCATAAAAAGCACAAATACCACGATTTCTTTTTTCCTTAAGATATTCTGTAAACTTATTTTCATAATTGATTTTGTTTATTTTGAATAATAAAGATTTCATAAGAATAAAAAAAGCCGTCTTAAATTTAGAAAAGACGACTTGTTTTTATTTATTAATTAGCGGGCCAGCTATTATTTATTGGCGTTGCATCCATAAAAATGCCACCGTCTAGAGTAACTTTTTTAATTTGCTTTTTAGTATTAATCGTTATCCTTGCTGTCTTTTGATTTTTCTCCCAAACCGCAGGAGTTTGATGAAACGTTTCTGCTGTGTTATCTTCATAAATCACATTTACATCAAACGGAATAGCAAAACCTCCTGAATTTGTTATAGTAACAACATTTTTTGAAACTTCTTTTATCGAAATATCAATATAATTGTTTGTAAAAAACCAGTTATTGAAAAACCAATTCAAATTTTTTCCTGAACCAGTATTCATAGAATAAAAATAGTCCCACGGAATTGGATGTTTTCCGTTCCAAGTATCCATATAATGATGAAGCGATTTTTTAAATAAATCATCTCCAAGCAAATCCTTTAAAGCTAAATAAGATAGCGATGCTTTTCCGTATGAATTGTTTCCGTATCCTGCACCTGAAACTTGTGTAGACATTGAAATTATTGGCTGATCTTCTTCTGTCGATAAATCGGTAATGTATTTTTTTACTCTAAATCCTTTATAAAATTTATCCGCCTCTTCTTTTCCATGTTCGGCAATTTTAATCAAATATTCAAAAGTTGTAGCCCAGCCTTCATCCATAAAAGCATAACGCGTTTCGTTGATTCCCATAAAAAACGGAAAATAAGTATGCGCTACTTCATGGTCTTGAACCAATTGTGCTAATAAGGGATCACCCATATGCGAATCGTTACACATCATTGGGTACTCCATATCTGCAAAACCTTGAAAAGCTGTCATTTTAGAATATGGATATGGAATTCCAGGCCAATTATCTGAAAACCAATCTAAAGCAAACTGATTATTTTTAACCGAATTTACAAAATCAGTTCCAGTAATATTGTAAGCAGCTTGAACACTTGCACGGCGATTTGTTTTTTTATCAACCAAAACACTACTGGCATCCCATAAATAGTGATCACTTAAACCAAAACAAACATCAGTAATATTGTTTGCTTCAAATTTCCAAATATTCCAATCGTTTTGTTTCGTTACGATTCCGCTTTTCATTTCCTGCTCATTTGCTATATGCAAAATTTCATCTGTCACATATGATTTTTTCAAACGTGCGGCAAACTCAGGCTGTAAAACCTCATCAGGATTTAAGAAATCTCCAGTCGCATAAACCACATAATTTTTAGGCGCTTTTACCGAAAAAGTATAATCATTAAAGTCGTTATAAAATTCCTGACGATCTGTATGAGGTATTCTGTCCCAGCCATTATAATCATCAAAAACCGAAACTCGAGGATAGCTGTAAGCTGCAAAAAAAGTAGTTTCGTCAATTTGTCCTTCTCTTCCGCTTTCTTTTGATAAAGGATAATTCCAATCGATAGTAATGGTAACTTTAGATTTTGGTGCGATTGCTTTTTTTAGTTTTACATTCCCCACAGTTCCCCAATTTCTGGCATCTTCTTTATAAACTTCATTATCTACTTTTAAAGAAGTAATTGTTAATCCGCTGCTAAGAAAGTCATCGCTTACCTCACCTCCTCTGGGTGAAGTTGGTTTATGCAGATTATTTACAAATCGAATAACAAGATTATCTAATGATTTATCACTGTTATTGTCGTAAACAATAGTTTCTGTTCCGCTTACTAGTTTTGTTTTAGCATCTACAGTAATATCCATTGTATATTTTCCGTGATTCTGCCAATAGTTTTTTCCAGGCTTTCCGTCCATAGAACGAGTTCCATTTTCGTAAGCCTCTTTTATATTTCTAGGCATATAAAGTTCTTGTGCAAAGCCTGTTTGCATCAAAAACAAAAAAGCAATAAATGCAAAATGCAATAATCTTTTATTCATAAACTGGTTTTTGATTTGATAATTTAAATTGATTTATATAAGACCCATTTTTCAAAACAATGTTACAAAACTTTATAAAATTACAATTAAAAAACACATAGTACCAAAGCTATTTAGCTCTTATCTAATCTATTGAAAATAAAAACCGCCCAATTCTAAAAAGAAAAGGACGGTATCTACAATTAATATATAACCTTGATGCTACAAAATATAATCGGTATTTATAAAATTTGATTCTTTGCTGTTTAGCAATTCCTGCAGAATTTCATTGTTATAAGCGATATCTTTTGAAGCGACAAACGTACGAATGGAGAAAGAACGTAAAGCATCTGGAATACTTAAAGTACCCACAGCAGAATCTTTACGACCTGTAAAAGGGAATGCGTCTGGTCCTCTTTGACAAGAACTGTTGAGGTTTACTCTGCAAACTAAGTTTACTAAAGCATCAATAAGCGGCGCAAGAGTTTTAATATCTTTTCCGAACAAACTTACCTGCTGTCCGTAATTTGATTCAGCCATATCTTCTAAAGGTTCTTTAATATCTTTAAAAGAAATAATTGGAACTACTGGACCAAACTGTTCTTCATGGTACACACGCATTTTGCTGTTTACTGGATATAAAACAGCTGGAAAAATAAAATTATCTGCGTGTTTTCCTCCTTTTTCATTCAAGATCTCAGCTCCCTTATGAACAGCATCGTCGATTAATCCTTGAATGTAATGTGGTTTATCTGTTTCTGGAAGCGGTGTTAAAGCCACTCCTTTTTCCCATGGATTTCCAAATTGCAATGCATCTACCTTTTCAGAGAATCTTTTATTAAACTCTTCTCTAATTGATTCATGAACATATAAAACTTTTAATGCTGTACACCTTTGTCCGTTAAAAGATAAAGTTCCAGTAATACATTCTTGAATTGCCAAATCCAAATCGGCGTCAGGTAAAATAATAGCAGGATTTTTAGCTTCTAGACCTAAAATCAAACGCAGTCTATTTTTATTTGGATGCTGATCTTGCAAAGCAATTGCTGATTTACTATTTCCAATTAATGCTAAAACATCAATTTTACCCGATTTCATAATTGGAGAAGCTACTTCACGACCGCGACCATAAACGATATTGATAACGCCTTTTGGGAAACTGCTTCTGAAAGCTTCTAACAATGGCGAAATACATAAAACACCATGTTTAGCCGGTTTAAAAATTACCGTATTCCCCATAATTAAAGCCGGAATCAACAAGGAGAAAGTTTCGTTTAAAGGATAGTTGTAAGGTCCAAGACACAACACAACGCCAAGAGGTCCGCGGCGAATCATTGCATTTACACCTTGTACTTTTTCAAAATGCGAACTGCGTCCGTTTAATTCTTTGTAACTTGCTATAGTATCGTAAATATATTCAACCGTTCTGTCAAACTCTTTTTGAGAATCTCCCAATGATTTTCCAATTTCCCACATCAAGTACTTCACAACTTCTTCGCGGGTTTCTTTCATTTGTTTAACGAAATTCTCCATACACTTAATACGGTCAGCCACTTTCATGGTTGGCCATAAACCCTGTCCTTTATCATAAGCAGCATTTGCAGCTTTAACTACTTCTGCAGCTTCAGCTTCTCCCATAAATGGTATAGAACCCAATAAAGTAGGCGTATATTTTTCTGTAGAAGAAATCGTCGAAAACACAGGTGTGGTTTGTCCTGCCCAATGTTTTAATTCTCCATTTACAAGGTAAGTATCTTGATTTATAAGGGATTTAATTTCAAATTCTTCGGGTATTAAACTCATAATTTGGTTGTTTATTATTTGGTTATTAATAGCATTATAATGAAAAAAGAGGCTTTAATTGCCTCTTCTTCTCTTTTATGGTTGTATGGTTTCGCCTTCCCAATCTAGTATACCACCAAGCAGATTATAGGCATTTTCGATACCCAATTCGTTCATAATCTGACAAGCTTTGGCACTTCTAGCTCCAGAACGACAATACACATAGTAATTTTTGTTTTTATCTAATTCTTCAATTTCATAAATAAAACCCTGACCTTTATTGATATCAATGTTTAAAGCATTTTCAATATAGCCATCATTAAATTCGTCCTCAGTTCTTACGTCCAGTATAACTGCATTCTCGTCAGCAGCCAGCTGATTAACCCAATCTTCTTGTGATAAATTCATAATAAATGTGTTTTTGTAAAATTACGACGTTTCTACTCATGAAAAACGTACCAAATGCGATTTCGATTATTATTCTCAGAAAACGTTTTAGAGAAATTATTATAATCAGTGAAAGACAAATTTACTCACTATTTTTAAAAATATAACCTATAAAATCGATAGAAAATAGGATTTTTTCATTTAAGTAAAATACCTGTTAATTATAATTTTACAACAATTAATGCGAGCAGAATCCATTATCTTTGTAAAAAATTATAATTTTTAATTCGATTTTGACAATAATACCAGCCTGAAATTTCACAAATTCTCACGAATTAATTAGTGTGAATTTGTGAAATTCGCGGCAAAAAAACGATACAATGCAACATTCATTAAAAAATACCTTTCCTAATTTCTCCAGTGAACTTATTGCTACTATTGAAGAAAACGGAAGTCTTCAAGATTTTGAAGCCGGAACAATTTTGATGCGAACCGGACAGTACATTAAAAACACGGTTTTAATTACTAAAGGAAAAATCAAAATTTATCGTGAAGGCGAAGACGGCGGTGAGTTTTTAATGTATTATCTTCAACCTGGACAAGCCTGTGCGATCTCGATGATTTGTACAGCTAAAAGCGAAAAAAGCCAGATCATGGCAAAAGTAGTCGAAGACGTTTCTGTCATGATGATTCCGCTGCAAATGATGGACAAATGGATGATGGAACACAGATCTTGGTACGAATTTGTAATCGAAACTTATAGAAGCCGCTTTGAAGAAGTACTGGAAGTTGTCGACAACATTGCTTTCCGTTCTATGGATGAACGTTTAGAGTTTTACTTAAAAAGACATTCTGATGCCTGCGGCTGTTCACAAGTTAATCTTTCGCATCAGGAAATCGCAACAGAATTAAATACATCGCGAGAAGTTGTTTCAAGATTACTAAAAAAAATGGAACAGCGAGGTTTAGTCAAACTCAACCGAAATCAGATTGAACTTTTGAAATAAGTTTGCCACTAATTTCACGAATTTGATTTACTAAAACAATTGTCAGTTAGAGCGCGTCTCGAGGCTTCGGGAGAAAACCCGTAAAGCATTTCGACTTCGCTCAATGTGACAAACCTAACTTCAATTCTAAACACATAGAGACATAGTTACTTTGTCTTAATAATAGATTGAAATGAATAACACATTATTTACACAAAGTAACTATGTCTCGATCTGTTTAAATTTATATGCCCAGAAAAATCCTTTTAATCATAATAATCTGTGGCAAAAAATCACTTCTGTGATAAATGTTACTGTAGATCTCTAATTTCCGAGGCAACTTTGCATAAAAATAAATACAATGGAATATTTAGGCTATTTTGCTTCAATCATTATCGGAATTTCTCTGGGCTTAATTGGCGGCGGGGGTTCTATTTTGACTATTCCTATTTTAGTGTATTTGTTTAAAGTAAATCCAGAACAAGCAACTTCGTACTCTTTATTTATTGTTGGCTTAACCGCTTTATTCGGCAGTTACAGTCATTATAAAATGGGAAATCTAAAACTCAAATCGGCATTATATTTTGCAATACCTTCTGTAATTTCAATACTGATTATTCGTGAAGTCATTTTTCCTAAAATCGCTTCTACCCTATTTTCTATTGCTTCTTATTCTGTTTCAAAAGATTTTCTGATTATGATTGTCTTTTCGGTTTTGATGATAACAGCCGCGATTTCGATGATTCGAAAACCGCAGCCCGAAATAAAAACTGCAGAAACCAATTATCTGCAATTAAGCTTCATTGGCTTTTTGGTTGGAATCGTCACAGGATTTCTTGGAGCCGGCGGCGGATTTTTAATCATTCCTGCGCTTTTATTCTTTGCTAATTTACCAATGAAACAAGCCGTAGGAACTTCATTATTGATTATTACCATTAATTCTTCAATAGGTTTTGGAGGTGATTTATACATTGGAACTCCTATTGATTATACTTTTTTATTAGGTGTTTCGGCAATGGCACTTTTAGGGATGTTTATCGGAAGTCAGCTTTCTAAAAAAATAGATGGAACAAAATTAAAACCGCTTTTTGGCTGGTTTGTTCTCGTAATGGGGTTTTATATTATTACAAAAGAAGTTTTATTTTAATATGAATTTCTTTCATGCAGATTTTTAAAGATTTTCCAATTTAGTTTACTTGTAGAGATCTTTGCCAAAGTCTTGAATTTTGACAAAGATCAAATTAAAAAATCCGTTTATTTTAAACATAAACGGATTTCTTTTTAGGGTACTATATTCGTGATCGTATTTATCTTTAATTCAATACGGCTGTCAAAATTAAACGATTAAATCTCGCTGTTTACTTTTCTGTTCGCCACCAATGGTAATAATTATGTAATCCGTCATATTCAAATCCGCAACGTGGATACAACTGATTGCCTATATCATTTGTTTTTTCTGTTTCCAACATCAAACCGCAGGCATTTGTTTCTTCGCACCATTGTTTACTGCGGTCAATTAATGCAACAGATAATCCTTTACCACGATAATCAGGATGTACAAAAAGATCACTAAGCAGCCATTGCTTTTGCAATTTTGTATAGTGAAATAGTTTATAAAGCTGTACAAAGCCTACAGCTTTTCCGTTTGTGATCGCTAGAAAAATGTCTGATTCATTATTTAACAATCGCTCTTTTAGAAATGCTTTTCCTTTTTCTACATCAGATTCTTGACGGTAAAAAACACGATAAAGATTAAAAAGTTCTGCTGCTTCGTTGAGGTCTTCAAGACTTGCTTTTTTGATTTTGTAATCCATTATTATAAAATGTTTTAATTAAAAAAGCGAAAATATCTTAAAGATCAAACAACTTTATAGTCCAGTTTATTTAAAACATGGTCATCCAGCATTTGATTGAATCTCTTTTATCTTTCTGAACAAAATAACTTCATGTTTAAAATCAATTATTCTTTTCAATTTAAATAGTTTTTAGCGCTTTTTGGCTAAAGCCTGTCGCATATGAATAAAAAAAACCTCCAGTTAAAACTGAAGGCTATCCATATAATTAATTAGTGAAAATTTGTGTAATTTGTGGCAACAAAAAAATCAATGCTCTCCATATCCAATATCATCCATTTTCCCGCTAAAAACCTTATACTGAATAATAAAGTAAATGATAACTAAAAACAGTGCTATAAAAAACCAGCTCAATCCCGCATTTAATCCATATTCGTGAGCTGCAGTATTGTAAATTGTCAGCGAAGGATTTACATTATTTGTTGAAGGTAAAACATTCGGGAAAATGGAAACTGCTGTTGAAGCAAATCCTCCCAGTAAAAACAAGGTTGAAAACAGAAATCCGTGACCATCTTTTTTAAACGAGCGCACTTTAAACAATCCTAAAATTCCAACAAAAGTCAAAAGCGGAAAAAACCAAAGAATAGGATTTTCTATGAAATTATGAAACGGTTTAGGTTCTATAAAATGCCAAATTTGCAAAGAAATACAAACTAAAATCAAGAGTACAATATTCAGTTTAAAAACTACATTTTTAAGCTGTGGATTCAAAGCTGAATTTGTTTTATAAATAATCCAGTTCGCACCATGAATTGTTAGCGCCACAACGCTCACAATACCTAGAAAAAGTGTAAACCAATCTATAATTCCCAATTCACTTGCCTGCGGACTAAACGTTGGATTCCATAAAGGCAGAAAGAAAAAATGTGCTTCTTGTGTAGAAACACCGTTTTGCACCATTCCGAGATTTACGCCACGAACAATATTTCCTAAAGCAATCCCGAAGAAAAGCGCCAAAAGTAAACTTGCAATCCCAAAAGCTTTATCCCAAATTGTTTCCCACATTGGATGATGAATCTGCCCACGCATTTCAAGTCCGATTGCACGAAAAATCAAAAGCCACAAAATCATAATCAAAGGCAGATAAAATCCGCTGAAAGAAGAAGCATATAAAGTTGGGAAAGCAAAAAACAAAACACCTCCTGCCGCAATCAGCCAAACTTCATTAGCATCCCAAAACGGACCAATAGCACTTGTGATTGCTTTTTTATCTTTTTCTGTTTTTGCAAAAAATAAATGAATAATTCCTGCTCCAAAATCATAACCGTCTAAAACCAGATAAACAGCCAAAATTCCCATTAAAACTACGTACCAAAAAAATTCCATACTTATATATTTTCAGTTATGCCTTCTTGATGAGGGCCTTTATTGATAATTTTTCCAATCAAAAGCAGAAACAACATTCCAAGTAAAAGGTATAAACCAATAAAACCAAGCAATGTAAACAAGGTATTTCCTGATGAAACCGTTGGTGAAGCACCTGCTGCAGTTCGCATTAAATTGTAAACAAGCCAAGGCTGCCTTCCTAATTCGGCCGTGTACCAGCCTGTTGTATTAGCAATGTACGGAAATGGCATCATGAACATTAACGACCATAAAATCCATTTGGTTTCAAACAATTTTCCTCTGATTAACTGAAAAAGTGAAATCATCATTAAACCGATAAACACCGTTCCAAGTCCCACCATAATATGATATGCATAATATAATCCAGAAATATTAGTTGGATGTAAATCTTCTTCAAACTGATCCAAACCTTTTATTTCCTGCTCCCAATTTCCATAAGTCAGGAAACTTAAAATATTAGGAACCGCGATTTTGTTATCCAATTTTTTATCTTTTACATCGGGCTGACCTATTAAAACAATTTCAGAGCCTTTTTTCTCGGTATGAAAAATTCCTTCCATTGCAGCAAAAGTTACAGGTTGATACTTTACAACATTTTTTGCCAGTAAATCACCTGTTGGCATTGCAACGATTATACTCGAAATCAATCCGAAGATAACTCCCGTTTTCAAGAACAATTTCCCAAAAGAAACATTCTTTTTACTCAAAATATAAAAAGCTCCAATTCCAGCAACAACAAAAGAACTTGTTACCATAGAAGCTGCTTGATTGTGGAGATAAGAAGGCCAAAGCCACGGATTTAAAAACAAAGCTTGAAAATTATTAAGTACAAATTTTCCGTTTTCAAGAATTTCATAACCTACAGGATTCTGCATCCACGAATGTGTCGCAATAATTAAAAATCCGCTGGCCCAAGAACCAATGCAAATTAATAATCCAGTTACAAAATGCCATTTATGCCCAAGGAGTTTTTCGCCAAACAAAAATATACCTAGAAAAGAAGATTCTAAAAAGAATGAAAACATTCCTTCCATGGCAAGCGTCTGACCAATAATTCCTCCCGTTAATTCGGAGAATTTTGCCCAATTGGTTCCAAACTGAAACTCCATTGGAATTCCCGTTACAACACCCATTGCAAAATTGAGGGCGAAGATTTTCATCCAAAAATGGGTGGCGTGATTGTATTGTTCGTTTTTAGTTTTTAAATATTTCCATTTGAAGTACACAATGATCAAGGAAAGACCCATTGTAAGCTGCGGAAAAAGATAATGAAAAGTGATGGTGAAGGCAAATTGCATTCGGTCATAAAAGAGCATTTCTTCCATAAGTAGTAATTTGTTTATGAAGTTCCACAAATTTAACCATTACAACCCGAACAAAGCCTCTTAAAAAAAAGTTTATCTCCCAATATTAGTTAAACTTTTCAACAATTTAAAAGTATGAATTACACTTATGCTTTGTGATGAGTATGACTCTATTTGTCATTTCGACAAAGGAGAAATCACACTAGAATTTCTACAACGAATAGAAATATACGTTGCGGAATCTCGCGTGTGATTTCTCCCTTCGGTCGAAATGACAATATTGCGTATAAATTTATATGCTTAAACATAGCTCGTGGTTTCAACCACGGGAACGCAACGTAAGAAATATATAATCATGACCTGTTTCCTACGATTGAAACCGCAGGCTATATTTTATTCTTTTTTCAAAATTCTTTTTTCAAAATTCCTTTTTCAACACTTTCATTAATTAAACCTTCGGCATAATTCCATAAAGAAATTGAACCATTTTTAATTACACTTTTTTTCTCGTAAACCTTATCATAATTCACATCAAACTCTTTCCAAGTTCCGCCGTTATTAGATGTGTTCTGCAATAAAGGCTCTAATCTATCCATTGATCTTGCGAATTTCGCTTCGTTGGTTTCTCCAGCTTCAAATTCTTCCCAAATAGAAATTAATTCTTCTGCTTGACTTTTTGGAAGTAAACCAAAAATGCGATTCGCCGCCAATCGTTCCTCATCCGTATTATCATGACTTTTTACCGTATCATATATAAAAACATCACCTGCATCAATTTCTACAATATCATGTATCAAAACCATTTTTACCACTTTTAAAACATCAATTGGTTCATTTGAGTGTCCTGCCAAAACAATCGCCATTAAAGCTAAATGCCAGCTGTGTTCAGCATCATTTTCGCATCGATCGCTGTTGAATAGTTTTGTCTTGCGCTGAATGTATTTTACTTTATCAATTTCTTTTATAAAAGCAATTTGATCTAATAAGCCTGCTGTGTTCATATCAATAATTTTCGTAATTCCGTAAAATTACAAAATGCTTTCCTTAATTAAATTGGCTTTCACTGCATTTAATACTCAAATTTAATTTTAACTTTTTTCGCTAAAATCAAATTTCTGTAACATTAGTCACCCATTTTAAGAAAAAACTAGGTTACCTTTGTCTTCCCTATATTTTTAGAATTTATATCATGAAAATAGAACAAATTTACACCGGATGCCTTGCACAAGGTGCTTATTATATTACTTCAAACGGCGAAGCCGCGATTATTGACCCGTTACGAGAAATCCAGCCTTATTTGGATCGTCTTGAACGCGATCAAGTAAAATTAAAATACATTTTCGAAACGCATTTTCACGCCGATTTTGTTTCAGGACATATTGATTTAAGCAAAGAAACGAAAGCACCAATTGTTTATGGACCAAATGCTGCCTGCGAATTTGACTGCATTTCTGCAAAAGACGGTCAGGAATTCAAAGTTGGAAAAGTAACCATAAAAGTACTCCACACTCCAGGACATACTATGGAAAGTGCTACTTTTTTACTGATTGATGAGAACGGAAAAGATCACGCTATTTTTTCTGGCGACACTTTGTTTATAGGTGATGTTGGACGCCCTGATTTAGCTCAAAAAGCGGCAGGAATGACTCAAGATCAGCTAGCGGGAATTTTGTATCATTCGTTGAGAGATAAAATAATGACTTTGGCTGATGATGTAATTGTTTATCCAGCGCATGGTGCAGGAAGTGCCTGTGGAAAAAACATGAGCAAAGAAACAGTTTCGACTATTGGAAATCAAAAAGCAACCAATTATGCTTTGCGCGCCAATATGACCGAAGAAGAATTTATTAAAGAAGTCACTGATGGTTTATTGCCTCCTCCTGCTTATTTCAGCATGAATGTAGCAATGAACAAAGGCGGTTACGAAAGCTTTGAAACAGTTTTACATAACGGAATGAAAGCAATTAAAGTGGAGGAATTTGAGGCTGTTGCCGAAGAAACTGGAGCTTTGATTTTAGATACTCGCAAAAGCGGTGATTTTGCAAAAGGATTTATTCCACAGTCTATTAATATTGGAATCAATGGCGATTTTGCACCGTGGGTTGGAACTTTAATTGGCGATGTAAAACAACCTATTATATTGATAACCGAAGTAGGTCTTGAAGAAGAAACGGTTACACGTTTAAGCCGCGTAGGTTTCGATTCGATTATCGGACATTTAGAAGGCGGTTTTGAAGCTTGGCAGAAAGCTGGTTTTGAAATTGATACTGTAAACAGAATCTCAGCAGAACAATTTTCAAAAGAATTCAACATTAAAGAAGATAAAGTTATTGATGTTCGAAAGGAAACTGAATATGAAGCTGAACATATTGAAGATGCTTACAGCAAACCTCTTGCCTATATTAATGACTGGGTAAAAGACATTAACCCAAATGAACATTTTTATCTGCATTGTGCCGGCGGTTACCGCAGTATGATTGCGGCTTCTATATTGCAAGCACGTGGATTTAGAAATTTTTCTGAAATTGACGGCGGTTTTGGAGCCATCTCAAAAACTGAAGTTCCAAAATCAGATTTTGTTTGTCAGAGTAAAATATTAAAATAAATTTGAGGTACAGAGAGACAAAGGTTCAAAGGAACGAAGTTATTTCTTTGAATCTGAACCTTTGAACCTCTGCCCCTATGAACCTTTGAACCTTAAAAATATGTTAGAAATTTTAAAAGAACCTTGGCCTTGGTACGTTTCAGGCCCTTTGATTGGTTTAACTGTTCCTATTTTATTGATTATCGGAAATAAATCTTTTGGAATTAGTTCTTCGCTTCGTCATATTTGTGCGGCTTGTATTCCGGCAAATATTTCGTTTTTTAAATACGATTGGAAAAAAGAAAGCTGGAATTTATTCTTCGTTTTCGGAATTTTTCTTGGCGGAGTTATCGCAGCTAATTTCCTTTCAAATCCTAATCCTGTTCAAATTACTCCTGAACTTTCAGAACAATTAGCGACTTACGGAATCACAGATCATTCTGGTTTAGTTCCTGCTCAATTATTTTCTTGGGAAAGTTTATTAACCCTTCGCGGATTTATAATGATTGTAATAGGCGGATTTTTAGTTGGTTTTGGAACGCGTTACGCTGGCGGATGCACAAGCGGACACGCCATTATGGGAATTTCAAATTTACAATGGCCTTCATTAGTCGCAACAATCTGTTTTATGATTGGCGGTTTTGTAATGTCACTTTTGATTTTACCTTATATTCTTTCACTTTAAAATTTCAAAAATGAGCAATTTAGAAAATAAAAATACAGACACAGAAGGAATCAACGGAAGTCAAATAAAAGATTCAGGATTCGCAAATCTTAAATATCTTATTGTTGGAATTCTTTTTGGAATTGTATTCGTAAAAGCAGAAATCATCAGCTGGTTTCGTATTCAGGAAATGTTTCATTTGCAATCTTTCTTTATGTATGGCGTAATCGGAAGTGCTGTTGTTGTTGGTGTAATATCTGTTTTTATCATTAAAAAATTCAATATTAAAACCCTTCAAGGCGAGAAAATCGAAATTCAGCCAAAGACTTTCAGTAAAGGACAAATCTACGGCGGTTTATTATTTGGTTTTGGATGGGCAATTACTGGAGCTTGTCCTGGGCCGCTTTTCGCTCAAATTGGTACTGGTGCAACTGTAATTGCAGTAACCTTATTAAGCGCCATTGCTGGAACTTGGTTTTATGGTTTGATTAAAGACAAACTTCCTCATTAAATAAAATGCTTTCCACATATTATAAACCCGACAGATTTCTAAAATTTGTCGGGTTTACTTTTTTTCAGAACTTAGGTTCGCAGCTTCTTTAAAGACAAATTTTCTTATTAAGAGTATTTCTTCATTTTTGTTTCATTAAGTTTTATTAAGTTTACTATACAAGATTTAATCTTACAAAAAACGCCAATAAATCGATACTATATGAAACGCTCAGAACAATTGTCGAAATTAAAAAATACCCAACAGTGGGATGTAATTATAATTGGTGGTGGAGCAAGCGGTCTTGGTACTGCTCTTGATTCAGCAAGCAGAGGTTATAAAACAATTTTACTTGAAGCGGTCGATTTTGCCAAAGGAACTTCAAGCAGAAGCACCAAATTAGTTCACGGCGGAGTTCGCTATTTAGAGCAGGGAAATATCCATTTGGTTATAGAAGCTCTAAAAGAAAGAGGATTACTAGCAAAAAATGCTGGACATTTAGTTAAAAATCAATCTTTTGTAATCCCTAATTACAATTGGTGGGGCGGACTGTTTTATACTACTGGATTGACTATTTATGATTTATTGGCGGGACGATTAAGCTTAGGCCGATCAAAATATATTTCGAAGAAAAAAACAATCGAAATGCTGCCAACCGTAGAAGAAAAAGGTTTGGTAAATGGTGTTATTTACCATGACGGACAATTTGATGATTCTCGTTTGGCTATAAACATTGCTCAAACTGCAATAGAAAAAGGAGCTTGTCTTTTAAATTATTCTAAAGTTGTAAACTTATTAAAAGATGATAAAAACCAAATTATTGGTGTTGAAGCAATAGATCATGAAACTGGTAATCATTATGAAATAAAAGGTGCCGCAATTATTAATGCAACCGGTGTTTTTACAAATGCCATTATGAAACTGAACGATACAGTTTACAAGAAATATATTGTTCCAAGTCAGGGAATTCATCTTGTATTTGACAAATCATTTTTACCAAGCGATCACGCTTTGATGATTCCTAAAACAAGTGACGGACGAGTTTTATTTGCGGTACCCTGGCACAACAGAATTGTAGTGGGGACAACTGATACCTTAATTAGAAAACACAGTCTGGAACCTATTGCTCTTGAAAGCGAAATTGAATTTGTATTGGAAAATGCGCAGCGTTTTCTAGCCAAAAAACCAACAAGAGCTGACGTTTTATCTGTTTTTGCAGGCCTCAGACCTTTAGCTGCTCCTGAAGAGGAAGGAAAAAGTACCAAAGAAGTTTCTCGAAGTCATAAAATAATTGTTTCTGAAACCGGTTTAATAACAATTACCGGCGGCAAATGGACAACATACAGAAAAATTGCGGAAGACATTATAAATAAAGCGATAAAAAAAGGCAAATTACCTAATAAACCTTGTGTTACAGAACATCTTTCTATTCATGGAAATAAACCTACTACGACTTTAGAAAGAATGAATCATTTGTACATCTATGGTTCAGATGTCCCTGAAATACTAGAATTACAAAAAAACGAACCCGAGTTAAAAGAAAAACTCCATCCGGATCATGAATTTACAATGGCAGAAGTCGTTTGGGCAATTCGAAATGAAATGGCAAGAACCGTTGATGATATTTTAGCAAGACGTGTACGCTTATTATTCTTAGATGCAAGAGCAGCAATTGAGTCTTCAGAAAAAGTGGCAAGAATATTAGCAAAAGAACTCGGACATGATGAAGCTTGGATACACAAGGAGATTTCAAATTTTAAAGGAATTTCGAAAGGTTTTCTTTTAAAAGAATTTCAATAGACTTTTACTAACTTAAGAAAATATAAGTCATGCAAAATAAACTAATTCTGGCGCTTGATCAAGGAACAACTTCTTCTAGAGCTATAGTCTTTAATCATGGAGGAGAAATTGTAAGTATTTCGCAAAAAACTTTTAAGCAAATTTTTCCAAAACCCGGATGGGTTGAACATAACCCAAACGAAATTTGGTCTTCCCAAATTAGTGTAGCCGCAGAAGTAATTGCTAAAGTAGGAATTTCAGGCAGAGAAATAGCGGCAATTGGCATCACCAATCAGCGAGAAACCACTATTGTTTGGGACAGGGAAACCAGTGAACCTGTTTACAATGCTATTGTTTGGCAAGATCGCAGAACTGCAAAATATTGTGACAAACTAAAAGCACAAGGACATGCCGAAATGATTCAGACAAAAACCGGATTACTTCTGGATGCCTATTTTTCTGGAACTAAAGTAAAATGGATTTTAGATAACGTTCCAGGAGCACGAAAAAAAGCGGAAGAAGGAAAACTTTGTTTTGGAACTGTAGACACTTGGCTTATATGGAAATTAACCCGAAGTAAATTATTTATGACGGATGTTTCTAATGCCAGCAGAACTTTACTATTCAATATACACACTTTAGAATGGGACGATGAGTTATTAGAACTTTTTGATATACCAAGAGCTATGCTGCCTGAAGTAAAAGAAAGCAGTACCATTTATGGAGAGACCTCTACTACCCTATTTTCAACAAAAATTCCTATTGCCGGCGTTGCAGGAGATCAACAAGCAGCACTTTTTGGTCAGTTGTGTACAACTTCAGGAATGATAAAGAATACTTATGGAACAGGCTGTTTTGTGTTAATGAACACGGGGACAAAGCCTATTCGTTCCACAAACCATTTACTGACTACTGTTGCCTGGAAAATTAACGGCAAAACAACCTATGCTTTAGAAGGAAGTGTTTTTGTTGGAGGTGCAGCTGTACAATGGTTAAGAGATGGTGCAAAAATGATTAATACATCCGAAGAAATAGAAACTCTGGCAGCCAGTGTTCCTGATAACGGAGGTGTTTATTTTGTTCCAGCACTAACTGGTTTAGGAGCTCCGCATTGGGATCAATACGCTAGAGGTGCAATTTTTGGAATAACAAGAGGAACTACCAGTGCACATATTGCCCGAGCTACTTTAGAAGGAATTGCTTATCAAGTTAATGATTTACTAAAAGCTATGGAAGCAGATTATGGAGGAAAAGGAAAAGAATTAAGAGTCGATGGCGGTGCAGCAACCAATAATTTACTAATGCAATTTCAGTCAGACATTTATGGAAAAACCGTTACAAGACCAAAAACACTCGAAACTACAGCTTTGGGTGCCGCATATTTAGCTGGACTTGCCGTAGGATACTGGTCAAGCTTAGACGATCTAAAAGAACAATGGTCAATCGATCGGGTATTTTCTCCACAAATGCCAAAACCAGAAGTGAATAAATTGGTAAAAAACTGGAATAAGGCCATTGGACGTGCATCAGACTGGATTGAAGAATAAAATTAAAAAACAAAAATATGACTCCTTTTACAGCAGAAATTCTAGGCACAATGTTAATGATTTTACTAGGAAACGGCGTTGTTGCAAACGTTGTACTTAAAGACACAAAAGGAAATAATTCCGGCTGGATTGTTATCACCACCGCCTGGGCATTTGCTGTTTTTGTAGGGGTAACTGTTGCCGGACCAATTAGCGGCGCGCATTTAAATCCTATTGTTACGCTCGGTTTGGCTCTTATTGGCAAATTTAATTGGAATTTAGTCCCTTCTTATGTTCTGGCTCAAATGATTGGCGCAATGTCAGGAGCCTTTTTAGTCTGGTTATCTCATAAAGATCATTTTGCAGTAACAGAAGATGAAGGAACAAAACTCGCCTGTTTCTCGACAGCGCCAGCGATCAAAAATAATGTATCCAACTTAATCAGTGAGATAATTGCCACTTTCGTTTTAATTTTTACAATATTTTATATTGCAGGACCAAGTTTAAAAATTGCAGCCGATTCTAATGCCGCAATTGGTTTAGGAACAATTGGAGCACTTCCTGTAGCAATATTGGTATGGGTAATCGGCCTTTCTTTGGGAGGAACTACGGGTTACGCCATAAATCCGGCAAGAGATTTAGGCCCAAGAATTATGCACACTATATTACCTATAAAAGGAAGCAGCAATTGGGGATACGCCTGGATTCCAATTGTAGGACCAATAATTGGATCTAGTTTAGCTGTTGCTTTATACCTGTTTCTAAATTAATCATTCCTTTTAATTTAAACTCCTTCACACTTTGATATTCAAACCCGACAGGTTTAATTCCGAGGCTTCGGGACTGTTGGGTTTACTTTACATCACAACTTAAAAACTCTAAAAAATTAATCTTACCTCTTACCTTTAATTTTAAACAATCGTTAAATATCAATATAGCAACATTTTAAATTAAAATTTTACTCTATTTTTATACTAATTATATCGAGTTTGTGGACTTGTTATTTCGTTTTAATTCAATTAACAAAAAATTAACACAACATTTGTATATACAACTATTAAAAGTTATACATTTGTATATACAAATTATACACTTACGACTATGACAATTGAAGAGGTTATTAAGAGTACAGTTAAGATGGATAATGCGAAAAAAGTTATTCTGAATATCATGTACACACAGAATGTGATTCAGGATCATTTCAACGAGTTGATAAAACCGTATGATTTATCTGGAGAGCAATATAATGTGTTACGTATACTAAGAGGACAAAAAGGAAATCCTGCTAATATGTGTGTCATACAAGAACGCATGCTGGCAAAAACAAGTAACACAACACGATTAGTTGACAAATTACTGCTAAAGGAATTTGTTACTCGAAATGTCTGTCCGAACAATAGACGAAAAATTGAAGTTTCAATTACGCAGAAAGGATTAGACGTTTTAAAAGAATTAGATCCGAAAGTAGATGAGCACGAACGCGCATTTGCCGAGAATATAAATCCTGAAGAATTAGAATTATTAAATCAATTATTAGAAAAATACAGAACTCAACAAAATTAATATTATGAGCACATTATTAGACAATTTGAACTGGAGATATGCAACAAAAAAGTTTGATGCTACCAAAAAAATAGCTCCAGCAGATTTAAATACATTAAAAGAAGCTGTTAGATTAGCTGCTTCTTCATACGGATTACAACCTTTTAAAGTTGTACTTGTAGAAAACCCAGAAATTAGAGAAAAATTAAAAGCTGCGGCTTGGGGACAAACTCAAATCACAGATGCTTCTCATTTATTTGTTTTTGCAAATGACTTAAATGCAGGACCAGAATCTGTAGCTGCTTACATTAAAAACATCAGCGAAACAAGAGGTCTTCCAACTGAAGCTTTAGGCGGATTTGCAGATATGATGAACGGAGTGATCTCGAACTTATCTCAAGAGGCTAAAAACATCTGGACTTCAAAACAAACTTATATCGCCTTAGGAACTTTATTGGCTGCTGCTGCTGAATTAAAAATCGACGCAACACCAATGGAAGGTTTCAATCCAGCGCAATTCAATGAAATTTTAGGTTTCGATAAACTAGGTTTAAATGCTGCTGTTATCGCAACTGTAGGTTACAGACATGATGAGGACGAAGCTCAACATTACAAAAAAGTTAGAAAATCTCAAGAAGAGTTATTTATCACTATATAATTATTATTAATCCAAAATCAATTTTAACAACATGAAAAATTTAAAAACAATTGCAATAGCATTATTCGTAGCAGCGGCTAGTATTTCAGTAAATGCTCAAACTAAAAAAATCGATGTAAAAGCATCTACTATCAAATGGGTAGGTAAAAAAGTAACTGGAGAGCACTCTGGAACAGTAAACTTTAAAGAAGGAGCTGTAGTTTTCAAAGGAAAAAAATTAACTGGAGGAAGCTTTACAGTTGATATGACTTCATTAACTGCAACTGACTTAACTGGAGAATACCAAGGAAAATTAAACGGTCACTTGAAAGCTGACGATTTCTTTGGAACTGATAAATTCCCAACTGCAAAATTAGTTTTCAAAACTATCGGAGCTAAAGCAACTGACGTTTATACTGTAACTGCAGACTTAACTATTAAAGGAATTACTAAACCAGTAACTTTTGATATCACTGTAAAAGGAAACACTGCAACAACTGCATTTAAAGTTGACAGAACTAAATACGATATCAAATACAACTCTGGTAACTTCTTCGAAAACTTAGGAGACAAAACTATCAATGATGATTTCGAATTAGCTGTAGCTTTAAAATTCTAATTTAAGCCTTACTAATTCATCTATAAGAAAAACCCTAACAGATTGATTTTGTTAGGGTTTTATATTTTTAACTTTTCAAAAACATAACGTTCTTAATACTAGAATAACGCTTTCATAATAACTACAGCCGTTTTAATTAACATTCGGCTTCTACTTTTGAGCATCTTAAAAATCAAAAACTAGAAATCAAAATCGTAGTTATGAAAACAAAAATACATATTGTACTTTTTACGCTTCTAAACGCTTTTCTTCTTCAAGCGCAACAACAGCCAAAAGGAATTATTGGCAGCTCAAACTGGATGAACAACTGGACTAACTTTAAGCCAGCGAATACAGAATATAATGAAGCTACCAATATTATTGCAGGAAATATTGACAAGGACACCAAATTAGTAAAACGCAATACTTATCAATTAGTTGGAGTTGTTTATGTTACAAATAATGCCACTTTAACAATCGAACCTGGAACCGTTATTCGAGGAGATGATAAAACCTGCGGTACACTTGTAGTAACAAATGGAGCCAAAATTATGGCCGAAGGTCTTGAAACGGATCCTATCGTTTTTACATCAAACAAAGAAATTTCAGAAAGACGTCCAGGCGACTGGGGCGGAATTATCATTCTGGGTAAAGCACCAATAAATACGCTTGGCGGTGTTCACATTCTTCCTTTCAATTTAGAACCTATGTTAAATCACTATGGCGGTTCTGATGCCGAGGATAACTCTGGAATTTTAAAATATGTGCGTATCGAATATTCTGGTCGTAAATTAAGTGCTTTAAAAGAACTAAACGGACTTTCATTGGCTGGAGTTGGGCGAAAAACTACTTTAAGCAATATACAAATCAGCTATTCAAATGATGATTCTTTTGAATGTTATGGAGGTGATTTGAATCTAAACAATCTTATTTCTTATCGAACTACTGATGATGATTTTGATTTTACGCAAGGTGCACAAATCAACATTAATAACAGTATCGCAATTCGTCATCCGTTTTCATCAGACATTTCAGGATCAAGATGTTTTGAAGTTGATTCCTATGATAAAGTTGAAAATACCGATATGACAAAAAAGATGACAAAAATAAACGCAAACAATATTACCTTAGTCAATCTCGAAGAAAACAATCAAGGTTTAGTAAGAGAATCTATTTATGTGAGAGAAAATACGTTTTTCAATTTAAACAACAGTATTGTTTCTGGCTTCTCTCCTTTTGTTTTATTAGAAGGAAATATTGGAAACGGCGAAGTAAATTTGTCTAAACTAACATTTAAAAATCTAATTGTAAACAATTGCACGGGTGGAATTACAAGCGAATCTTCTGCCAGTAATTCGATAATTCAAAACTATTATAATACTGCTCAATTTAACATAGAATACACAAAATCTAAAAATACAGAGCTTTTTATGCTTCCAAATATTAAAAGTAATCCAGATTTTAGAGCAAACGTAAACAACACGCTGGCTATTGGAAATTAAGGTATTAAACAGGATTTGTATTTTAAAATTTAACAAATTTCTAAATTTAGAAAAGTTTTTTTTGAATTTTTATGTATTCTAATCCAAATTACATTTATATCTTTGTGACATCAAAATAAGAAAATGAAAACAATAATGAACAATACTTGGTGGTGGAAGAATTTACGTCAAACGTCGTGAACGAAGCTTCCTATGGTACTGTAAAACTATAAATATAAAAGGCTTGTCATCACGACAAGCCTTTTTTTTTGATAAAAACTTAAGCAAAAAACGAAATTAAAAACTATAAAACAACATACTTTGAAACCATTTATACTCAATACACATTATAAACAAATTCTGGCTGACACGATTACGCCGGTTAGTATTTATTTTAAAATAAGAGACAAATTCCCAAATAGTTTATTACTTGAAAGTAGTGATTATCACGGAAATGACAACAGTTTCTCTTACATCTGCTGCAACCCAATTGCAACAATTAAAATTGAAAACGAAATCATTTCAAAAACTTTTCCTGACGGGACAACAGAACAAATCTCTATTGATGCGACAACTAATATTCCAGAAGTAATTCAGGAGTTTTCAAGTCAATTTAAATCAGAAAAAAATGATTTTAAATTTATCAATAACGGTCTTTTTGGATATATTTCTTATGATGCTGTTCGTTATTTTGAGAAAGTTTCGATTGCAAAAAAAGACGATGCAACTGTAATTCCAGATGTTTTTTATGCCGTTTATCAAAATATAATTGCCATCAATCACTTTAAAAATGAAGCTTATATATTCTGCCACAGTGTTGATGGAAGAAATAACATTTCAGAAATTGAGCAATTGCTTCAATCTAGAAATATTGCTTCTTATAAATTTACTAAAGAAGGTGAAGGTTTCTCAAACTTAACCGATGAAGAATTTAAACATAATGTCGCTTTAGCTAAAAAACATTGTTTCCGCGGAGACGTTTTTCAATTGGTTTTATCACGTCGTTTTACACAAGGTTTTAAAGGTGATGAATTCAATGTTTATAGAGCCTTAAGAAGTATTAATCCATCTCCTTATTTATTCTTTTTTGATTATGGAGATTTCAAAATATTTGGCTCCTCACCAGAAGCACAAATTATCGTAAAAAACAGAAAAGCTGAAATTCATCCAATTGCAGGAACTTTTAAAAGAACTGGAAATGACGAGCGCGATGCACTTTTAGCCAAAGAACTTTCTGAAGATAAAAAAGAAAACAGCGAACACGTAATGTTAGTTGACTTGGCAAGAAACGATTTAAGCCGCAATGGTCATGATGTAAATGTAGAGAAGTACAGAGAAGTTCAGTTTTTCTCACACGTAATTCACTTGGTTTCAAAAGTTACTGGACATTTACATGACAAAGCTACTACAATGCAGGTTGTTGCTGATACTTTTCCTGCAGGAACTTTGAGCGGAGCACCAAAACACAGAGCGATGCAATTAATTGAAGATTACGAAAAAACCAACCGTAATTTTTATGGAGGCGCAATTGGCTTCATGGATTTTGAAGGCAATTTTAATCATGCCATTATGATTAGAACTTTCCTTAGCAAAAACCATCAATTGCATTGTCAGGCTGGCGCTGGAATTGTCGCTAGTTCTGACGAAGAAAGCGAAATGCAGGAAGTTTACAACAAACTAAGAGCTTTAAACACCGCTTTGGAGATGGCAGAGAAAATATAGCTCACAATACGTTTCCCGAGGTTGAAACCTCGGGCTATGTTTGAAAAACGATCATACAAAAGCTAAGTAAATATAGCCAGCGGTTTCAACCGCTGGAGACAAAGATTGACAAAACCATAAACTATAAACCATAAACAAAAAAACTATGAAAAAATTAATTCCATTTGCTGTTGCAGTTTTATTATTTACATCTTGTGAAACGAAAAAAGAATCAAATGCGATTCCGATAGCAGGAACTTGGCGTCTTATATCAGCAGAAACAACTGAAAAAGATTCTACGTTTTCTACTTTCAATTCAAAAACAAAAATGATTAAAATTATAAATGATACCCATTTTGCTTTTTTCAATCATGATTTAAATAATGGAAAAGACAGTACCGCACTATTTTTTGGCGGCGGCGGAAAGTACACCTTAAAAGACAGTACTTACACTGAAAACTTGGAATTTTTTAATAATAGAGAATGGGAAAACAACAAATTTGAATTTACAGTAAAAATCAAAAATGACACGTTGATTCAAAAAGGAATTGAAAAAGTAGAAAAATTAGGCGTTGATCGAATTATAGTCGAAAAATACGTTCGAGAAAAATAAGAAAATTTAGTTTCAAGTTTTCTTTGTTTCAAGTTTCAAGATAGTGAAACTTAGAACCTCAGAACCTTAGCAACTTAGAACCTCAAAAAAAATGAAAAAAATATTAGTTATAGACAATTACGATAGTTTCACTTATAATTTAGTGCACTATTTGGAAGATTTAAACTGCGAAGTAACCGTTTACAGAAATGATGAATTCGAAATTGAAGAAATCGCATCTTTTGATAAAATTTTACTTTCGCCGGGACCTGGAATTCCCGATGAAGCAGGTTTATTAAAAGCTGTAATTGAAAAATACGCGCCTGCAAAAAGCATTTTAGGCGTTTGCTTAGGGCAACAAGCAATTGGAGAAGTTTTTGGCGGAACACTTTCAAACCTTGACAAAGTATATCATGGTGTGGCTACAAATGTAAAAACAGTAGTTTCAGATGAAATTTTATTTGAAGGCTTAGGAAATGAATTTGAAGTTGGAAGATACCATTCATGGGTTGTTGACAGCAATCTGCCAGAAGTTCTTGAAGCTACTTCTATTGACGAAAATGGACAAATTATGTCGTTACGTCACAAAAAATTTGATGTAAGAGGCGTTCAGTTTCACCCAGAAAGCGTGCTGACACCAAAAGGTAAAAGGATTTTAGAGAATTGGATAAATAGTTAATTTTTTGTTTCATGTTTAAAGTTTCAAGTTAATGGAAGGTGAAACCTAAAACTTGAAACCAATAAAAACAAAAACTTAGCATCTCAGAACCTTAGCAACTTAGAATCTTAAAAAAAATGAAAACTATATTAAACAAATTAATCAATCACGAAGTGCTTACTAAAGAAGAAGCAAAAACCGTATTGATTAACATTTCAAGCGGTCAATACAATCCAAGTCAGATTTCGGCATTTTTGACCGTATTTATGATGCGAAGCATAACAATCGATGAACTTTCGGGTTTTCGTGAAGCTTTATTAGACTTGTGTATTCGCGTTGATTTATCGGCATACAATACCATCGATTTATGCGGAACGGGCGGTGACGGAAAAGACACTTTTAATATTTCGACTTTAGCTTCATTTGTTTCGGCAGGAGCTGGAATTAAAGTTGCCAAACATGGAAATTATGGTGTTTCATCAATTTCAGGATCAAGCAACGTAATGGAAAAAATGGGAATTAAATTTAGCAACGATCCTTCATTTTTAGAAAAATGCATCGATAAAGCTGGAATTTGTGTTTTGCATGCTCCCCTATTTCACCCAGCAATGAAAAATGTTGGACCAATTAGAAAAGAATTGGCCGTAAAAACATTCTTTAATATGTTAGGACCGATGGTAAATCCGTCATTCCCGCAAAATCAATTAGTTGGTGTTTTCAATTTAGAATTAGCTAGAATGTATGCCTATTTATATCAAAATACCAATGTGAATTTCACGATTTTACATTCGCTTGACGGCTACGACGAAATTTCTTTGACTGGCCCGACAAAAATTATAACAAGTCATATGGAAGGAATGTTGAATCCACAAGATTTTAACGTTCGCCTTTTATCACAAACCGAAATCGAGGGCGGAAAAACCATCGAAGAATCAGCCGAAATTTTCACGAATATTATTTCAGGAAAAGGAAACGAAGCTCAAAATAATGTGGTTTGTGCCAATGCTGCAATGGCAATTTCAACTGTTACAAAATGTTCTCCGCAAGAAGGATTTGAATTAGCAAAAGAAAGTTTATTGTCTGGAAAAGGGTTAACAGCATTAAAGACTTTACAAGAATTAAGCAAATAAGAAACAAACACAAATTTCACAAATTAGCACTAATAAAATTTACGCCTTTGTGACTTCGTGGCAAAACAACAACAATGAATATTTTAGATAAAATCATAATAGACAAAAAACGAGAAGTTATTCTGAAGAAATCAATTATTCCGGTTTCTCAATTGGAAGCTTCAGTATTTTTTGGAAAACAGACAATTTCTCTTAGACAAAAATTAAAAGAAAGCAATTCTGGAATTATTGCAGAACACAAACGTCGTTCTCCATCAAAATCAATTATAAATCAAAGCTTTACTGTCGAAGAAGTAGTTAAAGGATACGAAAACGCAGGAGCTTGTGGAATTTCTGTTTTAACAGACGGAAAATATTTTGGAGGTTCACTTGACGACTTACTTTTAGCAAGAGCGAGTGTGAATATTCCGCTTTTGCGAAAAGAATTTATTGTTGACGAATACCAAATTCTTGAAGCAAAAGCTCACGGAGCTGATTTGATTTTATTAATCGCGGCAGTTTTGACAAGAGAAGAAATAAAATCGCTGTCTGAATTTGCAAAAAAACTAGGATTAGAAGTTTTATTAGAAGTTCATAATCAGGAAGAATTAGAAAAATCGATCATGCCTAGTTTAGATATGATTGGCGTAAACAACAGAAATCTAAAAACATTCGAAGTAAGCTTAGATTTTAGCAAACAACTGGCATCGCAAATTCCTGATGATTTTGTAAAAGTTTCTGAAAGCGGAATTTCGTCAATCGAAGCCATTCAGGAATTAAAGCCTTACGGATATAAAGGTTTCTTAATTGGGGAAAACTTCATGAAAACTGACAACGCTGGAAAAGCGGCAACTGAATTTATTAATGAGCTAAACGTTTAAAAGTTTGCCACGAATTACACTAATTAGATTCTTACTTATTCGTGAAATTCGTGGCAAAAAATCAACACAAAGCTTTGCGAACTTTTTCGCATTTTAAACATAATAATAAAACTTAGCGCCCTTTGCGGTTAAAAAACACAACGAAATGAAACTCAAAATATGCGGTATGAAATACCCCGAAAACATTCTAGAAGTTGGAGCGCTCCTGCCCGATTATATGGGATTTATTTTCTGGGAAAAGTCCGCACGATATTTTAACGGAACCATTCCTGAGCTAATAAAAACAGTCAAAAAAGTGGGTGTTTTTGTCAATCAAAGTCAGGAAGAAATTCTAGAAAAAGTAAGAACATATAATTTACAAGCCGTTCAGTTACATGGAAATGAATCAATTGATTTTTTATCAGAACTGAAAAAACAACTGCCAAAAGAAATCGAAATCATAAAAGTATTTTCAGCTGATGAAAACTTCGATTTTGAAGTTATAAAACCTTTTGAAGCTGTCGCTGACTATTTTCTATTTGACACAAAAGGCAGACTTCCAGGCGGAAACGGAACAACATTCGACTGGACAATATTAAAAAAATATAATTCGGACAAGCCATTCTTTTTGAGCGGCGGAATCGGGATTAACGAATTAAAAGCCATCGAAGAAATTTCAAAAACAAATTTACCTATTTACGCTGTCGATGTAAATAGTAAATTTGAAATCGAACCGGGGCTTAAAAACAAAAATCTATTTAGCAATTTCAAACGAAAATTTGATGTTGCCAACTTTTAAAATTGGAATAAAATGAATTTTAACGTTAACGAAAAAGGATATTACGGAGAATTTGGCGGAGCTTATATTCCAGAAATGCTATATCCAAATGTAGAGGAATTACGCCAAAACTACTTAAAAATTACAAGTGAACCAGGTTTTAAAGCTGAGTTTGATAAACTTTTAAAAGATTATGTTGGCCGTCCTAGTCCGCTTTATTTTGCAAATCGTTTATCTGAAAAATACAACACCAAAATTTACTTAAAAAGAGAAGACTTAAATCATACTGGCGCTCATAAAGTAAATAATACGATTGGACAGATATTAGTTGCCAGACGTTTAGGCAAAAAAAGAATTATTGCCGAAACGGGAGCTGGTCAGCATGGAGTTGCAACAGCAACAGTTTGTGCTTTAATGGGAATGGAATGTATTGTTTACATGGGCGAAATAGACATCGCACGTCAAGCTCCAAACGTAGCTCGTATGAAAATGTTAGGCGCAGAAGTCCGTCCGGCACTTTCGGGTTCAAGAACTTTAAAAGATGCTACAAACGAAGCTATTCGTGATTGGATCAATAATCCGGTTGACACACATTATATTATTGGTTCAGCCATTGGACCTCATCCTTATCCAGATATGGTGACGCGTTTTCAAAGTGTAATTTCTGAGGAAATAAAATGGCAGTTAAAAGAAAAAGAAGGACGTGAAAATCCTGATTATGTAGTAGCTTGTATTGGCGGAGGAAGTAATGCAGCAGGAACATATTATCACTTTTTGCATGAACCAGAAGTAGGTATTATTGCCGTTGAAGCAGCCGGAAAAGGTGTTGACAGCGGTCACAGTGCTGCAACTAGTAAATTAGGAAAAGTGGGGGTTATTCATGGCTGTAAAACGCTTTTAATGCAAACTCCAGACGGACAAATTACGGAACCGTATTCTATTTCTGCAGGTTTAGATTATCCTGGCGTTGGCCCAATGCACGCACATCTAGCACAAACCGGACGCGGAGAATTTTTCTCTGTTACTGATGATGATGCTATGAATGCAGGTTTACAGCTGACAAAATTAGAAGGAATCATTCCTGCGATTGAAAGTGCGCATGCCTTTGCAGTTTTAGATCAAAAGAAATTTAAACCTACAGATATTGTAGTAATCAGTCTTTCAGGCCGCGGCGATAAAGATTTAGATAATTATATTGATTATTTTAAATTGTAATAAAAATCGTAATTTGGAGCGTTTTCCGAAACAACGGATTAAAACATATTTAACGCAGACAAGCAACGAGAAAAATAATAATTATGGAACAGTTATTCTCTTACGGAACATTACGTTCAAAAGAAATTCAGATGCGAGTTTTTAGAAAACTATTAACTGGCACTCCCGATCAGCTAAATGGCTACAAATTAAAAAGTCTCAAAATTGAAGAAGAATTTGGAATGGCAGATTATGTTGTCGCAATAGCAAGTGAAAGTCTTTCAGATGTTATTCATGGCGTTGTTTTTAATGTTACTCTGGCAGATTTAGCTAAAGTAGATTTATTTGAATCGAATGCTTACAAAAGGGTTAAAGTAACATTGAACTCTGGAATTTCTGCTTGGGTTTATACAGAAAACTAACAGTTGTAAAAACAGAAAATGATTCTAGCAGCTGCACAAACAAAACCAACTCAAGGAAATATTGATACTAATTTACAGGATCATTATCGCCTTATTGAAATGGCAGTTCAAAATGGAGCGCAATTAATCACTTTTCCCGAAATCTCGATTACTGGTAATGAAAGAGAAAAATGAAAATGATAACTGGACAAGCAAGATTGTAAAAATTTAAAACATATGCCGCAGATTACACAAATTTGAAAAGATTTTTTGCACGCTGATTTAGCAGATTAAATCAATTTAAATCTGCCTGAAATAATTTCAAAATAACCAGCAAAAATCTTTTATCCCGATTGCTTGCTATCTGGAGCGGCAGAAAAAACTAAAGATACCTAATAGGTTTTGAAAACCTTTTAGAATAAAACATAAAAAACAATGAACAGAATAACACAAAAATTACAAGAAGATAAAAAGATCCTTTCGATCTATTTTTCTGCTGGATATCCGAGCTTAAATGATACCGTGCAGATTATTCAGGATTTAGAAAAAAACGGCGTTGACTTAATCGAAATTGGGCTTCCGTTTAGCGATCCTTTAGCAGACGGACCAACGATTCAGGCAAGTTCGACACAAGCACTGCATAACGGAATGACAACTCAAATTCTTTTCGATCAGCTGCAAAACATCCGCGAAAGCGTAAAAATCCCGTTAATTATTATGGGATATTTTAATCCGATGTTACAATACGGCGTTGAAGCTTTTTGCAAAAAATGTGCTGAAATTGGAATTGACGGATTAATTATTCCGGATTTACCTGTTGATGTTTATGCTGATGAATACAAAGCAATTTTCGAAAAATACGGATTGCTTAACGTATTCTTGATTACACCACAAACTTCGGAAGAACGCATTCGCTTTATCGACAGCCTTTCAAACGGATTTATCTACATGGTGAGTTCTGCGAGTGTGACAGGATCTCAAACTGGTTTTGGAAATGTTCAGGAAAGTTATTTTGAAAGAATTGCAAACATGAATTTAAAAAACCCGCAAATCGTAGGTTTTGGAATTTCGAATAAAGAAACTTTCAATCAAGCTACTAAATATGCAAAAGGTGCTATCATTGGAAGTGCTTTTATCAAACATTTGAGTGAAAATGGAAGTGGGAAAATTACAGAGTTTGTTGGAGAGATTCGATAATTAGATTTTAAAAAATTAATGAAATATTTTAAAAGTTTCTTATTTATAATAGCTCTCTTTTTAAATATGAGTTGTGATTTCAGTTGGAAAGTTTCAGAACTTTTTGTTCAAAAAATTGAAAATTCCTCTAAAGTTATTTATAAATATGACGCTTGGGGAGGACGCGATTCATACAAATTTGGATATGCTATTCTAGATTCAACCGATGTATTTGATATTAATAATGTTGAATCATTACCTTTTCAATATTTTGAAAATATCCCGACAAAACAAAATATTTCTGGTGTTATCCCCGAAGAACTTGATGATCAAATAACTCCTAACAAAATCTTTATACCTTTAAAAGTTAAGGATAGTGAAGACAAAGGAATTAAAATTAGAGCTAAGATTTTTCAAAATGAAGGTTTTTCACTTAGAAATCAAGGTTACAAACAATATCAATTTGAGACATTTAAAGAATCTCGAGACAGTATTTTCTTTTATAATTTAAACGACATTAAGAGTTTAGAACCTGAACATTTGGATATTTTAAAATTCAAAAAGACAAATATTTTCATTAGGACTAAAACCTCAAATATTGTTTCTACCATATCAATTGAAGATTTAAAACTATCTCAAAAAAATGAAATTATTTCTAATATCCGATATGATCTAACACCTAAAAACAAAACTAAAATTGGATCATTTTCTAATACAGGGATTTTCAAACAAGTAAAGCTACCTAAAGATTAATTAAAATAGTAAGCCTGAAAAAAATAGAGTTTTCAGGCTTTTTTATTTTAACTAATTAAAGTCGATTTAACATAAATTACCGAAAACATTTTATGTTAATATTGTGTTAAAATAAAATTAAACAAGTGTTTAATTTAAACAAGTGTTTAATTTTGCATTCGATTAGAAACAACATCATGTCACACATCGAACTAAACGATAAAAAAATTCAGATTCTAAACGTTGCCGAAAGGTTGTTTTCTGAAAAAGGATTTGAGGGGACGTCAATACGGGATATTTCGAAAGAAGCAAAAATCAACATTGCAATGATTTCGTATTATTTTGGCTCCAAGGAAAGATTACTGGAATCTTTAATTATTTACAAAACTTCGGATTTAAAATTACAACTCGAAAATTTATTACAAGAAAATCTGGAACCGATTGAAAAAGTCAATAAATTAATCGAAATTTACATTAACAGAATCAGTTGTAACAAAGGGATTTTCAGAGTTTTACATTTTGAAATTAACGCAAAAAAAAGAGAAAAAAGTTTTATTGCATTTACAGAATTAAAAAAAGGGAATCTAAAATCTGTTGAGAGTATTATTACTCAAGGTCAGGAAAAAGGTGTTTTTAGAAAAGATGTAATCATTCCGCTAATTACGCCAACTATCATAGGAACGTATTTTCACTTTCATATGAATAAACCTTTCTTCGTAGAGTTACTGAACTTAAACACCGAAGCATTGTACAATGATTACATTAAAACCAGTCTCACAAAGCACATTCAACAAACTATAAAAGCGCTACTTGTTTATGAAAATTAGTCAATTAATGCTCTTTGGAGTATTCTTTATCGGAATATCTTCAATAGAAGCACAAGAAAAAACAAGTTTAACCTTAGACGAAGCCGTAAAAATGGCTTGGGAAAAAAGCAACGAAGTTACGCTTGCCAATACTAAGGTAAACACAAAAAAACACGAGCTTACAGCCGTAAAAAACAATCAATATCCTGATTTAAAAGTTTCTGGTCAATATCAGCGTCTTACAAAAGCATCTATTGAAATGCCTAATCAGGATAAAAGTGCTTCTTTAGCATCTCCTGATCGTGCAATGCTTGGAATGGCAAATTTGAGTTTACCTATTTTTGCAGGATTCAAAATTCAAAGCAGTATTGATGCTTACGATAACTTGTATGAAGCGGAAACTGCCAATGCAGCAAAAACTAAAGAAGATGTTGCATTAAGAGTAATCACGTATTACACGGCATTATACAAAGCTCAAAAAACACTTGATGTTTTAAATGAGAATCAAAAAAGTGCTAAACAGCGTGTTACTGATTTTATAGAATTGGAGAAAAACGGAATTATTCCGAGAAACGATTTGTTGAAAGCACAGTTATTAGTTTCAAAAACACAGTTATCTATTGATGAAGCTACAAACAACTTAAACAACATCAATTTTTATCTGACTACTTTATTGAAATTAGCTCCTGAAACAAAACTTCAAGTTAATGAAGATGATTTCTTTAATTTAAAAACAAACAATGCACCAACATCTGATGCAATTGCTTTGGAGAGCAGAAAAGATCTTGAGGCTGTTCGCTTACAGCAAAAAGCTTCTGAAGCAAGTATTAAAGTAGCAAAAGCTGGATATTATCCTTCTATTTCTTTACTTGGAGGTTACACTGCTTTTGATCTTAAAGATATAGTAACGGTAAAATATGCTATGAACTTTGGTTTAGGTTTATCGTATGATTTATCGGGGATCTTAAAAAACAGCGCACACGTTAAAGAAGCTGAAAGCAGAGCTCTAGAAGTAAAAAACACTGAAGCTATTATGACTGATCGTATTAAGGTTGAAGTTCAAAAATCTATCGAAGATTATGATTTAGCCATTAATCAAAGTGTAGTTTATAATGAAGCATTACAGCAGGCTGCTGAAAATTACAGACTTGTAAAAGATAAGTTCGACAATGGTTTGGCTGATACTAATGATTTGGTTGAAGCCGATGTTGAACAACTAAGCGCCAAAATAAATACTGCTGTTTCTAAAGCGGCAATTATTCAAAAATATTACGAATTACTTTCAGTATCAGGACAATTATCACAATCATTCAATCTTTCTAAAATATAATCGACAGCTCTCATGGAAAAGAAAAAGACAAATAAAAAATTCATCATCATACTAACCGTATTGGTTTTAGTGGGCGGAACGTATGGAATATCAAAATATATTCACTCACAAGCTCACGAAGAAACAGATGATGCTCAAATCGAGAAAAAAATGAACCCGATTATTCCGAGAGTTTCAGGATATATCAGTAAAGTTTATGTGAAAGATAATGATTATGTGAAAAAAGGAGATACTTTATTTACTATCGATAAGAGAGACTATCAATTAAAAATTGACGAAGCAAACGCTGCTTTGTTAGGAGCTGAAGGACAATACGAAGCTGCAAAAGCTGATATTGGAAGTGCATATGCAAGTATTTCTGTTTCTGATGCCAACATGAAATCGGCAAGCGGTTCTATTGAAAGTGCGAAAATTAGATTGAGACAACTTACAAACGATTATAACCGTTATAATAATTTGTATAAAACACATACTATTACAAAACAACAATATGAGCAAGCTTTGACTGCAAAAGAAGAAGCAGAAAATCAAGTACGTGTTTTACAACAACAACAAAGAGCAAGTTCTTACCAAAAATCGGTAATTGAATCAAAATCTAAAGCTTCTGATAAACAAACAGAAGTTGCTGCTGCAAACATCAAAAAAGCAAAAACGATGCTTGATGTTGCTCACTTAAACCTTTCTTATACAGTAGTTACTGCAGCAATTGACGGTCAAGTTTCAAAAGTTGATATTCAGCCGGGACAATTGGTACAACCTGGACAATCCTTGTTTTACATTATCAATAATAACGAAGCTTGGGTTGTAGCAAACTTTAAAGAAACACAATTAAACAAAATGATTGTAGGTCAAAAAGTAAGTTTAAAAGTTGATGCTTACCCTAACTATGAGTTTAAAGGTACAGTAACTTCATTCTCTCCTGCGACAGGATCTCGTTTTTCATTATTACCTCCTGATAATGCTACAGGAAACTTCGTAAAAACAATTCAGAGATTACCAGTAAAAATTAGTTTAGATGAATCAAACGATCCTGAAAAAGTAAAACTTTTAAGACCAGGAATGAATGTTGACGTAGACGTACATTTAAAATAAAACATGGCAGGAGCAGTACAAGCAGACGACGATTTAGTAGAATACGGTTATAGACGTGTTATCATTACGATTACGGCAGTACTTTGTGCACTGTTGGAAATTGTTGATACGACGATTGTAAACGTAGCGCTGACAGACATGCGCGGAAGTCTTGGTGCTACCTTGACTGATGTGGCATGGGTAATTACAGCATACGCAATTGCGAATGTTATTGTAATACCGATGACAAGCTGGCTATCACAGCAATTTGGAAGACGTAATTATTTTGTGGCTTCCATTATAATATTTACGGTCTGTTCTTTTTTGTGTGGTAATGCCACCAATATTTGGGAACTTGTAGCCTTCCGATTCGTACAAGGTATGGGTGGAGGAGCATTACTAGTAACAGCCCAAACGATTATTACCGAAAGTTACCCAGTTGCAAAACGCGGAATGGCACAAGCTATTTACGGAATGGGTGTAATTGTTGGTCCTACTCTTGGACCGCCTTTGGGAGGTTATTTGGTAGATAATTATTCTTGGCCGTATATTTTCTATATCAATATTCCATTAGGGATTATCGCGACTATTTTGGCTTTAACTTTTGTGAGAAGTCCGAAATATGGCGAAAAATTGAAAGCTAATCAGGTTGACTGGTGGGGAATTATTTTGTTGAGTGCCTTTATTGGTTCTTTACAATTCGTACTAGAACACGGACAGCAAGACGATTGGTTTAACGATCCACTTATTGTAACTTTAAGTGTTGTTACAGTTCTTGGATTAATATTATTTATTTGGAGAGAGCTAACCTATAAATATCCAATCGTAAACTTAAGTGTTTTAAAAGATGGGAATTTAAGAATTGGAACTGTAATGTGTTTTATTCTTGGTTTCGGTTTATACGGATCAACTTTAATTATCCCAATTTACACGCAGTCAATTTTAGGATGGACAGCTACTGATGCAGGATTATTATTAATTCCAGGATCTATTACCACAGCGCTAATGATGCCATTTGTGGGTAATATGATTCAGAAAGGTGTACCGCAAGGTTATATGGTGGGAGTTGGATTCTTTATTTTCTTCTTGTTTACCTTTATGATGTACAGCCGTATGACTCCAGACACAGGTGTTGAACATATGTACTGGCCTTTAATCTTAAGAGGAATTGGTTTAGGATTACTTTTCGTTCCTATTACAACACTTTCACTTTCGACTTTAAAAGGAAAACAAATTGGTGAAGGAGCTGCATTTACTGGAATGATGCGTCAGTTAGGCGGATCTTTTGGTATTGCAATTATTACCACTTTCATCACGCGATTCAGTCAAACACACAGAGTAGATCTAATTAACAACTTAGATCCTGCAAAATATGATGTGCAGCAACGTATTGCAGGAATGCAGCACGCTTTTATGGCAAAAGGATACAGCGCAGATGTTGCCTTAAAGAAAGCTTATCAAGCTATAGAATATTCAGTAATGAAACAAAGTACCGTAATGGCTTACATGGATATCTTCTTGTATCTTGGAATCATGTTTTTATGTTGCATACCGATTATTCTCTTTATCAAAAAAGGGAAGAACAAAATTAGTGCAGCCGACGCAATGCATTAATAATAATAATTTTATAATACGCAGAAACGCCGAATTCATCATTTAGAATTCGGCGTTTGTTTTTTTAATTTAACCGCAAAGTACGCAAAGAATTTATTTCAAAGAGATGATAAAACGCGAAGTTCGCAAAGCTTTGTGTTCTTTGCGGTTAAAAACTTAGACTCTTAGTTACTTAGAACCTAAGCACCTTAAGAAAAACTACCTTGTAAAAACCAAGTGATTCCCTTTAGAAAGATTAGCATCAAACTGATATCCTTCATAATTAAATCCTTTCAAGTCCTCGATAGTTTCAGCATTGGTGTCAATTATATAACGCACCATCATACCTCTTGCCTTTTTTGCAAAGAAACTGATCATTTTTAATTTTCCATCTTTATAATCTTTAAAGTCTGGTGTAATTACAGGAACTTTCAACGCTTTTACATCAACTGCAGAGAAGTATTCATTACTCGCTAAATTCACGAACAACTCGTCTTTTTTCAATTCTTTATTTAAAGCTTTTGTAACCACAGGTTTCCAAAACTCATGAAGGTTTTTATATTCACCAACCGGCATTTTTGTTCCCATTTCTAAACGATATGCCTGCATTAAATCAAGAGGTTTTAAAAGTCCGTAAAGTCCAGATAAGATTCTTAATTTATCTTGAAGCACCTCAAGTTTTTCTAATGGAATTGTATAAGCGTCTAAACCTGTGTAAACATCTCCGTCAAAAGTATAAACTGCCGGACGTGCATTTTCAGGCGTAAAAGGCGTTTTCCATTCTTGATTTCGTTTCCAGTTTAAATCGGCAAGTTTGCTTGAAATTGACATTAACTCAGACAATTCAGCCGGCTTTTTTTGTTTTACAACTTTATGAACCACTCTTGCTTCTTTTAAAAATGATGGTTCTGTATATTGAGATGTTGGTAATTCTTTTTCGAAATTCAGTGATTTCGCTGGAGATATAACAATTTTCATGTGAGCTTTTTTGTATGATTCAAAAATACAAATTGAAATTTTAAAAATTAGAAATTGTAATTGATTTGTTTTATTGGGGTATAGTTTTTTTTCGCCACGAATTACACTAATTTCCAAGTTTTTTTTTTGAGCCACAGATTACAGGATTAAAAGGATTAAAAAAATCTGTGTAAATCTTTTTAATCTGTGGCAAAAAATCTTCACAACCTGCGTAAAAGAAAAATAATTCGTGGAAATTAGTGTAATTAGCGGCAAACCTTTCCCAATTCATAAAAATCCACTCTGCAAAATGTGAAATTGTTCAAAAAAGTGAGCGATAGATTGTAATAGGCATTTTCTATGTTGTAAATTTGCATGCGTTTCATTTCTTAGAAATTTGAAATGTGTTTTTATTCAAAAATTAGTGAATTCGTGGCTATACAAACAAATTATAAAACAGCTTTACAAAATAAAATTTTCGATATTATCTCGAAAGCTTCTCAGGAACTAAATGTTGACAGTTATGTTATTGGCGGTTTTGTTAGAGATTTACTTTTAAATCGAGGTTCTAAAAAAGATATTGATGTTGTAGCTGTTGGCAGCGGAATCGAATTGGCTTTAAAAGTTTCTGAATTACTTCCTAACAAACCAAAAGTTCAGGTTTTTAAAACGTATGGAACTGCAATGTTACGTTTTGAAGATACTGATATTGAATTTGTCGGCGCTCGAAAAGAATCTTATAATTTCGACAGCCGAAATCCAATTGTAGAAAACGGAACGCTTCAGGATGACCAAAACCGTCGTGATTTTACGATCAATGCATTGGCTTTGTCTTTAAACGAAAACAATTTTGGAGATCTTTTAGACCCTTTTGACGGTTTGAAAGATTTAGAAAATAAAACGATAAAAACTCCACTGGATCCAGACATTACTTATTCTGATGATCCGCTTCGAATGCTTCGTGCAATTCGTTTTGCTACACAATTGAATTTTGAGATTGAAGAAAATTCATTGAATGCAATTACTAAAAATGCTGATCGTATTAAAATTATTTCGGGTGAGAGAATTGTTGACGAATTGAATAAAATTCTTTCGACAGATAAACCTTCAACTGGATTTTTACTTTTATACAAAACGGGACTTTTAGATTTGATTTTACCTGAACTAACGGCGCTGAATCAGGTTGAAGAAATAGAAGGTCATACACATAAAAACAACTTTTATCACACGCTTGAAGTGGTTGATAATATTTGTCCAAATACAGATGATGTCTGGCTGCGCTGGTCGGCATTATTACATGATATTGGAAAAGCGCCAACAAAACGTTTCAGCAAAAAGCAAGGCTGGACTTTTCATGGACATGAGTTTTTGGGCGGAAAAATGGCAAAGAAAATCTTTGAACGACTTCATATGCCATTGAATCATAAAATGAAATTTGTTCAAAAAATGGTTATTATGAGTTCGCGTCCAATTGTTTTGGCGCAGGATATTGTTACCGACAGTGCAGTTCGTCGTTTGGTTTTTGACGCCGGCGAAGATGTCGAAAATTTAATGACTTTATGTGAGGCTGATATTACAACCAAAAATCCATCGAAATTCAAGAAATATCATAAAAACTTTGAAATCGTTCGCAAGAAAATTGTAGAAGTGGAAGAGCGCGATCATGTTCGTAATTTTCAACCACCAATTTCAGGTGAAGAAATTATGGCAATTTTCAATTTACAGCCATCACGTGAAATTGGAGTTCTGAAAGAAGCAGTGAAAGAAGCAATTTTAGAAGGCGACATTCCGAATGAATATCAAGCAGCTTACGATTTTGTAATTAAAAGAGCCGAAAAAATGGGCTTAAAAAAAGTATAAGAATAAGTATTTTATAAAATGAAAAAAGAGAATAAATCAGTAATCATTTGGTTACTATCAGGTTGTGTTTTATTGTTTTTAATGGTTGTTGTGGGCGGAATTACCCGTTTGACAAATTCAGGTTTATCAATGACCGATTGGCATTTGGTAACCGATACTTTCCCGCCTTTAACAGATGCAAAATGGAATGAGGCTTTTGAGCAGTACAAGAAGTTTCCTGAGTATCAAAAGATCAATATTCACAATGATTTTCAGCTTTCAGATTATAAGTTTATTTATTTCTGGGAATGGTTTCACCGTTTCATCGGTCGTATTATTGGTTTAGTATTTTTTGTTCCTTTTGTTTATTTCTTAATCAAAAAGAAATTAGATACAGCAACGATCAAAAAGTGTATCGTACTTTTGGCAATGGGCGGTTTTCAAGGTTTTCTAGGATGGTTTATGGTTAGAAGCGGTTTAATTGACAATCCAGATGTAAGTCATTTTAGACTTTCACTGCATTTAACTTTTGCTTTTATAACTTTTGCTTATACACTTTGGGTAGCGCTGGATTTGATTTATCCTGAAAGAAATATCAACAAAATATTACCATTACGAACTATTGCACGTTATGCATTGGCCGCTTTATTAATTCAAATTATTTATGGCGGGTTTGTTGCTGGATTAAATGCAGGATTAATTCATAATCACTGGCCTTTAATGAGTGACGGAGAATTTATGCACGAATCAGTTCTTATTGAACAATCAAGTTTAATAAAAAATTTAATTGAGGGTAAAAGCGGCGTTCAGTTTGTACACAGAACTTTTGCTTACGTAGTAGTTGCGATTATACTTTTCCTATATTTTAGAAGTAAAAAATATACGCTTACTAATACACAATCAAACGGAATTAAAACTTTGGTGGTTTTTGTATTTATACAGTTTCTGCTAGGAGTTTTCACTTTATTATACAGTGTACCTTTGGCTTTAGGATTAATTCATCAGATTATGGCATTTTTCCTTTTAAGTGCTATGACTTTTACATTGCATCGATTGAGTAAATAAATTCGAAATATACACACAAAAAAAGCTGTCTCAAAAGGACAGCTTTTTTGCTGTATAGATTATTGACAAATTTATTCTTCGATAAACCCCAGCGGGGTAAAATATTTATAGAGGTACAATTCGATAAATAATAAAGCTCCAGAGGAGCGACATATATTAAGAATGTAGAAAAAACATGTCGCTCCTCCGGAGCTTTATATTGTAAACATTTATTCTTTGTTATAAATATTTAGCTTCTCTGAAGCTTACAAAAAAAGCTGTCCTTTTAAGACAACCTCTTTTTTGCGACATAGATTTTAATTAAATGAATTAAAATCAGCTGAATTTCTATATTTTGATTTAGATTTTATCCAAGCCAAGCTTTAAAATCTTGTACTTTTTCTCGGCTTACTATTACCTCATCTTCCTTGTAAGTTGGTAAAATAACTTTCAAACGAGAATTTGTATATACCTGAATTTCTTTAATTGCCTGCAGCGGTACAATAAATTTTCTACTTACGCGAAAGAAATCTTTTTTATCTAATTCCTGTTCTAAAATTTCTAAAGTCGAATCGATTAAGTAGTTTCGATTATCAAAGGTATGTATATAGGTTCCTTTATTTTCACTAAAAAAACATTCAATTTCTTCGGTTGTTATTACTTTTAAGTGCTGTCCTATTTTAACGGTAAATCTTTTTTTGAAACTCTTTTCAAAAGGATTTGACAGCATTTGACGTATTTGCTCAAAGTCTAGCTGCAAATTATGATTTCCCTCATCAGCTTTACGCATTCGCGCTTTATACTTTACTACTGCGGCTTCTAAATCATCTTCATCTATTGGTTTTAAAAGATAATCAATACTATTTAGTTTAAAAGCTTTCAAAGCATACTCATCATAAGCTGTTGTAAAAATTATGGCGCTTTGAATATTTATTTTTTCAAAAATCTCAAACGATAAACCATCTGATAACTGAATATCCAGAAAAATCAAATCTGGATGTTGATTATTTGTAAACCAATGAAGTGATTCTTCTACAGAATGCAGCATTGTTTTTACAGTTATGTCTAATTTTTCAAGTTTTCGCTGCAATAAACGTGCAGCTGGTTTTTCGTCTTCTATAATTAATGTGGTCATTTAATACAATACAAGGTTTAAAATATACAAGTTAAAATTACTCCCATTTTTTCTTATTCTGAGCTTCTTTTTCCATATATTTTTGGATTTTTCTATCTTCCCAATCTTTATTAAAAAAAATATCCGGGCCAAAAACAGTAAAAGCATGAATGGCTAAAGCAATCCCCCAATAAAATGCGGTTGAATAAACTTCCCAATCTCGAAAGCCTCTAATTTCAATACGATTGCCTATAAAACCATTATTCAAATTTGAAATAATGATAATAATATTTACTATAATGTAAACCTTAAGATGCGAATAAAATCCTTTTATTCTTCTTACCTTTCTATAGGCAGCGTTAAAGTTTTCATCTGTACTAAATTCATCTCCGTATTCTTCATACATACGTCTTCTAAATCGTCCCATTTTATTTTGATTTAAAAATTATTGCCATTTACTTTTATTCCATTTTTCCTTTTCCATGAACTCTTTGATTTTTCTTTCTTCCCAGTCTTTTCCTAAAGCCGGAAATACTTCAAAAACCCTTAATCCATGAAAAATTACTCCAATTCCCCACCACAACAAAGGCCAAAAAAACCATAAATATTCTGGTGATGTGTATAAATTAACGAAAATCAAAATTGCATTTACAAATATATAAGATGCCAAGTTTCCATAAAATCCTTTAATATCTCCGACTTTCTTTTTAGCCAAAAAATATCTATCCTCTTCGCTGTATTTCATTTCCATGATTACTCCCATTTTTGTTTTTTTTCTCTTTTTTCTAAAATACTTTCCATTTTACGTTTCTCCCATTTATCTCCAAAAATTTTAGCAGAGACAAATAAATCAATCGCTGAACCAAAAAATACGGTTGACCAAAGAATCATTACAACTCCATTTAAAAATTTAGTCGGAAACCCATTCAAAGGCAGTTTATAATACTCTTTTAAAACAAAAAGTACCAGCGCTATAATGTAAAAAAATGAATGAACATAAAATGATTTAAGCTTTACAACCTTTTTGCTGGCCAACTGCTGTAATTCATATTCTTCTTGATCACTATTATAATTCGTTTTCATCTTTAGTTTGAAGTTTTTTGGTTTTTCTCTTTTTCTAAAATCTCTTGAATCTTTCGTTCTTCCCATTCTTTATTAAAAAACGGCGAGTATCCAAAAACTTTCAATCCATGAAAAACCACTCCTATCCCCCAGCCTCCAATACACCAAATGAACCATAAATATTCTGGCGAAGTCACAAGGTTGATAACAACTAAAACTATGGTTACGAAAATAAAAACAGCTAAATGCTCATAAAATCCTCTAATTTCTTTTACTTTTTTTTGAGCCTGGTAATAGCGTTCTGCTTCTGTATAATTTGGCTTCATGATTATTTCCAAGTTTGCTTGTTTTTTTCTTTCTCTAAAATCTCTCTAATCTTTCTTTCCTCCCAACCTGTACTATAACCATATACCTTAAAAGCATGCATTACAACCCCAAATCCCCAGCCTAAAGCTGAAAACCAAAACCATTGAAATCCTGGTGAATATCTTAAATTAACAAAAGCTAATATTGGAATTACACAGCAATATGAAATTACATTTCCGTAAAACCCTTTTAATTCTTCTACTCTTTTTTTAGCTCTAAAATAAGCTTTAGTTTCATCGTTATAATCTGCATTTGTTTCCATAACGTTAATTTGTTTTGTTAAAATTGGAATCTTAACCGTGAAATTTTTCTCGTCTTGTTCGATCATCACATTTCTGTTGGTCACAATTGCATATCGATTTACAATATTCTGTAATCCAACTCCCTGCCTGTCCTGAAGGACTTCTTTTTTCTGAAGATCGTTTTGAATGGCTAAGTAATCTCCATCAATAAAAATTCGAATATGAAGCGGTTTTTGCTCACTTACTACATTATGTTTTACTGTATTTTCGAGTAAAAGCTGTAATGAAAGCGGAACTACTTTTGCATCCGGATTTATGTTCTCGACTGGTAATTCGTAGAATAAACTATTCTCAAAACGCATTTTCAACAGATTCATATAGGTTTTTGCAAATGATAACTCATCTTCTACAGAAACCAATTCTTTATCTTTCTGCTCTAAAACGTAGCGGTAAATTTTTGACAACGAAGTCGTAAAACGCTGTGCATTATCAGGATTCTCTTCGATCAAGGAACTTAAAACATTTAAGCTGTTAAAAAGAAAATGCGGATCGATCTGATTTTTTAAACTCTCAAATTGTGCATTTGCCGTTCCTGCAATAATTTTTTGCTGCGTTATTTCAATTTTAGAAGCTTGTTTCCATTTTACCATAAAACTTCTGGCTTGCATGAAAGTAGAAACTCCAAGTGATAAAACAATATAAAAAACGTGATTCCAAATCATTCTATCGCCAAAAAACTGATCTATAGGAAGCTTCTGAACGACAACAAAAATGATATAATTAATTCCTAACACTGCAGGAACTGTATATAAAACAGTTACTAAAATTCCGTAATATACTCTTAAATTAGTCTGCTCCAGCCAATCCCATTTTCGATCTAAGAGAACGCTTATAAAACCATTTCCAAAACCAAGTCCAAACGAATAAAGACAGCTTAAAAGAAATGTTAGTACAACATTTTTCAGATTTAAATCAGTACCTAACAGAGCGCAGAATATTACTGTAAAGATCATAGAAATCTTGAAACACACTATGGTTCCACTTTTCAAATCAGCAAATGCATTTCTATGGTCTTTCATTATAATTAACTTAATTTATTACTATTTTTTATTTACACGTTTTTTGAATTTCCAACGCTCTTTCTAAACCCCATTTAGGAGAAAAAGGCGTTTCAGGCTTAAAAGTACCAAAAAGTTCGATAGATCTGTTAACTTGTTCGCAAAGTGGTTTTGTATCAACCCCTGTCCATTTCGCTCCTCCCAACTGATAATCAGCCTCACCGAAAACAGCTCTCGGATTGTTTGGATCTAGTGCTTTAGCAGTTGCATAAGCTTCCATTACTTTAGCCGAATATTTCATTCCGTTTGTCATTGGATCAGACGCTACATAAGCTGTGTAAATTAAAGCCTGCATTACGTACAACTCCGAATTGTTTAGATCTTTTAACATTTCAGCATCAACAGCATCTTGCGCTTTTGTCAATAACAAATCAATTTTTGTTTTATCTTTTTCACTAAAAGCCGATGTCGTGTTAATTAAAGCTACATAATAATTAGGCAGATAACTATTTTTTTCGGCCGCTGCAATTCTTTCAAACAATGCCGAAGCATCCGCATTTTTTCCTTCTTTCCAAAGCCCGAAAGCTTTTGTCATTCCTTGTTCAAACTGTGTTTGTGCAGATAATAAGCTGCAGATAAATAATGTGATAATGGTAATAATCTTGGTCATGATTTCTTTTTTTTAGTTAATACGGTTCTAAATTTTTGTTGATGATTAAAACTCTTTTTTAAAGGCATCGAGATTAAGAACTTTAAAGTAACAAAGGTTTCTTTTTTATTACTACAATTTATAAAACTCTGAACCTTTGTCACTTTATGTCTTTGTCCCTTGTTAATTGTACTCCAAAAGTATGTTGGATTTTACTGTTTTAAAATTAAATGATACTGAGTTGTTGATTTTTGCTGCTGAATTGTTTCTTATTAAGATTCTGAGGTTCTGAGATGCTAAGGTTCTAAGTTTTTCTACTTAGCATCTCAGAACCTTAGTACCTTAGTACCTACAAGTTCTTCAACTGATTCTCATTTTTATTTTGGCTAATCGTCCAAAAGAAACCTAAAAAGAAAAATCGATCTGCGGTTGGCACTACGGCTTGTCTTTGATATACTCCGTTTGGATCTGGTAATTTTGCATAATCATATCCAAAAACATTCTGTGTTCCTAAAACGTTCGAAACAGAAAAATAAAGGATTTTTTGTGTTGTTAATATATAAGCCCAGTTGAAACTCAGACTATTATATGACTTTGTTTTTCCGCTCATAAATTGTGTCTGATTTGGGTCGTTATATGGACGTCCTGAACTATAATTATTTGTAAAACCTATTTGCGATTTCCAATCTGTAATAAAATATTTTGTTACTACAGATAAAGTATGATTTGCAATAAAACTTGGCACAGCCATTGTTGGAAAATTCTTGTATTGTCGCTCAGAATCAATATAAGAATACGAAATCCAATATTCTAAGTTTTTGTACAAATTACTGTCTCTCCAATATAATTCTAAACCTTTTGCATAACCTGAACCGTTATTATTGAAGACTGAATTGTATTTAATATCTTTTGTATCGTATTGAACTAAATTTCTATAATCTTTATAATAAAGATCTGCTCTAAAAATCTGTCCCGGTTTTGTAAATTGATAGTTTAAAATATAATGACTTGCTTTTTCGCTTTCAAACTGATGGTATTTTGAGTATTTAATATAATCTACAACCGGTGTCTGCGAAAAATCTCCGTAAGCAAATGAAAGCTGGCTGGTTTTTGAAAACTTGTAGGCTATTGAAGCTCTTGGCGCAATATTATTTTCATTTAATAAACTGTTGTTCGAATATCTTAAACCAACTTTCATTGCTAACCTTTTAGAAAATAAAATATCTCCTTCTGTATAAGCTGCAAAGATGTTTGAATCATATCCGTTTGTAACATCGATTGAAATATTATCATTAAAATTTTCATCGAATTTTGTAATGAAATAATCCGCTCCAAAAGATACTTTAAAGTAATTCGAAACTTTTTTACCAAACTTCAATTTCAATTGTGCCGCATTTTCATTAGCATTGATATCATTTATATCGTATTTTGTTTTGTTTTTACTGTATCCGTAGCTTATTCCTGTTGTTAACTGCCATCCAGTTCCAAAAGTTCCTTTGTAAGAAGAATTCAAATAAAAATTATTGTTATTCAAATCTGTTCTGATAGGATTCTCGAAATTGATATTTTTCTGATTCAAATCAAATTTCTCAGAATCAAAAGCGGCATAAAGCTTAAAGATTCCGTTTGTAAAATTATATCTGTAAACCGTTTCACCTCCAAGAGACTGATACGGATTATTCCAATCTACATTTTGAGGAATCACCGCTTGATATGGGGCTAAGTTTATGTAAGCCATGTTTACACTCAACGAGCTTTTTTTCATTTTTTGAGTATGTCCTAAACTCAGACCTACAGTCATTAAACCAATATCTGTTTTGTTATGATCTACCTCATCCTGTGTATTTAAAAGTAAAACACTCGATAATGCTTCGCCATATTCTGCAGAATAACCTCCAGTCGAAAAAGAAATTCCACTAAACAAAAAAGGAGAAAATCGGCTTCGAGTTGGCAAATTATTTGTTGTCGCTCCATAAGGCTGCGCAACTCTAATTCCGTCTACAAAAGTCTGTGTTTCGTTTGCTTCTCCACCACGAACGAACAAACGCCCGTCTTCACCCACAGATTGTGTTCCTGGTAAAGTCTGCAAAGCCGCAATTATATTTCCAGCTGAACCAGCTGTTGTTACAATATCTAAAGGTTTTAAAACCGAAACTCTCGCTTTATCTCCAGATTCTAAAGTTCCTGCTGTGATTACAACAGCATCAAGTGTATTTATATTTTCTCTAAGTTTAACCGTTTGCTCTTTATAATTAGTAACATCAATTTCTTTCTTGTAGGTTTCAAAAAGCAAAAAACTCACTACAAGAAATTGATTTCCAGTCGCACTTGTTTCAAAAGAAAACTCACCCGCTGCAGAACTTGTTGCTCCATCGTATGTTCCGTCTAGGTAAATATTAGCGCCTTGAACCGGTCTTCCTTTTTGGTCAAGCACTTTTCCAGAAATCGTATTTTGAGCGAAAATAAAAATAGTAAAAAGTAAAAACGTAATTGTAAAAAATAACTTGGTTTTCATAACATTGGTTTTTGTTGAAGCAAATGTATTTTAACATTCAGCGTTAAAAAATATATAATAACTGAACTGTAGAAATTTATGACTGAGTTGTAATTTACTTTATTTGTATATTAGCTTTGAATTGCAAAACTATCAATTATGTCAGAAAGCAAGAGAATTTCAAATCTATATCAATCCATTTATAATGGAAATCCATGGCTGGAGGTTACTTTAGCACGTACTTTAGAAAATGTAAGTGCTGAACAGGCTTATAAGAAAACAAATCCTAATTTAAACACGATTTGGGAAATTGTAAATCACCTGATACAATGGAGAAGAAACATTTTAAAACGCGTTCAGGGAGAAACGATCATCACGCCGGATCATAATTATTTTGTTCCCGTTTTAGATCCGTCTGAAGCCGCTTGGGAGCAGTCACTTCAAAATTTGGCTAAATCACAAGAATCATGGAATTCCTTTTTTGAAGATTTCGACGATGCTGATCTGGCAAAAATATATGCGGCGAACAATCACACGTTCTACGAACATATACACGGCATAATTCAGCATGATGTTTATCATTTAGGGCAGATTGTTATTTTGAAAAAACTTCTTTAAAAATAGTGTTATGAAAAACTCTTTCTTTTTATTCGCTTTCTTACTAATAAATGTAATTGGATTCGCTCAGGAAACGGAAGTTAAATTTGATGAAAATTTAGCCAAATCGTTGAAAGCAGATGAATATGGAATGAAAAAATATGTTTTCTGTTTATTGAAATCTGGAACAAACCAAACGGCTTCAAAAGAAGAAACCAAAAAACTGTTTGAGGGTCATATGGCAAATATCAACAAACTAGCCAAAGAAGGAAAACTGGTTGTTGCCGGTCCTTTTATGAAAAATGATCGAAATTATCGCGGTATTTATATTTTTAATGTAGAAACTGTTGACGAAGCAAAAGCTCTTGTTGCAACAGATCCTGCCATAAAAGCCAATTTGCTTGAAGCTGAATTAACGCCATGGTATTCGAGTGCGGCTTTGCAGGAAACAGTAAAAATTCACGAAAAAATTGCCAAGACAAAAATGTAATCTCTTTATATGAAAACAGAAAAAGAAAAAATGATTGCGGGAGAATATTACTTACCAGGAGATCCTGTTTTAGTAAAAGACCGCCGAAAAGCAAAAATCTTATTGCATACATTGAATGTAAAAGAATACCGTTTGACCAAAAAAGCAAAAGAAATTTTAAAAGAGTTAATTCCTAATTCTGGCAGTAATTTTTATATCGAACCTCCTTTTCATTGCGATTATGGATACAACATAACTTGTGGTGACAATGTTTATTTCAATGTTAATTGTGTCGTTCTTGATAGTTGTCCAGTAAATATTGGATCAAATGTTTTTTTCGCACCAAATGTTCAAATCTACACAGCAACTCATCCGCTTGATGCAGAATTGAGAAAATCTTTAGAAAATGCAGAGCCAATTACAATTGGCGACGATTGCTGGATTGGCGGAAACTCTGTTATTTGTCCCGGTGTAACAATTGGTAAAGGCTGTGTTATTGGCGCGGGATCTGTTGTTGCAAAAGATATTCCTGATAATTCTCTTGCAGTTGGAAATCCTGCTAAAGTAATTCGAAAATTAAATCAAGAACCTCAACAAAAAAACTAATGCTTACCTTAAACAAAATCCATCATATTGCCATTTTATGCTCGGATTATCAAAAATCTAAAATTTTTTATACCGAAGTTTTAGGACTTACTATTATTAGAGAAATCTATCGCGAAGAACGCCAATCATACAAACTTGATTTGGCATTAAATGGCATTTATGTAGTGGAATTATTCTCTTTTCCAAATCCGCCGCAGCGTCCATCGAGACCAGAGGCAGTTGGTTTACGACACTTGGCATTTGAAGTAATTAATTTAGAAGAAACTATTGCTTTCTTAACTTCAAAAAACATAGAAGCAGAACCTATCAGAATAGATGAAACAACTGAAAAACGTTTTACTTTTATTGCTGATCCTGATTTATTGCCAATTGAGTTTTATGAGAGATAGAAACTAAGGTTCAAAGGTACAGAGCCTCAAAGGAACAAAGGTTCTTCTCATTTTTTTTATTTTATAGAACGGCTTGAAATAGGAATCTTTGAACCTTTGCTACTTTGTACCTTTGCCCCTAAACAAGCGATATACAAAGAAAAACACACTGAAAGAATTTTCTTGTTTATATACATTTTAACACACTATATTGAAGATTTTCTATTAAAAACCGATTTTGATGCTTAATTTTGTAATCCGCATAAAAAAGCTGCGACTTACTTCTGATGAACAAAACGGCGAAAATCAAAAAAAATCATCAATTTATTAAATTCCGAAAATTAGTTATTGTATCTGTTTTAATTGGCTTTCTATCAGCCTTTTTAGGAATTTCACTTAAAAAAATCACTGAATATTACGAGGAAATCTTCTTTCATGAAGTTTCGGTTCATCCAATATTCTATATTATTTTTCCAGTTTTCGGATTGTCTGTAATTTATTTCCTGAGACAATATCTCTTTAAGAAAAAAGAAAATAAAGGAATCAAAGAAGTTTTTGAAAGTACAAAAACTAAAAAGAATCTTCCTTCTTATAAAATTCCATCACATTTTATAAACGGATTAATAACTGTTATTTTCGGCGGATCAACAGGAATAGAGGTTTCTACAGTTGTAGCTACAGCGACAATTGGATCTGTTGCTCATGAAAAAGAAAATGTCTTCCGTCAATACAAAACGGAATTAATTTGCGCAGGTGTCGCAGCTGGTGTTACTGCTCTTTTCAGCAGTCCAATTGCAGGAATTCTGTTTGCTTTTGAAGTTATTTCAAGAAAAGTAACACGTGCATTTATTATTTCAAATGTAATTGCTGTTTCTATTGCATTTGGTTTACTTTCAATTTTAAAAGAAGAACCTTTATTTGCCGTTTCTATTACAACTTGGCATCTAAAAGCGATTCCGTATTTTATTCTTTTAGGAATTTTAGCCGGAATGAATTCTGTGTATTTAACACGATGTGTATTGTTTTTTAAATCTCAATTTGGAAAAATAGGTACGCATTATTATAAAATCCTTATTGGCTCTGTGGTTTTAAGCATTTCATTATTTGCTTTCCCTCAATTGTATGGAGAAGGCTATCATGCCATAAAAGGTATTTTTGGAAACTCGGCAGAAATCCCTTTAACCCTGACATTAGCTTTAACATTTATTGGTATTTTAATTCTTAAACCAATCGTTACCTCTATCACATTGGCTTCTGGCGGAGACGGTGGCGTTTTTGCACCAAGTCTTTTTATCGGTGCCTTTTTAGGATTATTGCTTGCATCGGTTTTAAACACCTTTTTCAATCTGCATGTAATTCCAGTAAACTTTATGATTATTGGTATGGCTGCGGTATTAAGCGCAAGTATTCATGCCCCTTTTACAGCAATATTTTTAGTATGCGGTTTAACAAACGATTATACGTTGTTTTTACCAATTCTTGTAGTGTGTCTAATTTCTAAATACACCGCAAAAATGATTTATCCTCATACTGTTTATACTTATGCCCCAAGTTTAACAAAATAACAATCCAGAAACCAACTCACAAATCTCACAGATTTAAATACTAATCTTTAACCCTTTCTTAGTAAAATACACAAACATTAAATAATTATGCCCACTCCAAGAATTAAAAGAAGCTATCGCAAAACTCGTTATATTCTTTATAAAGAAACTTTAATTGACTATAAAGAACATTTTTGGTCATTTCTCGGATCATTTGTTGGGATTGGGATTTTAGCTTATGTACAATCGATACATTTTACAGGAAATGATGCTGTTTACTTGATTGGTTCTTTTGGAGCTTCGAGCGTTTTGGTTTACGGAATTATTCAAAGTCCATTTTCTCAGCCAAGGAATTTAGTTGGCGGACACGTAATTTCGGCTTTTATAGGCGTTACAGTTCATAAACTAGCACCAGACATTATTTGGATTGCAGCACCTTTGGCAGTTTCGCTGGCAATAATTTTCATGCAGATTACTAAAACTCTGCACCCGCCAGGAGGTGCAACAGCTCTGATTGCTATTATTGGTTCAGACAAAATTAAAGCTTTAGGTTATTTTTATGTGGTTTCGCCGGTTCTTGTGGGAACACTTATTTTACTTTTGACTGCTCTCCTTTTTAATAATATGACATCAAGCAGAAGTTATCCCAGCCACAGCACATACCACAAACATTATCATAAAATCAAAAAGAGATTAACTGGTAAGCAGTAATTGCTTCAACTGTTCCAGTAATGTTTACATGAACTTGCAGCTATAATTTTAGGAATCATTGAAAACTAAAAGATTCTGAAAATTCAGCACATTCACAAAACAAACTAAATCACAGGAAAACAACAGTTTAAAATCTTTTCAACAAATCGTAATTCACAATTCGTATTTTGTTTTTTATATTTTACCTTTGACCTCTCAATAAAAACAAAGATTATGGTTTATAAATTTAGAGTAATTCTAGACGCCGAAGAAGATATTTTTAGAGACATTGCTATTCTTGAAGAAGATACTCTTGAAGATTTACACAATGCAATCTTCAACGCTTTTGGTTTTGACGGAATGGAAGTAGCTTCGTTCTACACCTGCGATGAAACTTGGAATCAAGAAGATGAAATTCCGCTTTTTGATACTGGCGACGTTCCTGGTGAGCAAAGAACTATGGGCGATTATCCATTATCTTCTATCTTAGATAAAGAAAACACCAAAATCATTTATGTTTACGATTTCATTCATATGTGGACTTTCTTAGTTGAATTGGCTGCTATTGAAGATCAATCTGTTGGAGCTGTTTACCCAGAAACTTTATTTTCTCATGGAGAAATGCCTGATGATTCTGGCGAGAAAAATTTTGAAGCTGATATGCATGACGATATCTACGGCGAATTTGAAGACGATCTAGACGAAGACGATCTAGATATGTTTGAAGGCGATGACAGCTTTGAAGATTTTGGATTTGAGGAGAATTGGAATTAGTTTTTTTTTTGAGGTTCAAAGGTACAGAGAGGCAAAGGCACAAAGGTTTTCTTTAAAATTTTGCAATTTTAATTTGTAAGTTTTTTATTATTTCCACACTTAATTCTTAATTGTAAAAATGAAAACTTTTAGAGATCTTTTAATCTAGCAAAAATCTATGAATTTGGTAACTGAAATTTACCAAATAACAAATTCATTCCCTAAAGAAGAAATTTATGGTTTATCTTCACAAATTAGAAGATGCTCCATTTCAATACCAAGTAATATTGCTGAGGGATACGGCAGAGATGGAAATAATGATTATTTGAGGTTTTTAAACATCTCAATTTCATCATTGTTTGAAATGCAGACTCAACTTGAAATTTCATTCAATTTAAAATATATAACCGAGCACCAATTCAATAAAGTAAATGGAGAAAGCAGAGAAATAGAACGAATGTTAAGTTCTTTTATCAGAAAAATAAAAGATAGAAACTAACCTTTGTTCCTTTGAACCTTTGCTTCTCTGAACCTAAATAAATACATGATCAACTTATTCAACACTCACATCGAGACGCTTTCGATACACCGCGTAGGAAACAAAAGCCGTAACGAAGCTATTTTTTTATCAGAACAGCCCTTTAATTTAAATGACGAAATTGTGCCTTTGATAAAAGAGTATTTCTTTAAACCTTTTAGAGAAAAGGAAGAAAACTATTATCAGTTTGCGCACGAAGTAGATTTGGATTATAATGACATGTTTAAGTATGCTTCTGAAATTTTTGACAATCCAGCTAATGTTCAGGAGATTTCAAAAAAAATCACAAAACATTTATACGAGCAGTCTAACCATCCGCATATTAAAAACGGAGAGGTTTATGTTACGTACTTAACCAACTTAAGTATCGATAATAATGTAGTTGATGCTATTGGAATTTTTAAAAGTGAGTTACAGGCTGACTTTTTACAATTTGAAGAAAAAGACAGCAATCTTGAAATGATTTTACAGCAAGGTATCAACTTGAGTAAATTAGACAAAGGATGTTTGATTTTTAATTATAAAAAAGAAGAAGGATATAAAATTCTAACTGTAGACAGCAACCGTTATGATGCACGTTATTGGTTAGAGCACTTTTTATCTGTTGATGCTTTTGAAGATGAAAACTTCATCACTAAAAAGTACTTGAAATTCTGCCAAAACTTCGCAAAAGATGTTGTTTTACCAGCAGAAGACAAAAAAGAAGAAGTTATGTTTATGAACCGTTCAGTGAATTATTTCGCTAAAAACGATCAGTTTGAAGAACAAAATTTCTTGAATGAAGTACTTGATAATCCAGACTTAATTCCTGAATTCAAAAACTATAAAGTTGATAAAGGAGAAAAATACAGCATCGAAGATGTAACCTCATTCCCAATTGCAAATGCAGCAGTTTCTGACGCCAGAAAATCGATTAAAAACGTTATTAATCTAGATACACATATTCAGATTAAAATGGATTTTATCAATCCTGAAAGTGCAGAGAAATTTGTTGAAAAAGGTTGGGATGAAGAAAAACAAATGTATTACTACTTAGTATACTTCAATAAAGAAGAAAAAAGCTAAGAGTTATTCATTTTCTATTACTTACTTAAAACGAAAAACGGCAGTTGCAATTTGTAACTGCCGTTTTTTATTGGTCGTTTTACGCTATAAAAGTTTTACTTTTCAAAATATCAATTAAACTCGATAGCACTATAAGCGAAAGAAATCGTAAAATGCAAAAGATTCTTAATTTATGCTTAATTTTGCATACTAAAACCAAAACAGATGGATCGTCTTTTACACAACGAAAGTCCTTTCGAAACGATAATCTCATTTCATAAGCTGATTGAATCTTTTGAAGAAATTGCTTTATCTGATGTTGATTATCGATCTAATTACGCTAAAGCCATTTTAAAAGAGGTTGAAGCATATCCGGAATTTAGAACCGGAATTCACGACTACTCTATTATTAAAAATAACGAAGGTTTAATCAAAAATCTAGTTGCTGATTTATTCCCAACTGCACTTACGCATAATGAGATAAAGGCTATTACAATTCCTTTTCAAAACGTTTCATTCAATTATACCGAACGCTTCAAGAAAATTTTACGAAATGCCGGCGACGAATTTTATATGGAAATTCGTGATTTTGATGAACATCAATTTTACATCAACAATTGTTGTTTGATTTTAGGCGATTATTACAAACAAAATCTCGATTTCAACAGACCATTTTTCTATGATATTCCAGACGAAAACGGAATAGAAAAGCATTATAGAATTTTGTATAATGCCGATTTTATGGAAATTACTCCAACAGAAAAAGCAATACATTTAACACAGGACGATATCGATCTTCTTATTGATAATTATAATGATATTGATTTATGGAAATCTAAATTCCCTAAAGGAAGCTGGACTCTTAAAGGTTTTGGTATTGTTTCTTTGTTTGATGCAACGACTGAAAGCGCGATTTCGAACCTAAAAAGTAATTTATTAAAACCCGAAACAACAAGAGTTGCTTCGACAGAAATAATTGAAAACATTTTTAAATCGATCTTTAAAATTTCGAATTTAAAAGTGGGGTTTATAATCTATAATCCTGAAGAAGAAAAATTCATCAGACCAATAAAATTTGACAATCAGCTTACCAGTTTTTTATTAAAATCAGATCAGGAAGTAGATTGTAAAAATGCTTTTTTTGGATGTTCTTTTGAAAATTTATTAGACAAAAAAGAACCGCTTGTTATTTCTAATGTTAAAAAATTCATCGAAGATTCTTCAAACAAAAAACTTGGTGAACATCTTTTAAAACAAGGAATTCAAAGCTGTGTTTTTGCTCCGGTCATAAAAGACGGTCATTTATTGGGTGTAGTCGAACTAGTTTCTGAAAATGCAAGAGAACTAAACAGCGTAAACGCTACAAAACTGGAATTAGTTTTGCCGTACTTAACAGATACAATTGATCGCTATAATACCGATATGCAGCATCAGGTTGAAGCCATTATTCAGCGTGAGTATACAACAATTCACCCAAGTGTTTATTGGAAATTCAAGAAAGAATCTCAAAATTACTTTCAAAATATAAATCATACAAAAGACTATATTTTTAAAGAAATTGTGTTTAAAAATGTATTCCCGTTATACGGACAAATTGATATTAAAAGTTCATCTGAACATCGAAATGAAACTGTAAAAATAGATCTTCAAAATCAGCTTACAGCATTATTAGAAATTTTTAATAATCAAAAACCTAATTCGAATTTGGTTCTTTTGGAACAGAGAAAATTTGAATTAGAATCGCTTCGAGACGAGTTAGAATTTCCTTTGAAAGCAGATACTGAACAACATATTCAGCGCTATATCGAAGAAGAAATTCATCCGATATTGAAAAACACAAAGGACAATGCTAAAAATGTAAAATTGGAAGAATTGTACTTTGAAACTCTGGACGAAAAAACAGGAATGTTTTATCAGGAAAGAAAGAAGTTCGACAATGCCATGTCGATTATCAATAAAAGATTAGCTTCTGTTCTAGATAAAAAACAAATCGAGGCACAGCAAATTTATCCGCATTATTATGAGCGTTTTAAAACTGACGGTGTAGAACATAACTTATATATTGGAGCTTCGATTGCACCAACAAAACCGTTTGATATAATGTATCTGCATAATTTGCGTTTGTGGCAGCTACAAACGTTATGTGAAATGGAATTGGCGCATCATCAGTTAAAAGAATCATTGCCATACGAATTAGATGTTACTTCGTTGATCTTGGTATTTAGTTCTCCGCTTTCAATACGTTTTAGAATGGATGAAAAACGTTTTGATGTTGACGGAACTTATAATGCCAGATATGAGGTTGTTAAAAAACGAATCGACAAAGCAAATATTAAAGGAACTAACGAACGTATTACTGAAAAAGAAAAAATAACAATCGTGTATTCGCAAAACGGCGAAGAAGCTGAGTATTTAAAATATATTAAATACCTGCAGCACACGAAAGTTCTTGAGCCAGCAATCGAACAATTTGAAGTCGAAGATCTTCAAGGCGTTTCGGGTTTAAGAGCTATTCGAGTAAAAGTGATTAATAATACTTCGAATTCAGAGGTAAAAAAAATAACCTATCAGGATTTATTAGATGAGCTCAACTAAATTAGTTGAGCTTTTTCTTTGACTAATATTGAACCGCAGATCAAACGTTTAAATATGTACTTAAAATTAAATCGATTTAAAAGCGATTACAAACGCAATTACCGTAATAATTATTCCTACCATGAAAAAATTGTAGGCAATACGCAGTAAGTTGTATTTTCGCTGTAAAACCAATCCTAGATAATATAGATCTTTGATCATTGTTGAATACAAATAATCACGATCTTTCATCATTTCATTCATGGCCCAGTCATAATCTTCAAGAGGCATTTTATAAAAATTCCCAAAAAACATTAAATTCACTTTTTTCTCTTCAACATCTGCACGTGTAAAAAAACCAGAGGTTACTTTTGGACGCGTAGAAAGTATCGCAAAAATAATTGTAACCACACTTGAAATCAACATAATGAATGTGGGCAATACCAAATGTGCATTTTTTGGACTGTCTAATTTTGGAATAATAGACGAAAGTGCAATCGAAATAATAATAGCATTAACAGATAACAGAATATTAGCTTTACTATCGGCAATACCGCTTAAACGTGTGTGATTTCCAAGAGTAACACGAAATAACGTATCGATACCGCGATCTGGTTTTTCGAGTTTTTCTTTCTTTTTATTCTCCTCCTCTATTGCTTCGGCGGCTTTTAATTCTTGTTTATCTATTTTTTTTCGAATAAGAACTAAATTTTTCTCTTTAAGCGGCTGCCATTTTCTAAGTGCATAATCCGTGTAAAAACGGTGTTTATTCAATAAAAAATTCAAATTCTCTTTAGCCCATTCTGCATTTGTGAACGATATTTTTCCAGTATTTTTAAGTTCTAAACGCAGCAACTCGCAAGTTGTCACGTATTCTGTTCCCATAAGATGTGCATAATCTGCATCTTTAATAATTTTTTCTAAATGCGTTTTAGGAACGTATTCTTTCTGTGTTGCCAAAATCAAATCGCCAACAGCTGCGATAAACTCTTCCGATTGTCCTTTTTCTTTCAAAAAAGCAGTTGCAATTTTCACACTCTCTTTCTCATGATTATCATAACCATGTACATAACCTGTATCGTGAAACCAAGCCGCAATTATAAGAACTTCTTTATCACTATCACTTACTTCTTCTTTCTTACATAGTTCTTTAACTGCAGTAACAACAGTTAATGTATGGTTAAAATTATGGTAAGAATATAAATTAGAAAGTTTATCTTTGAGTAAATTACTGACGAAATCTTCGGATTGATCTATTAGATTCATAAAGAATATTTTTATACCACTAAATTATGAAATTGTTTTTGGAAAATCATTTCATTGCTAAGATTAAAAACTATTTATTAGCAATTACCACTCTTATATTAATCAGCTCTTGCGCAACGCATAAACCTCAATACGGAAAAAATGTAAGCGCCAACGAAACAGAAAACGCAACTGATACCATAAAAATTGCCCAAACATTTTATCTTGTTGGAGATGCTGGAAATGCTGATGAAAAACAAGCACAACAAACACTGGAACTTTTACATCAAAAATTAAAAAAAGCCGGTAAAAAATCAACTTTACTGTTTTTAGGAGACAATATTTATCCAAAAGGTTTTCCGAGTGATAAAAACCCTGATGATAAAGCACTTGCAGAAACCAAACTTACCAATCAATTAAAACTAACTAAGGGATTTAAGGGAAAAACTATTTTCATTCCTGGCAATCACGATTGGTACAGCGGTATAAAAGGTTTAGAACGACAAGCTGATTTTGTAACTAATTATTTAAATGACAAAAAAGCTTTTTTACCAAGAAAATCATGCCCTATTGAAGGCGTAAAAATTGACAGCACTACAACGTTAGTAACTGTCGATAGTGAATGGTTTCTTGAAAACTGGGACGATCATCCAACTATCAACGACAATTGTTCTATAAAAACAAGAGAAGATTTTTTTGATGAGCTGGAAAGTATTTTAAATAAAAATCAAGAAAAAACAGTTGTTCTTGCAATTCACCATCCTTTATTGAGCAATGGAACACACGGCGGACAATTCTCTATGGAAAAACAATTATTTCCTCTTGAGAATAAAATTCCGCTTCCAATTATTGGATCTTTTATTAATTTACTTCGAAAAACATCTGGTGTAAGTCCACAGGATATTCAAAATAAGCAATATACCATTTACACCAAAAGAATTAAAACGCTGTTACAGAAGCAGAAAAATGTTATTGTTGTTTCTGGACACGATCACAACCTGCAATACATCAGTAAAGAAAATATTCAGCAGATTATCAGTGGAGCCGGATCAAAATCTGAAGCTGCCAGAGCTGTAAATCCTTATGATTTCTCGTATGGAGGAAATGGTTACGCAACTTTAACCTTGTTTAAAAGCGGCGATGCTAAAGTTTCTTTTTATGGAAATGAAAACAATAAAGAAAAACTCCTTTTTGAGCGCGAAATAATCAAAGCTAAAGAAATTAACTGGGCGGCAGATATTCCGAATAACTTCCCTCCAAAAATTACGACTTCGATCTATCCGCCGAAAATGACTGAAAAAAGTTTCTTTCATAAATTCTTGTTCGGACAACACTATAGAAAATATTACAGTATGCCAATCGAAGTAAAAACGGCTACAGTAGATACTTTAATGGGAGGATTAAAACCTATTCGAGAAGGCGGCGGTCATCAATCTGTTTCCCTTAGAATGTCAGATCCAAAAGGCCGAGAATATGTAATGCGTGCCATGAAAAAAAGTGCTACAGCATTTTTACAGTCAGTTGCTTTTAAAGATCAATATGTTGTAAACGATTTTGCTGATACATACGCAGAGAATTTCCTATTAGATTTTTATACTACATCTCACCCGTATACAAGCTTCGCTGTTGGCAATTTATCAGATAAAATAGGATTATCGCACACCAATCCTGTTTTATACTATATTCCTAGACAAAATGGCTTAAAAGAATTTAATGCAAGTTTTGGTGATGGATTATATATGGTAGAAGAAAGACCTGCTGATAATCATATTGATGCTAAAAACTTCGGAAATCCAAGTGATATAATAAGCACTGGCGATATGATGGCTAATCTTCATAAAGATGAAAAATATACTGTTGATGAAAAAGAATATATAAAAGCACGTTTGTTTGATATGCTGATTGGCGACTGGGACAGACACAGTGACCAATGGCGTTGGGGCGAACACAAAAAAAACGGAAAAATAATTTATAAACCAATTCCGAGAGATCGTGATCAGGCATTTGTAAAATATGACGGAACCTTACTTTCGCTTTTAATGAATATTCCTGCATTGCGCCATATGCGTACTTTTAAAAGTTCAATCGACAATGTAAAATGGCTTAACAGAGAACCTTATCCTTTAGATTTAGCATTTTTAAAAACGGCTGAAGAAAAAGACTGGATTGAGCAGGCAAAATTTATTCAAGAAAATTTATCTGACAGTGATATTGATAATGCTTTTAAAAATTTACCAAAAGAGGTTCAGGATGAGACGATTGAAGAAATTAAGCAAAAGCTAAAAAGCAGAAAAAAAGAACTTCAAAAATATGCAATACGCTATTCTGATGTTTTAAGTAAAACAATTATGATTGCGGGAACTGATAAAAAAGACAAATTTGTTTTGAATCACATTGCCAAAAACAAAATTGAACTTCAGGTTATCAGAATGAAGAAAGATGGCGACGAATTACAATACACAAAAATGATAAGTGATGCTAAAACCAAAAATTTATGGATTTATGGTTTAGATGACAATGATGTTTTTGAAGTAAAAGGCGATCATAAATCGAACGTTAAAATTCGTTTAATTGGCGGTCAAAATAATGATGTTTATAATATCGAAAATGGTCGAAAAGTTATTGTTTACGATTTCAAATCAAAAGAAAACACATATAACTTAGACTCAAAAACCCAAACTCAGTTAACTGACGATTACGATGTTAACTTATACAATTACGAAAAACCAAAATACAATGTAATTTCTGGCCTGCCAAATATTGGATATAATCCTGATGACGGTGTAAAATTAGGTTTTAATGTAAATTACACCGTAAACAATTTTAAACAAAATCCTTATACACAAAAACATGTATTAAATGGTTTTTACTATTTTGCTACCGGCGGTTTAGAATTTAATTATGCGGCACATTTCCCTGGATTACTGGGTAAATGGGTTATTGATGTTGAATCGCAGTACACTACTCCAAATTTTGCCATGAACTATTTTGGATATGGAAACGAAAGTCAGAACAATGACGAGGAATTCGGAATGGATTACAACAGAGTCCGTATTCGAAAATTTAATGTATCAGGTGCTATTAGACACGTTGGACGATACGGAAGTGAATTCAGTTTTCAGCCTATTTTTCAGAAAATGACAGTTGAAGAAACTGAAAACAGATATATTGATATTCCAAACATCGTAAACCCAATGGTATTTGACAGCCAGACATTTGGAGGTTTGAAGGTGAAATATCAATTTAAAAATTCTGATTTTGCAGCAAAACCAACTTTAGGTATGGCGTTTATGATTGCCGCTACTTGGACAACAAATTTGAGTGACACGAAACAAAATTTCCCAACATTGGAAAGTTTTTTAGGCTTTACTCATAAAATCGATCATAACGGAAAACTAGTTTTAGCCACATATTTAAAAGGAAAAGCAATACTTAATAACAATTATGAGTTTTATCAAGGCGCTGCTTTAGGAGGCGACACTGATTTAAGAGGCTATAGAAACGATCGCTTTTTAGGTAATTCGTATTTCTCTCAAAGCTCTGATCTTCGATTAAGTCTTGGTAAAATCGAACGTACGGTTGCTCCTTTGACTTACGGAATTTTAGGCGGCTTTGATTACGGAAGAATCTGGCTTGATGGCGAAAATTCAAGAAAATGGCATCAGGATTACGGCGGCGGTCTTTGGCTGAATGCAATCAATGTTTTAACAGCTAGAATCTCTTATTTTAAATCTCCTGACGAAGTAGGAAGAGTAATTTTTGGGGCTGCATATAGTTTCTAAAAGGCACTAAGGTTCTGAGATGCTAAGGTGCTAAGGTTTTCCCTAGATACCTATAAAAAACAGCCACGAATTCACGAATTAACTATGATTAAAATTGGTGAATTCGTGGCTGACTTTTTAAATATAATTCGTTGAAATGTATCTCAGAAATTCAAATTATTTTAGTTTAAATTCATAAACATTACCTCCCGTCTTGTTCGCTTTTTCATCGGCAATAAGCAAAGTATTGTTGTCTTTAAAAACAACAGCCTCTTTTTGAGAAAAATGATTGAGTTCAATTTCAGTCTGAGTTCCTTTATGAAATAAATCTCCCTTAAAATCCTTAAATAAGACAATCTTATCATGGCTTAATAAAACCACTTTTTTTCCGTCAGGACTAATTGTTGCGCTGGTTAGCACACAATGATTATAGTTATCGCAAGTTTTAAACTCTCCTATTTTAACTGCTTTTTGAGTTCCTTCTGCATTTTTTATTTTATAGATAAAAGCAGTTCCGTCAAAACCTTTGCTTCGATTTTTGGTAAAAAGATAAAAGTAACCGTCGTGTTCAAAAAAACCTTCAACATCATAAAACATTTCTTTTTTCTTTGGAGGAAATTCAGTTTGTTCTGGATAAGAAAATGAAATTTTATATTCGGCAGAAGCCACATCTTTATCCAATTGAGTTTTATCTACTTTATAAATGCATAAATCTTTACGTTCGTTATCGTTATTTCCAAAATCTCCAATATAAAGATTGCCTTTTTTATCTTTGGTTATGTCTTCCCAATCCACATTTACCGCATTTGAAATCGTAATTGTTTTAGCCAATTTTCCTTCGGCATTTAATGCATAAACTGCATTTTTGTTTCCGCTGTCTTCTAAAGTATAAAGCAAATTTGTCTCAGGAAAATAAGTTATTCCCGAAACTTCTTTTAACTTTTTTGGAAGTGAATAAAGCGTTTTTAAATCACTATTTGATTGTTGCTGACACGCTAATAAAACAATAGAAGCGGCTACTAAAAAAGACTTTTTCATAAGATTGTTTTTTTTTGAACCATATAAGTAATATGAGAGAATTTAAGTTTTGCTTTGTGAATATAGCTTGAATTGATTTTTTAAAATCATATAACGAAACTCAAATTTTGCCTTTATGAACTTATATAACTTATATGGTTTATCCTTTTAAACTAAGTTTGTATTTTTAAAATTACGGGTTATAAATTCGAACGCGGCATGCATAATATGCCCCATTGATTTAGCATTTTTAAATTTCATATCGTTTGTATATCGATACAATTCCATTTTCAATTGATTCAAATGTTCTTCGGTCGAAATGGTATCGTGACACATTATATTCAGTAATTTATGTATTCTCGTTTCGGCTGAATGTATACGTTTTGCCAAAATCGCTCTTTCTTCATCTTTGTATTGAATAATGGATCGATCTTCTAATTTCTCCTTTATGAGCTGTATCATTGGATAATTTTCTTTAAAAAACTGCGGGCGATACACTTTAAAATTTCCTTCATAACATTGCTGATCAAAATCGATTGGGCGGATTTTATAAACTACTTGATCAAAATCGTGAATAGGGACAATTACATAATTATAAGCACGCATATCGCCTAAAAGTCTAATCATACAACGTTCATTAAACTTTACAAACTCCTTTGCAATCTGAGATTTTTCGGTTTCTGTACAATTGTGCAATAAAGTATCCATAAAAACATCACCTGGAATACCTATAATGTGTTCTTCGATTAAAGTGTCTTTGTAGACCAAAAAGTTAATTTTATCAGGCGAAAGAATATCTTCCAATTCAAGTCCGTAAATCCTCGAAGCATCTGCTTTTTTAATATAAAAATGAACATAATTGTCGTTCAGAATGTTTCGCACCTTAATTCTAAACGGTTTTGAATTTCCAAAAGTACAATAGTCAATTGCATCAATATTTAGAAACTGAATAATATCACTATTTCCATCAGAATGTAAAAGCGAATAAATTTTCTTTAGGTTCAAATCGATTTCATTTCTTTCGAACTCGCTGTAATAAACTCGAATCCACAAAGTATCCGTTTCATTTTTATCATATACATTGACCGAGCCGGAAAAACGCAATAAGTCATCATAGAACACAGATACTTTCGAAATTCGTTCGTATCGTTCTAAATAACTTAATAATGGACGTGTTAAAGGATAAGTAGGTTTCTTTAACACCATTAAAGGTTCGCTCATTTTGAATATCTTTATTACAAATTTACACGAATAAGATGATAAAAATAAATTTGGCGTAACAATATCCCACTTGCTTCGTCTTACTAAAAAACTAAAACCACAATTAACTTGGAAACCATATTAACTATCGAGAATCTAAGCAAAAGATACGGACGCATTAATGCGCTTCAAAATGTATCTTTTAGCATTAAAAAAGGACATGTTTACGGAATTTTAGGTCCAAACGGAAGCGGAAAATCAACCACTTTAGGCATCGTTTTGAATGTTGTAAATAAAACTTCGGGCGATTACAAATGGTTTGACGGTAAAGTGCAAACGCACGAAGCTTTAAAAAAGGTTGGCGCTATTATAGAACGTCCTAACTTTTACCCGTACATGACTGCCGAAGAAAACCTGAAACTGGTTTGCAAAATAAAAAGCATTGATTATTCTAAAATAAATGAAAAACTGACTCTTGTGGGTTTAACCGAAAGAAAAGACAGCAAATTCAGTACTTTTTCTTTAGGAATGAAGCAACGCCTTGCAATTGCATCGGCACTATTAAATGATCCCGAAATTCTAATTTTAGATGAACCTACAAATGGTTTAGATCCGCAGGGAATTCATCAAATTAGAGATATTATTAAAGAAATTGCATCGCACGGAACAACCATTTTACTGGCTTCGCATTTACTAGACGAAGTCGAAAAAGTTTGCTCGCACGTTGTTGTTCTGCGCAAAGGCGAAATTTTGTATTCAGGTTCAGTTGATGGCATGTCTGCTAATGAAAGTTTCTTCGAATTACAGGCAAATGATAATTTAGCTTTAAAATCAGTTCTAACAGAGCATCCTGCTGTAGATAAAATAAAAGAATCAGATGGAAAAATTTTGGTACATCTAAAATCCGATTTATCCGCTTCTGAACTGAATTTGTATTTGTTCTCTAAAAATATTGCTTTGAGCCATTTGGTAAAACGCAAAAATAGTTTAGAAGCACAATTTTTAGAACTAACTCAAAAAGCCACCATCAAAAATAACTAAGCCATGAACAGACTTGTCTCTATAGAATTACAAAAAATCTGGAAAAATAAAGCCAGCAAGATTCTTACTTTAACTTATTTTATCCTTCTTTCATTTATAGCATTAATTGCATCTATAAAATTTGACCTAGGTGTTTTTAAATTTCATTTGGCCGAAATGGGAATCTTTAACTTTCCTTTTATCTGGCATTTTAACACCTATATCGCAGCATGGCTGAAATTTTTTCTAGCTATTGTAATTGTTTCAATGATGGCAAATGAATACAGCTACGGTACATTAAAACAAAATTTAATTGATGGTTTAAGCAAAAAAGAATTTATTCTATCCAAGTTTCTTACGGTTGTACTTTTTGCATTATGCTCTACCATTTTTGTTTTTGTAATGAGTTTACTGCTTGGATTAAGCTTTTCTTCGTACACTGAATTTGATGTCATTTTCATGGATTTAGACTATTTGCTTGCCTTTTTTGTAAAACTGGTTGGTTTCTTTTCTTTCTGTTTGTTTTTAGGAATCTTGGTAAAACGATCTGCATTTGCTTTGGGATTTTTATTAGTTTGGAGTATCCTTGAAGGCATTGCAAAAGGTTTATTAGTTTTCAAAATATTTCCTGAAAGTACGACAGGATATACTATAATGAAGTTTTTCCCGCTGGAAGCGATGTCAAATTTAATTATAGAACCCTTTTCAAGACTTTCGGTTATTAAAAATATCGGAGCTCAAATGGGCGTAAATGATGTCAAGGATTACAGCGTAAGTTATACTACGATATTAATTGTTTTAATCTGGACTTTCTTGTTTATTTACTTTTCTTACAAACTATTAAAAAATCGAGATTTATAGTATATTTGTTATACTATGATTCCAGCAAAACGTTTTTTATTTATTCTATTTTTATGCTGTTTGTCCGCAAAGATAAATGCGCAGGTTATAACTATTGACGATACAAAAACACCAACACAGTTAATTGAAGATATTTTAGTTAATAGTTCTTGTGCCAATGCCTCAAATTCAACAGGTCGCGGCGATAATTTTAGACCTGGGAAACAGAGTTTTGCTTATTTTAATAGTAACGGAAGCAGTTTTCCTTTTAGAGAAGGAATCGTTTTGGCAACTTCAACAGCTCAAAGCGCAATCGGTCCCTTTGTTAGTAATCCAAATGACGGTTCTGATGATAGTGTTTCATGGGGTCGTGACACCGATCTCGATCAAACACTTGGTATTAATTCAATGAATACAACGGTGCTGGAATTTGATTTTATTGCTAACACAAGTTCCTTGAGCTTTAATTATATTTTTGCTTCTAACGAATATCAATATGATTTTCCATGCCGATATTCTGATGGATTTGCTTTTTTAATCAAAGAAGTTGGAACTGCTGATCCTTATAAAAATTTAGCTGTAATACCTAATACAAATACGCCGGTTTCTTCTGTAAATATTCATCCAAAAATTGACCCCGGATCAAGTGTTGGAGGCATTAGTTATCCTGGTTGTGCAGCTTCAAATGAAAGTTACTTTAACGGACGAAATACAAATACAAGTCCAATAAATTTTGCTGGACAAACTATCGTAATGACCGCTAGCAGCACAGTAACTGCTGGAAAAAAATATCACGTAAAACTTGTAATCGGCGATGCTGACGTTAGATACCAAACTTCAGCAATTTTTCTTGAAGCAGGAAGTTTTGCTTCAAAAATAGTTCTTGGAGAAGATCGTACAATTGCAAATAACAATCCTGCTTGTTTTGGAGAAAGAATTACTTTAGACAGCAAACTATCAGCTGTAGATTATACTTTTAAATGGTATAAAAAAGACAATCCTTCTGTTACACTAAGTACAAATCCAACTTATGAAGTTACAGACGCAGGAAATTATGCAGTTGAAGCCACTGTAATAAGTACAATGTGCATATTATCGGGAGAGATAAAAATAGACTATGCTTTAGAAATCCAATCAACAGATACCTCTTTACTACAATGTGATGATAATACGGACGGGATTTCGATTTTTGATTTAAGCAAAGTAAACAATATTATAAAAAATAATGTTGCTTCGATTTTAAATGAAGGCTTTTATGAAACACTGACTGATGCTCAGAACAAAACAAATAAAATCGCATCTCCAAATCGATATATTAATAATGCCCCAAATCAAATTGTTTACGCCCGCCTTGAAAATCAATTTGGATGCTCTAAAATTGCTCAAGTAACTTTAGAAATTGCAAATACATCTATTACTGACCCAAATCCGATAAGTACTTGCGACCAAGATCAAACTCAAGATGGATTGTATCAATTTGATTTGAATAATGAGGTTACACCACAGCTTGGTCTTACAACTGGATTAACTGTTAATTACTATGCAACCGCAAATGATGCTGTAACAGAAACAAATCAGTTACCAAATATTTTCAGAAACACAACTGCATTCAATCAAACTATTTATGGCAGAGTTGTAAACGGACCAGATTGTTACGATATTATTCCAGTTCCTCTTGTCGTAAACACATTTGACCCGCCAAATTTTGAGAATGAATCTGTTTTTCTATGTAAAAATAGTGATGTAACACTAACTGTTGATTCTGGTTTTAGCAGTTACTCTTGGAATACTGCACCTGGAAATCCCACAAATTCATTAACTGTTACTGCTCCGGGAGATTACGTCGTAACTGTAACAAATGCAAATGGCTGTAAAAAAACTAAAACCTTCAAAGTTATTTTATCAGAACCTGCAACATTGACAGGATCGACTGTAAAAGATTTTTCAGGGAACGATAATTCAGTTTTGTTAGAATATACTGGAGTTGGAGACTACGAATTTTCATTAGACGGTCTTACGTTTCAAGATGATCCGTTATTTATCAGAGTAGCAGCCGGCACTTATAATGCTGTTGCCAGAGACAAAAATGGCTGTGGATTATCAAACAATATTACCATATATGTACTTGATTATCCAAGATTTTTCACACCAAACGGAGACGGATATAATGATTTATGGTTTATCAATGACATCGAACATCTTCCAAATTTTAAAATTTATGTTTTTGATCGCTACGGAAAATTACTGAAAGAAATGAATCAAAACAGCATTGGCTGGAATGGTATTTTTAATGGCCAGCAGCTTCCCTCTGATGATTATTGGTTTACTTTGACCTTTGTAAATGGTAAAAGCGTAAAAGGCCATTTTAGTTTAAAAAGATAAAGCACGCAAATCTGATACCTAAATTTCAAATTCGAATTGCATAAAATTCAAATTTAAACCATAAAGAAAATCCCAAACTCCATAATGGAATTTGGGATTTTTTATATTGAAATTTAAAATTACTAAACTTTAAATCTTTTTCTATCAGTTTCAGTCAAATAGATTTTTCTTAGACGAATAGATTTTGGTGTAACCTCTACATACTCATCTTTTTGAATGTACTCTAAAGCTTCTTCAAGAGAGAAAATAATCGGAGGGATAATTCTAGCTTTTTCATCAGCTCCAGATGAACGAACGTTAGATTGTTTTTTCTCTTTAGTTACATTCACACACATATCATCACTACGAGAGTTTTCTCCAATTACCTGACCTTCGTAAATTTCAGCATTTGGTTCAACAAAAAACTTACCACGATCTTGTAATTTATCGATAGAATAAGGAATAGCTTTTCCTTTTTCCATAGAAATCAATGAACCTTTGTTACGTCCAGAAATTTCTCCTTTGTAAGGCTCATATCCAATGAAACGGTGTGACATAATAGCTTCACCAGCTGTAGCTGTAAGCAATTGATTTCTTAAACCAATAATTCCACGTGATGGAATATTAAATTTAATGATCATACGCTCACCTTTAGTCTCCATACTTAACATTTCACCTTTACGAACTGTTACGAATTCAACTGCTCTACCTGAAAGGTTTTCTGGTAAATCGATTGTTAATTCTTCAATTGGCTCACATTTTTTACCATCGATTTCTTTGATGATTACTTGCGGCTGACCAATTTGTAACTCATAACCTTCTCTTCTCATTGTTTCAATAAGAACAGATAAGTGAAGTACACCACGACCAAAAACCATAAATTTATCTGCAGAATCAGTTTCACCTAACTTCATCGCTAAGTTTTTCTCTAATTCTTTTGTCAATCTTTCTCTAATATGACGAGAAGTTACAAATTTACCTTCTTTACCAAAGAAAGGTGAGTCATTAATTGTAAACAACATACTCATTGTAGGCTCATCAATAGCAATAGAAGCTAAACCTTCAGGGTTTTCGTTATCAGCGATAGTATCACCAATTTCAAAACCATCAATACCAACTACGGCACAAATATCACCAGCAATTACTTCAGCTACTTTTTTACGTCCAAGACCTTCAAAAGTATGTAATTCTTTGATTCTTGATTTCGTAACAGTACCGTCTCTCTTTACTAAAGAGATTGCCATACCTTCTTTCAAAATACCTCTTTCTAAACGACCAATAGCGATACGCCCAGTAAAAGCAGAGAAATCTAAAGATGTAATTAACATTTGTGGAGTACCTTCAGAAACTTTAGGAGCTGGTACATTAGCAATAACCATGTCTAATAAAGGCTCGATGTTTTCTGTTTGGTTTTTCCAATCGTCAGACATCCAGTTGTTTTTAGCAGAACCATAAACAGTTGGAAAGTCTAACTGTTCTTCTGTAGCACCTAATTCAAACATTAAGTCAAAAACTTTTTCATGAACTTCTTCAGGAGTACAGTTTTCTTTATCAACTTTATTGATAACTACACAAGGCTTCAAACCTAAATCAATAGCTTTTTGTAATACAAAACGAGTTTGCGGCATAGGACCTTCAAAGGCATCCACTAATAAACATACACCATCGGCCATGTTCAATACACGTTCTACTTCACCTCCAAAATCCGCGTGGCCAGGAGTATCGATAATATTGATTTTTGTTCCTTTGTACTGAACAGAAACGTTTTTAGAAGTAATAGTAATACCTCTCTCACGCTCTAAATCGTTATTATCAAGAATTAAATCACCTGTGTTTTCGTTGTCACGAAATAATTGACAGTGATACATAATTTTATCAACCAAAGTGGTCTTACCGTGATCGACGTGGGCAATAATTGCAATATTTCTAATAGATTCCATTTGTGTTTTTTAATGGGTGCAAAAGTACACTTTATTTTCTAAAAAAAAACGTTTCTGTGATAGTTTGCGTATATACAAGTAATTAGTTCATTAAATCAATGTTAAATTAGGCATCAAAATGAACTTTACTTATTGTTTAGTTATGGTTAATTTAACTATATTTGAGTAATGAAAAGTAAAACTCTCCTAATTACTCTTGTTTACGTTATCATATCACTAATTATGGCAACAGTGTGCCATAATCTACTCATTAAATACTTTTTTCAGTCAAAATATTCTTATTTATTTTATTTAAAGGATATTTTTCTTATTCTGACTACAGGACTTATTTTCAAATACATACTCACCAAAAATGAAAATAGAAATATTTCAATTTTTAAGAAACTAAAAAAAACAAACGAAGAAATTAAAGAATCCAACGAAAAATATGACATCGTTGCAAAAGCAACAAGTGATACTATTTGGGATTGGAAAATACAAGAAGACCGAATAAATTGGAACAAAGGAATCGAGAGCGTTTTTGGATACAACCCTGAAGAAGTTGGAAAAACTTCAAAGTGGTGGTTTGACAAAATTCACCCAGAAGACAGCATTAGAATGTCTATTAAATTATACTCTTTTATTGAGCAAAAAACAGAAAAATGGCAGGATCAATACCGTTTTAGATGCGCCGATGGAAGCTACAAGTATGTTTTAGACAGAGGCTTTTTACTAAAAGATGAAAACGGAAGGGCTATCAGAATGATTGGTGCAATACAAGATATTACCAAACAAAAAGAAGAAGAACAGCGATTAAAACTACTAGAAACCGTAATCACACAATCTAAAGATTCAATTTTAATTACTGAAGCCAATTCTGTCGATCGTAAAATACCAAAAATAGTTTATGTTAACCCAGCTTTCTCTCAAATGTCTGGCTATGGATCAAATGAAATAATCGGAAAATCTCCAAATATCTTCAAAGGACCAAAATCTGACTCAGATGAACTAAAAAAACTCTTAAGAGCCATCAAAAATGAAGAAGAATGTTTGATAGAAACAATTAGTTACACTAAGAAAAAAGAAGAATACTGGGTACGTTTCTCTATGATCCCAATTTTTAATAACGAAGGTTTGATATCACACTGGATTTCTATCCAAAGGGATATTACTGACGAAAAGACATTGGAAACTGAAAAAGAACATTTAATTCGCGAACTAACACAAAACAATAAAGACCTAAAACAATTCTCATACATCACATCACATAATTTACGAGCTCCATTATCTAACTTAATTGGACTTTTAAATCTTATCGAAGATATTCCTATTGAGAATACTGAACTGCAAGAGATTTTAGGAGGTTTTACAAAATCAACTCATTTATTAAATGAAACAATTAATGATTTAGTAAAAGTCATAATCATAAAAGACAATCCTTCTATGCAAAAAGAAGAAGTTTCGTTAAAAGAAGTTTTTGAAAATGTTTTCAGCCAGCTTTCTTTTCAAATTGAACTACACAAACCAATTATTAAATTAAAATTCGAAAAAGTCCCTTTATTAAACACAAACAAGGCTTATATTGAAAGCATTTTACTCAACCTGCTTACAAACTCAATAAAATACAAGTCCGAAAACCGTAAATTAAAAATATCAATAACTGCCGAACAAATTGATCAACAAGTTACACTAACCTTTAAAGACAACGGAATTGGAATAGATCTAGACCGAAATCGCGATAAAGTTTTTGGTCTTTATCAGAGATTCCACAATTACCCAGACAGCAAAGGACTAGGCTTATATCTTGTAAAATCTCAAGTAGAAACCATGGGCGGAACGATTAGTATTGAGAGCGAAGTCAATAAAGGCACAACATTTACGATAACATTTAAAAACTAAACACCATGCTTGAGCAAATTTTATGCATTGACGACGACCCTATTACATTAATGCTATGCAAAAAAGTAATTTCAAGATCATCATTTTCACATGAAATTATCACTGCTCAAAATGGTGAAGAAGCACTACTCCATTTCAATACCTTAAAATACACCAATAATAAAAATAAGGTAAACAAAAAACCAGAGCTGATTTTTTTAGATTTAAACATGCCAGTTATGAGTGGATGGGAATTTCTAGATCATTTCATTTCAGCCGACTATAAAGAATTCAACAGCGCAAAAGTCATTGTATTATCTTCTACAATTGATCCTGACGATTTAGCCAAAGCAAAAAAATACCCTATAATAATAGATTTTCTTTCAAAACCAATTACGCTGGCCATGTTAGAATATCTCAAAAAGAAAATAGACATCGACTAAAAACCAGACATTACCAACTCCTAAAATCGAACAAAAGATATAATTAGAGAATATTAAATTCAAAACTCACCTAAAACTGAATTTAAGATTTTCATTTTTAAACAACAAAAAAGTCCTCTTTTAGAGGACTTTTTTTAATATTTAGGAAATTGTAATTAATTACAATTTAGCAACATGTTTCGTTAATTTAGACTTCAAGTTAGAAGCTTTATTATCATGAATGATGTTCTTTTTAGCTAATTTATCAATCATAGAAATTACAGTTGATAATTTTGCAGTAGCATCAGATTTATCAGTAGCTAATCTTAATGCTTTAATAGCGTTACGAGTAGTTTTGTGTTGATATCTGTTAAGAACTCTTCTTTTTTCGTTACTTCTGATTCTTTTTAATGCTGACTTATGATTTGCCATTTTGTTTTAATTTTTAGATGTAATAATTATTATAAGTACTAGTTAAAAAAGAAAAACCTCCCACAATTGCAAAACAATCACTTTGGTTTTAACTAATAAAACAAAAACCGAGACACCAATTTTCATTTTACAAAACTTATTCACAACTAATTTTTGTAGTCTGTAAGGGAATCGAACCCCTGTTACCAGGACGAAAGCCTGGAGTCCTAACCCCTAGACGAACAGACCAATTTTCCTCTAAGTTTTCTTCAATTTATATAAAATTGAATTGTAGTCCGTGGGGGAATCGAACCCCCCTTACCAGGATGAAAACCTGGCGTCCTAACCGATAGACGAACGGACCAATACATCAAGTTAAATAACTTATTCGCAGAAAAAAAAGTAGTCCGTGGGGGAATCGAACCCCCCTTACCAGGATGAAAACCTGGCGTCCTAACCGATAGACGAACGGACCATGTATTTCTCTAATGCGGATGCAAAGATACATCTATTTTTTAGCTGTACAATAGCTGATGCAAAAAAATTTATTTTTTTTAATATGCCTTAGCAAAAAGCACTCTTTTTGAAGATGGATTCCCAGTAAACACACAGGCTCCAGCCTCTTCAACAGCATCTAAAGGAATGCATCGAATAGTCGCTTTTGTCAAATCTTTTATCTTCTCTTCGGTTGCAGCAGTACCATCCCAATGAGCAGAAATAAACCCACCTTTTCCTTCTAAAACTTCTTTAAATTCCTCAAAACTATTCACTTCCGTAACATGCGTGTTACGATACTCTAATGCTTTGTTAAATAAATCCGTTTGAATCTGCTCTAATAAATCATGTACATAATTTACGATTCCCTCAGCAGAAACAACCTCTTTTGTCAAAGTATCACGTCTGGCAACTTCAAAAGTTCCGTTTTCTAAATCTTTAGGACCAACTGCAATTCTTACCGGAACACCTTTCAACTCCCACTCTGCAAATTTAAATCCAGGTTTTTGAGTTGTTCTGTCATCATATTTCACAGAAATCTTAAGCTTTCTTAATTTAGCTGTTAACTCATTAACCGCTGTTGTAATTTCAGCCAGCTGCTCATCTGTTTTATGAATTGGAACAATCACCACTTGTATTGGCGCTAAATTAGGAGGAAGCACTAATCCTTGATCATCTGAATGCGTCATAACCAAAGCTCCCATCAAACGAGTAGAAACCCCCCAAGAAGTTCCCCATACATGTTCTTGCTTTCCTTCGGCATTTGCAAACTTCACATCAAAAGCTTTCGCAAAATTCTGCCCCAAAAAGTGAGAAGTTCCAGCCTGCAAAGCTTTTCCATCCTGCATCAATGCTTCTATACAATACGTTTCATCTGCACCGGCAAAACGTTCTGTTTCGGTTTTAAAACCTTTTACAACTGGAATTGCCATGAAGTTTTCAGCAAAATCAGCATAAACATTCATCATTTTCTCAGATTCTTCTAAAGCTTCTTCTTTTGTTGCATGAGCGGTATGCCCTTCCTGCCACAAAAATTCAGCAGTTCTTAAAAACAAACGCGTACGCATTTCCCATCGAACTACATTTGCCCACTGATTAATTAACAATGGTAAATCTCTATAAGATTGCACCCATCCTTTATATGTAGACCAAATAATTGCTTCACTTGTAGGACGAACAATAAGTTCTTCCTCCAGTTTAGCATTTGGATCAACCATTAATTTCCCTGGTTTATCAGGATCATTCTTTAATCTATAGTGTGTAACAATAGCACATTCTTTTGCAAATCCTTCTGCATTTTTTTCCTCAGCCTCAAACATGCTTTTTGGAACAAACAAAGGAAAGTAAGCATTTTGATGTCCTGTCTCTTTAAACATTCGATCTAACTCAGCCTGCATTTTTTCCCAAATCGCATAACCATACGGTTTAATTACCATACAGCCTCTAACTCCTGAATTTTCAGCTAGATCCGCTTTCACAACCAGCTCGTTATACCATTTCGAATAATCTTCTGATCTTGTAGTGAGGTTCTTACTCATATTATATAGTTTGGCACAAATTTTGTTTTAATTATTTTAACTAAATAGTTTGACAAAACTAACTATTTTTGTAATGTGCAACAATAAAAAACACCACAGATATGAAAACTTATATTACTCTACGTCAAAACTCAAGTCATTTTTACTTAATTGGACTATTGAGTTTTCTGCTTGCGTCATGTGGTTCTTACCAAAACACATCTTATAATGATAATGACGGAGTCTATGGTAATTCCAATACTAGATACGTTCAAACAAACACATCTAACGCAAACAACCAATACAAAGATTATTTCAGATCTCTTCAAGACGACAACCAGCCTACAGAAATTTTTACAGATGTAGACAACTACGGAAACTACTCTCAAAACGACAGTACACAAGTTGCCACAAACGCTTATCCAGCATGGGGAAGCAGTCCATCTGAAGTTTCTGTAAATATATATTCTGACCCAACATGGTCAATGGGATTTGGTTTTGGTTTTGGATACCCATACTATGGCGGATATTGGGGATACCCAGGTTACGCTTGGGGCTACCCAGGATACTGGGGACCAGGATGGGGCTATCCTGGATGGGGCTATCCTGGATATTGGGGACCACGTTATTACGGAAACTATTCTTATAATTACGGAAGAAGAGGTTCCGCAGCATACTACGGAAGCGGCAGAAACTATAGCTCAAACAGAAATTTTGCCTCTGGAAGAAACTACTCTTCAAACAGAAATTATACTGACAGAAGTTTCAACAACCGAAGCTATAGCAACAGAAGCTATACAACAGATAGAAACTACACGAACAGAACAAACAGCTATTCTGACTACAGAAGAAGTTCTAATGCAAACGGCAGAAACTACACAACAAGCCCAACGTTCACAAACAGAAGAAGCACGACACAAGGACAAAGTAACAGCTACGATTATTCAAACAGAAGATCAAGCTCCACAACTAATAGAAGCTACAACAACACCAATAGCAGCCCATCTAGAACTTACTCTCCTAGCCCATCGCGTTCAATGAACAGCGGCGGCGGAAGCATGAGATCATCTGGCGGCGGCGGTGGCGGAAGATCTTACGGTGGAGGCGGAGGAGGAAGAAGATAACCTTCCTCTCCCTTTTACCAATCTAAAATCACACAAAAACGTACCAAAATGAAAAAAATACTCTTCCTATTAATTACAGGACTAACTGTCAGCATCTCACATTCTCAGGAAGTTTCTGATGCTTTACGCTTTTCGCAAGACAACTTAACAGGAACAGCGAGATTTAGAGCAATGAGCGGAGCATTTGGAGCTTTAGGCGGGGATTTATCCTCAATTAGCGTAAATCCTGCAGGATCTGCGATTTTCATAAACAATCAAATGGGAGTAACTTTTAGTAATCAGAATATTAAAAATAATTCTAATTACTTTGGAACTCAAACTTCAGACAAAGACAATTCATTCATCCTAAATCAAGTGGGTGCCATCTTTGTTTTTAATGACAGAAATCCAAACAACAATTGGAAAAAAATTGCGATAGGAGCAACCTACGAAAACACCAACAACTTCAACAACAATGTTTTCTCAGCTGGAACAAATCCAACTAATTCTATAGACAACTACTTCCTTACTTATGCAAATGGAATTCCATTAGGAGACATTACTGGAATACCATATAAAAATCAGTTTTATGATGAGCAGCAAGCTTATTTTGGATACTATGGTTTTGTCATAAACCCAGTAAATCCACTAGACAAAAACAACACTCAATACACTTCTAATATTCCTGCAGGCGGAAACTACTATCACGAAAATGAAATTTACGCCAGAGGATATAACAGTAAATTAAGCTTTAACATTTCAACCTCTTATAAAGATCGTATTTATTTTGGAGCAAATTTAAATGCTCATATTACTGATTACAGAAGATCAAGCAGTTTCTATGAAGACAATTCAAACCCATTAGAACCTTCTGAAACCATTTCTAATCTACGTTTTAACAACGAACTTTACACTTACGGAAATGGATTCTCTTTTCAACTTGGTGCAATTGCCAAAGTAACAGACTCTTTCAGACTTGGATTAGCTTACGAATCAAACACTTGGTACGAACTTTACGACGAAGTTTCTCAAAGCCTTCACACTACTACACAAGCCGCAAATGGACCTGAGAAATATGCAGACATAAACCCTAATATTATTAATGTTTACGAGTCGTACACTTTGCAAACCCCTGGAAAAACAACTTTTAGTGCAGCGTATATATTTGGAAAATCAGGCTTAATCAGCGTTGATTATGCTATTAAAGATTATGGAAACGCAAAATACAAACCTACTAACGATCCAGGTTTTAGAGGTGTAAACAACGACATCAGCAATCAGCTGACTAATAATGGAGAATTAAGAATTGGAGCAGAATACAAAATAAACCAATTGAGTTTAAGAGGCGGATACAGATACGAAGGAAGCCCTTATAAAAACAAAACTACAATTGGAGATTTAAACAGTTATTCTGGAGGATTAGGTTATAATTTTGGAGGTACAAAATTAGACTTAGCCTATTCTTACGCTGAAAGAAAATCAAACCAAGGTTTCTTTAGCAAAGGTTTTACTGATGGTGCCAATATTACATCAAAACTCAACAATGTTACATTGACTTTATTATTTGAATTGTAATTTGAAGAAAAAACAAACAATAAAACTTCCGTCAGGTTCTTGCTTGACGGATTTTTTTTTACTCCCAAAAAAAGAAGCTTGTTTCGAGGCGAAAAAACACAGCAAACAACACAATTTACATCACAAAAAACACCTAAATAGAATCGAAACAAGTGCTGTTTGAATAAAAAAGTGTAATTTTGCACTCCAATTTATAAAAGTATGAGAACCAAGTCTTTAAAAAAGAACAAAATTAACGTAATCACTCTTGGGTGTTCAAAAAATGTATATGATAGTGAAGTGCTTATGGGACAACTTCGTGCAAACGGCAAAGAAGTTACTCACGAAGCCACTAAAGATGAAGGAAACATTATTGTAATTAACACTTGCGGGTTTATTGATAATGCAAAAGCAGAATCAGTTAATATGATTTTGGAATATGCTGACAAAAAAGACAAAGGTTTAGTTGATAAAGTTTTTGTGACTGGATGTTTATCTGAACGCTATAGACCAGACTTAGAAAAAGAAATCCCAAATGTAGATCAATACTTTGGCACAACTGAATTACCTCAGCTGTTAAAAGCTTTAGGAGCCGATTATAAACATGAATTATTAGGCGAAAGATTAACGACAACTCCTAAAAATTATGCTTATTTAAAAATTGCCGAAGGCTGCGACAGGCCTTGCAGTTTTTGCGCAATTCCATTAATGCGTGGATCACATATTTCACAACCAATTGAAAAATTAGTTAAAGAAGCACAAGGTTTAGCAAAAAACGGCGTTAAAGAATTAATACTAATAGCACAAGACTTAACTTATTACGGTTTAGACCTTTATAAAAAGAGAAATCTTGCCGAATTATTAGAAGAATTGGCGAAAGTTGAAGGCATTGAATGGATTCGTCTGCATTATGCTTATCCTACCGGTTTCCCGATGGATGTTTTGGAATTAATGAAACGCGAACCTAAAATTTGTAATTACATTGATATTCCATTACAGCATATTTCAGATTCTATTTTAAAATCAATGCGTCGTGGTACAACACAAGCCAAAACGACACAATTATTAAAAGATTTTAGAGCCGCAGTTCCCGGAATGGCAATCAGAACCACTTTAATTGTTGGATATCCAGGTGAAACTCAAGAAGATTTTGAAATTTTGAAAGATTTTGTTCAGGAAATGAAATTTGACAGAATGGGATGTTTTGCTTATTCTCATGAAGAAAACACACATGCTTACTTGCTTGAAGATAATGTTCCAGATGACGTGAAACAAGCAAGAGCCAATGAAATTATGGAATTACAGTCGCAAATTTCATGGGATTTAAATCAAGAAAAAGTAGGACAAATATATAAATGTATTATTGACAGAAAAGAAGGCGCACATTTTGTAGGAAGAACCGAATTTGACAGCCCTGATGTTGACAATGAAGTTTTAATAGATGCCTCTAAACATTATGTAAAAACAGGAGAATTTGTTAATATACGTATAATTGAAGCTACAGAATTTGATTTATACGGAGAACCTGCTTAAATTTACCTAAATAACTATCATTTTTTGATAAAAACTTTTTATATGAAAGCTACACAATCTTTATTTCTTTTGGTTTTCACCATATTCTGCTTTAACTCTGTTTCAGCTCAATACGGAAACGGCTATGGAAATGGTTACGGAAACGGTTATGGAAATGGTTACGGACGAGGCGGCGGAATGGGCATGGACAGAAGCATGATGCAAGGACCACAAAGCACGCCAAGCAAACCTAAAGAAGTTCCTGTAGAAGAAACTGCTTCATTAATTGTTGAACAAATGAAACCAGCTGTTAACTTAGATGAATTGCAGGTAATTGCAATAACTAATGTTTTGGCTGACAGTATGAGAGAACAAGGTATTCTTTTAAAAAATGAAAGCAGCAGTCAAGAAGCAAAAATTGAACAAATAAAAGCTCTAAGAGAAAGTACAAATAAAAAAATAAGTGCTTTTTTAAATCCTGATCAAGTTACAAAGTACACAACTTTCATGGAGAACTTTAAAGAAATTAAGAAACCTTCTAAATCAAAAAAGAAAAAAGACTCAAAAGATAACAAAGAAAAAGAAGAAGAAAAACCTGTAGAAAAAGCGCAAGAATAATTGCTCAAACTTCATCCTAAAATGTAACTAACCATGGCAAAAAAACATTTTTGTTATCTATTTTTAGCAATTATAATTACTTCTTGCTCAACAAATCCTTACAAGAATACCGAAAAAGCTTATGATCAACAGCTTAAAACCCTGGAAAATCAAATCACAAGCAAAGAACCTCAATCTATTCCGCCAATAACACCAGTAATTATTGATACCTCTTATGCTGCTCAACTAGGCATTATTAAAGATACTTTATCAAAAACGGGATCTACGGCTTTACAAAATGGAATAAATACAGAATGGGTTGGTACGGTAAACTTTAACTTAAGAAAACCAAGCTTTATTATTATTCATCACACTGCTCAAGATTCACTTCAGCAAACGATTAATACTTTTACTAAAGTTAAAACGCAAGTCAGCGCGCACTATATCATTTCTGAAAACGGAAAAGTAGTTCAAATGCTAAACGATTATCTAAGAGCTTGGCATGCAGGAAATGCTACTTGGGGAAAAAATACTGATTTGAATTCAACTTCTATCGGAATTGAACTTGACAACAATGGATTTAAACCGTTTACCGAAGCTCAAATTAGCAGCTTAGTTGCTCTTTTAACCAAGCTTAAAAAATATTACAATATTCCAACTCAAAACATATTAGGACATGCCGATATTGCTCCTGGCAGAAAACAAGACCCAAGTGCTTTATTTCCTTGGAAAACTTTAGCCGAAAAAGGTTTTGGAATTTGGCCGGATGTAGTATTAGAAGAAGCTCCTTTTGACTTTAAAATAGAGCCTGCACTTAGAATAATAGGATATAACACTAAAAATCTTTCGGCAGCTATTATGGCGTTTAAACTGCATTACATTCAAACTGATGTGACTGCCACTTTAGACCGAAAAACAATAGACACTATTTATTCGATTTATAAAAAACAAGTTCAATAAATAGTATTCACAAAATACAAAAAGTGCATTTCTACAATTTTAGAAATGCGCTTTTTTTGTTCCTTTTCGTTCCCAAAATCTGCTAGTGCAAACACCAATTATGAAAACTTAAAAAACCTGTTTAAATACAGATTAGAAATCCTCACACTACGGTATTTCCTTAATTACCTATAACTAACATACTACGGTAAAAACACCAAATAAAGCGAGTAAGTCTTTTTTTATCTGCAGCGAAAGAGAAAGACGTTCAAATAAAAAAGCTGCCAAAACATTAATATGTTTCGACAGCTCCAAAAAAAAAAAAATATCAATCTTTATCTCTAGAAAGAGTATGTTGTAGCCAGAAGAGCATAGAATGATCCGCCGGTTGGAGCAGCATCTTTATCTAAAAATATGTCCTCTGATGCGGCATCGTATCTTATCTCTGGAATAATAGTTAATTTCCCAACTTTATAATTTAAAGAAGCTGTATTAGCAAAAACATTTGATCCAGTTAGAGTTCCTAAACTTGGAGCGGCACTTTTTGCGTCAAAATATTCCATTCTATAAGCTAAAAGTAATGATGGAGAAAATGCATAATTTGCATAACCTACTAAAGAAAACCACTCACCATCATCTACACTTGAAATATCATTTTTAGTTTTAGCGTAAGTCGCATTAAATCCAAGTCCAAAGCTGTCGCTTATTGCTTTTGACGCAACAAAATCAAACTGCGTTTTATTCTCTAAAGAAGATGGATTACTGCTCCCAGAAGTGAAATTTAAATAAGCGCTTCCCGTTTCACCAATATATCCTAATTGACCTATATATGTTTTTTGAGTAGAACCCGCATCCATAGCCGATTTAAAATCAGTAGGATTTGTGATACCAAACATCGCTGTAAACTTTCCTGAAGTATATTGTGCTTTTACTCCAGTATTAAAAAATGGACCATAAGAAAAAGCATAAGACATACTGTAGTTTTTATTATCGACAGCATCTAAAACTTCGTATCCAATATGAGTTCCAAAACTACCCGCTACAACTTTAAATTTATCTGTGATTTGATAGGTAAAAAACAATTGTTTTATCAAAAATTTTGCTGTTATATCTTTATCAGTTGTTTCATTATAGGAGAACTCTCCTGCTCTTTTTCCAAATCCTAAGTCTACAAAAACAGAAGCTTTTCCAAATGTATGCCCCGCCTCTATCGACGCCATTCCTAATTCAAACGAATCCTGTGAGTTGGTAAAGCTCGTTAATCCGTTCATTTGTTTCGAAAAATCATATTTATAGTAAGCATCTGCAGACCCTCCCCAAGTTGTTGCCGGCGAAGTTTTCGTTTCATCATCTTGGGCAAAAGCAAAAGAACTCGTTAACGTCGCGGCTAAAATGTAAAATACTTTTTTCATGTGTTAATTGGTTTTTAGTTATTAATTGATTTTGGTTAGTTAATCTTTTATATATCTATTTAATAGTATAAGTCATTTTTAAAACCCTGAATCTGCCCCTAAAACCTCCTCATTTTCATTAGCGAATTTATTAACTTTTGCATGAGTAGAACAATTGAAAACTACTTTTTTGGCTTTTTAAACGAAGAATTACGGATTACAAAAATTAAAACATCAATAATCATTATTTGACATTTATATGGTTTTGTTTTTAAAAAATCAACAACTCTATTTCACAAAAATCAATACAAAAACAAGGGTAAAAATAAAAATCAACAACAATAAAACACATAAAACAACCATTTTTAGAACATAAAAACAATTACACCCATTAAAAAATAGGGTGTACAAAAAATAACTACAAACACCAATAAAACATATTTTTTCATAAAACAACAGAATTTGTCAAAAACAAATCGTAAAAATTCCTACAAAAACAAAATCCCTGAATATTTTAAAGAAGGTCGCTTTTTAAACGACCAATCGCCTTTAAAAAACAAAAAACCTGTCCAAAATTTGAACAGGTTTCAAAGCCACAAAAAAACGATTCTATTCTTAACTCTTATACCTTATTTAAATTTTACGCACTTTTATTCCATACTCTTTGTCTCTCGAAAAAACAGAAACAGCTTTAAAAGAATAGTATTCAAAAACTTTTACATTAATAATGAGGATACAATTAAGTATCACAGATTATACTTATACAAATAACCAAAAACGCACTGCTATTGCAGTGCGTTTTACTTTTATCTAAATTAGATATTGTTCTATGCTAATATCTTTTCAATGGCATTCAATTCATCAGAGGTAAACTCCAATTTTTGCAAACAATCTATATTATTGTTTAATTGCTTTACTGAACTCGCGCCAATCAAAACAGAAGTAATTCGTTTATCTTTTTGCAGCCAAGCCAATGCCATCTGCGCCAAAGATTGATTTCTGTTTTTAGCAATTTCATTTAATTGAATCAATTTTTGAATGCGTTCTTGTGTAACCTCATCTTCCTTCAAATGTCCGTTTGGATTATGTGCTCTAGAATTTTCTGGGATTCCGCTTAAATATTTATCCGTTAAAAGTCCTTGTGCCAAAGGTGAAAATGCGATGCAGCCCACTCCTTTCTCCTCTAAAACATCCAACAAACCATTTTCTACCCAGCGTTCTAACATAGAGTATTTTGCTTGATGAATTAAACAGGGCGTCCCTAATTGCTTTAAAACATCAACCGCTGCACGAGTTTGCTCTGCCGAATAATTACTGATTCCAACATAAAGTGCTTTCCCGCTTCTTACCGCATAATCCAATGCCATCATTGTTTCTTCAATCGGCGTTTCAGGATCAGGGCGATGCGAATAAAAAATATCCACATAATCTACCTTCATTCTTTTTAGACTTTGATCTAAACTTGACAGCAAATATTTTCTAGATCCCCAATCGCCATAAGGTCCATCCCACATTGTATAACCTGCTTTTGTTGAAATTATAATTTCATCACGTAAATTTCCCTGAAAATTATGCCATAAAATTTTACCAAAATTTGTTTCAGCAGAACCTGGAACCGGGCCATAATTATTAGCCAAATCATAATGTGTAATTCCTTTATCAAAAGCTTCTACAGCAATACTTTCTGCATTTTCAAAATTATCTACTGAGCCAAAGTTATGCCATAATCCTAAAGAAATTTCAGGCAGTAATAAACCGCTTTTTCCGCATCTGTTGTATTTCATTATCTAAAATTGAGATTAAATATTCTACCAAATAACCCTAAAAAGATTTAATAGCCTTTTAGGTTTAACCATCGAAAGATACTTATTTTTTTATTTCGACTCAAAAAACAAACCCGACAGATTTATAAAAACTATCGGGTTTGTTTTATCTCTAAGAATTAAAATCTTCTTAATGCATATCATGAATTCTCTTTAATTTGAAAGAAAAATAAATATAAAAAATTCCAAGAGCAATAAAAGCAAAAGCTGTCCAATATACTAATGAAAGTCCTGCAAAAACTGGATTCCATAATAATACAAACGAAAATATAGTTCCGAGTATTCCTAGAATCAAAAGATTCCCCCAATCAGAAACTGCATAACTCTTTAAATTAAAAGCAATAACGATAGCCATTATAGAGCGAAATAGAATTACAAAACCTACATAAAGCGGCAGTAAAGTAATTGAGATCAGCGGATTAATAACCAGCAATATTCCCACTACTAAACCTATAATCCCTGATGCTAATGTCCATCCCCAATTGTCGATTTTCTTTCTGTTTGAAAGAGCAAAAATGATTTCAAAAATTCCGCTTCCTAAAAACGAAACACTAAAGAGAAACGCAAGAGTTAAATAAGCTGCCAACGGCGTCATAAAAGACCAAATTCCTATTCCAACAAACAGTAATCCTACTAACAGCGGAATATACCAGTAATCAATAGCTTTTTTTACTTTTTTAAATAAAGAATTTTCCATAAGTATACTTTTAAAATCGTGCCTACTCTATAAAGTTTTCAGCTTACCTTTAAAATCAACGTCATAAAAACCGCTTCTCAGCTCTCCTTACATCGCTGTATTTCAAAGATATAAATAAAAACTTACACTTACGTATTCTTCATTGTCCGTTTCAACTTGATCGTGTCGGGTAAAACACAAAATGACTTAAAGGAGCAAAAAAACTTTAAAAATTCCTTCTACTCTGTTATAAAACAAGAAGCTGGCAGATTTGCTTTATTAAACAGATCAGATTGTATTATATTTCCCCAAGCAAATCTGACTTTTAGAGGATTATCAACTTTCTTGCATATCAAAACAACTTGACTGTTTTTAATTGATGCTTCGGCAAAATAAAAAACTCCATCAGCTCCTGCAACTTCAAATTGTTTAGAATTTTTATTCTTAAAATACAATCCTTCAGCATAGTCAAAAGAAACTTCAACTGCATTTTTCTCCATTTTAATTTCTTTGTAAAGCGGCCCATTAACTAAACTTAAATTGATTTTATAGGTTTCAGTCAAAGCTAAATTTGCCAAACGGATTCCAACTTCTTTTTTATTTTTTGGATGAATGTCAGTAATATCTGAAATGTCCGAAGTCAGAACCATTCCAGTTTTCGGAACTTCCTTCAAAATTTTTCTTTGAGAATTTCTAACTATTACATTCGAAAAATTATTTGCACCTGCTTTAAAAGGAGCGATTTGTACGAAGTAAAAAGGAAATTCGTCATTCCATTTCTTTCTCCACGAAGCGATCAAAGCTGATAATGTCTTATCATAAACTAACGAACCAACATTTGATTCTCCTTGATACCAAAGCGTGCCCGCAATTTTAAATCCTGCAAAAGGATGAATCATTGCATTATAAGCACGTCCTGGCAAATGTGGATCGTATTCTTGCTTATTTAATTTCTTGGCACTTTCCAACAAAACAGGATTATTTTGTACAACTTCTTCTGGCATCCAAATCTCTGCAGGAGTTCCTCCCCAATTTGAAGAAATCAATCCGATTGGAACATTTTTTAAATCTTCCTGCAAACGTTTGGCAAAGAAATAACCAATGGCACTAAAATTTCTCATGGTTTCTGGAGTCGATTCTACCCAATTCCCATATAAAGTCTGTTGCGGAGTTACAGCTGTTAATTTTGGAACGGTATAAAAACGAATATGTGAATTTGAAGCATTCTTCGCTTCTTCTTCACCATTATCTATTCCCCATTCAACAGACATTTCCATGTTTGATTGTCCTGCGCAAAGCCAAACTTCTCCAATCAAAATATTTTTTAAAACAACTTCATTAAACCCTTTTATTACAATTGCAAAAGGTCCACCAGCTTCAGGTGTTTTAATGTAAAACTCCCACTTTGCCTCATTATCAGCAACAGTTTTATACTCTTGATTATCCCAACTCGAAACCAATTTGATTTCCTCATTCGGATTTGCCCAACCCCACATTTTCACTTTTGAGCTGCGCTGTAAAACCATATTATCACCAAAAAAAATTGGAAGTGTAACGTTTGCCATCATAGTATTGGAAATCAACAGAAAGAAAACAAACTTAAATATATTATTTTTTATTAGCCCCCTTTTTTGCTAAACATAATTTATTTGTTAAAACACAAATGTGATTGCTAAAATTTTTTGAAACAATGTGTCTAAAATATCCTAAACTAATAAAAACAGATGCTTTAACACACTAAAAAAGACCTACAAAAACAGTTAATTCTTACAATTAATAAGCATCATTCTTTTGATTTACAACTTTTAGAACCTATCTTTATCGATTAAATATTTTCTTCTCATAAAAAAATGAAATCGTATCTCCTTACAGCTTTAATATCTTTTGTTTTATTTTCTTCTTTCACTTTAAAAAAGAACGAACAACAAAGTGCTTTTTCTAATCCAAAAATACAAACCGAAATTAACCGAGATTCTCTTATCGAATATGCTAAGAAAAGCTTAGGCATACCGTACAAATATGCCAGCAATGATCCAAAAAAAGGATTTGATTGTTCTGGTTTTGTAGGTTATGTTTTTAAAAACTTCGGTATGACTTTACCAAGAAGTTCTGGTGGTTACAAAAATTTAGGAAAAGATTTAAAGCCTGAAGAATTTAAAGTTGGTGATGTTCTAGTTTTTTATGGTTACAAAAATAAAACTGTAGTTGGCCACGTTGGAATAATATGTGAAGCAAACGGAATGCAGTCTAAATTTATTCATGCTTCATCTGGAAAAGCACAAAAAGTTACCATTACCGCTTTGGATACGGAACATTATACAAAGCGTTTCTATAAATGTATTGATGTCTTGAATAAATAATTTTTACTGCAAATCACACGAATTTATAAGCAAAAATTTAGTTTTAAATCGTGTAATTCACAGGTAGAACTTTTACATTTATTCTTCTGTCAGTAGTTTTATCAAACTTTCATCTCTTTGATAAATATCTTTATAAAAATTCATGTTCCCTTCGCGATCAACCCAAGCTGTAAAATAGCCAATGTAAACAGGTATTTTATTTTTTAACGTGTACCAGCTTTCTTTACCAGCATGCATGGCTTTGTCAATTCTTGCAGGTGTCCACGAGGGATCTTGCTTTAATAATTCAATTGCCAGTTCACGAGGTTTGGCGACACGCACACATCCATGGCTGAAAGCTCTGCTTTCTCTTTCGAATAAACTTTTTGAAGGTGTATCATGCAGATAAATATTACTAGAATTCGGAAATAAAAACTTCACTAAACCTAATGAATTATTTTTTCCTGGAAGCTGACGAACAGCACCATTATTCCATTCTAAATTTTTCTGTTTTAAATAATTTTTATTCTTTGCCATTCCTGGTTTTATCTCTTTATTGATAATGCTTGTGGGAACATTCCAATACGGACTAAAAACAATATTATTCATCATTCCACTGAAAATAACCGTTTTTGTCATCGCTTTTCCTACTACTACCGCCGATGTAAACGCAATTTTACCATCCCGAATTAAATACAATTTAAACTCTGGAATATTTACTTCTAGATATTCTTTACCTTTTTCTAATTCAGGATCAATCCAGCGGCAGCGCTCCATATTCGCAATTATTGTTTTAATTCTATCAGATACAGGAACATTCATTTCATCAATATGTTCACGTAAGATTATATTTTTGGGAGACAATCCATGATGCAACTCGTAGCTTTTAATCGATTTCATTAAAACCGAATCACATACTGCACTTTTGGAATCCTCTTTAATATCTTTTGTAATATAAAGTCTTTCTCTAATCTGGGCTATAACATCAGACGAATCTCCTAATTTTAGATTTTTATAACTATCATCTATGTCAATAGTTTTCCAACCGCCTTTTTTTTCAATTTCTCTGTATTCACGAAGAACATCGCGAAGTTTATAATACTGGCTGAACATTTTACTCTTTCGATCATCGTTTATAGTAGATTTTTGAAAAATCGAATCAGAGAAAACTTGATAATTCATTTTTTTTCGAGGAAGAAGCCATTCTAAAGATCTAGTCGTTTTTTCGTCAAAACCACGATATACTTTTTCTCCATAATAAAAGTACAAATTGGTAATCATCAAGTCAGTATTTACTTGCGACAACTTGTTATCTGCATTACCTTCAAAAATAAAATTGATTTCTTTGTATGGAAAATTGGCTTTTAAACCTTCATTATCTAAACCTTTATATTTGTTATACAAAGTATTCCCAAACTCTACCACACCTTTGTTATCAAGCCATAATTGTGTCGATTCCTTCTTTTTATATAAAGAAAGAACCTCCTCTTGAAAATTCTTTAATTTCGGATAGGCTTCGTAAAAATCAGCAATAGCAGTACTGTCGATAGTAAGTTTAAGCTCAGGAACAACTGCTTTCGCTGTTTTGGTTTGATTTTCTTCTTTTTTATCCGTTTTAGAATTACACGAAACCACAACTGCAAGAAGTATAACAGCAATAAAAGAATACCAAATTTTCATACTATTTTTTGTATAAAAATAGAAAAGTTTTACTGAAAACAAACCAATTACAAAAAAATAAAATTTCATTCTTTTTAATGCTGTTTTTATAAAAAAAGCAACAAAATTAAAAACAAAAAAACTCCAAATACATTATGTATTTGGAGTATCCACTTTATATAACTAACCTCTAAAAATAAACTTATTTAAATAACAGTTCCTTTTAATGTAAGTACTTTTGGTGTTGTTTCAGCACTTGTAGTTACAGTAACTGTTTTTGTAAATCCGCCTTTGTTTGCAGCATTATAAGTTGCAGTAACTTTTGCAGATTTACCAGGTAAAATTGGCTCTTTTGTATAATCAGTTGCTGTACAACCGCATGAACCTTTTACATCTGTAATTACTACAGCTGTTTTTCCTGTATTTTTAAACTCATAAACGATCGCTTTTGGAGTACCTTGAGGTATTTGTCCAACATCTATCGTTTCAGCCTTCCAAACAATTGTTGAAGCTGCTTCAATTACTGTTGTTTCAGAAACTAATGATTGTACTGGTGCAATAGCTGAAAAAGACATTAAGCCTAAAGCCAAAGCAAGCATAGAAATTTTAATGATTCTCATAGTCAAATATTTTAAATGGTTTATAGTTCTAATTTTATATTCCAAAAGTAATCCAGACAAAAACAAATCGCTGTTAACCAGTTTCAAATCTTTGTTAATGACTTGTTAATCCCTTATTTTAGTCTTAAAAATGATTAATATTACACTTTTAAAATGCCTTTTTCTTGAAAATTAATAGACTTAACAGTATCATCCTCCTCGGATTAATTGCCATTATAAGCATTTTGGTAGCGCAATTGCTTTGGACAAAAGAAGCTTTTACATTAGAACAAAAAAAGCTTAGCCAGAAAGCCCATATTGCACTTCTTGAAGTTGCCAGAAAATTATATGAAGGAAAAGATCGCGAGCCATCTTGTCAAAATCCTGTTCGAAAAGTTTCAAACGATTATTACATTGTAAACATCGACAATGAGTTTGAACCCGATATTTTAGAATTTTATTTAAGATCAGAATTCAAAAAGATGAACATTACAACCGATTTTGAATATGCGATGTACAATTGTCAAAGCGACGAAATGGTGTATGGAAATTATATTTCTTTGTCTCAAAAAGCAAAAGCAAAAAAAACAGTTTCTTTTCCTAAACATAAAAATCTTGTTTACTACTTTGCAGTTCGTTTTCCTAACGAAACGACCTATTTATTCAGTTCAATGCGTTTTTGGTTTGTGCTTTCAACTGCTTTAATTTTGATTTTATTAATTTACGTATATTCAATTTTTAAACTTTTGCAACAAAAAAAATACTCTGAATTGCAGCGTGATTTTATCAATAATATGACGCATGAATTTAAAACCCCATTATCTTCTATTTTAATTGCATCGAAATATTTAATAGAACAAAATCCAATTAAGGAAATAAAAAACTGCATACTTATACTGATATTATAATCAATCAGAGTAATAAACTGAATAATCATATTGAAAAGATTTTAAATATTGCAAAATCAGATTACAAACCTTTAGAATTAAAAAAAGAAACTGTTTTAATTGTTCCAATTATTGAAGAAGCAATTGAAAACATTCAGCTGAAATACCCAGAAGCGGTTATCAAAATTGAAACCCTTTCAAAAGAGTATTTATTAGAAACAGATGTATTTCATTTCTCTAATATCATCTATAACCTTTTAGATAACGCGGTAAAATACTGCAATAGAAAACCAGAAATCACAATTAGAATATCTGACGAAAAGTCAATTTTAAAGATTGAAGTTATTGATAACGGAATTGGAATTTCTTCTAAAAAAATATCCTTTATATTTGATAAATTTTATCGAGTTCAAAATGAAAAAAGTAATGAAGTTAATGGTTTTGGACTTGGTTTATATTATGTAAAAGAAATTTGCGGACTACAAAACTGGAAAATTAAAGCCGAAAACAATACAACAAACGGAGTTACTATAACTTTATCTATTCCTTATAAAAAATGAAACATTACAAAATACTTTATACCGAAGATGATGAAACATTAGCCTTTTTAACCAAGGATAATTTAGAACAAAATAATTACGAAGTTGTTCATTGTATTGATGGTAAGTCTGGCTTGGAAACTTTTAAAAAAGAGAGTTTTGACATTTGTATTTTTGATATTATGATGCCAAAAATGGATGGTTTTGAATTGGCTTCGGAAATAAGAAAAATAGATTTAGATGTGCCTATTATTTTTCTATCGGCAAAAACCTTAAAAGAAGATCGTATAAAAGGACTGCGTTTAGGAGCCGATGATTATTTGGTAAAGCCTTTTAGTATCGAAGAATTAATGCTTAAAATTGAAATTTTTCTAAAACGTTCACAGCGAAATATCACGGTTGAGAAATCGATCTACGAAATTGGAAAATACCAATTTGATACTAAAAACTTCATTCTCTTTAATGATGATGAAAAAATTGGACTTACACAGCGCGAAGCCGAATTATTAAAACTATTCCTCGATAACAAAAACTCCGTATTAAAAAGAGAACAAATCTTAACATCTCTTTGGGGAACTGATGATTATTTCATGGGACGAAGTCTTGATGTTTTTATTTCTAGATTACGTAAAATTCTATCAAATGAAAAAGGTATTTCGATTGAAAATCTTCACGGAATTGGCTTTAGGTTTTCTATTGAATAAATTGTCAAAAATTCATATCACAATCAATAACAATCCTATTAAAAATAAAGAAAAATCTATAAATCAAATTTGAAAAATCTTTGTATTTTTAATATCTAATTTTCCAGATATGAAAATACATCATTTGCGAAATGCGACTTTAGTTATTGAAACAGAGAAGCATGTAATTTTGGTTGATCCAATGTTAGGAAAAAGAAAAACGATTCCTCCATTTACAATCTTTCGATACAAGCCAAAAAGAAATCCCTTGGTTTCTCTGCCCAAAAACAGCCGAGAAATTTTGAGCAAAGTAACTCATTGTTTAATAACTCATTTGCATCCTGATCATATAGACAAAGCTGGCGAAGTTTTTTTAAGACGAAAAAGCATCCCTGTAATTTGCAGTGCAAAAGATGAAAAAGTGCTTACAAAAAGAGGTCTTAACATTGTTCAAACTTTAAATTACTGGGAACCGCAATCTTTTCTAGATGGAAAAATTATTGGTATTCCGGCACTTCATGGTTATGGTTTTGTTGCAAAATTAATGGGAAACGTAATGGGATTTTACATTGAACTCGAAAATGAGAAATCTGTTTACATAAGCGCTGACACCATTTTTACCAATGATGTGCAAAAAGCGCTCATCGAGTTAAAACCTGATATTGCAACTGTTGCCTGTGGAACTGCCAGATTAGATTTTGGTCAGCCTTTATTAATGCGAATGAATGATATTTTGAAATTTACAACACTTGCTCCTGGAAATGTTTTTGCAAATCATCTTGAAGCTTTAAATCATTGTCCAACAACTCGTGAAGAACTCAAAACGGCTCTTGCTGAAAACAATCTTCTCTCTAAAACTGCAATTCCAAGCGACGGAACTTTTGTGGAATACTAATTTATAAAACCAACAATCCGAACTCGCGTAAAGTGTTTATTGGTTTTGAATACCAAAACAATTCAAAATCTTCTAAAAGAGTTTCAAAATCGTTTTTTACTTCGTGAAAAGTATAACTTTTAGAATTTGAAACTGAGATTTTAGTTAAAATTTCGATTAGCCATTTACCTTCTTCATTACTAGTTTGAATACTGAAACTTTGTTTTTTATCATGAAAAGTCAGCATCATCATTTCCCAGCTTCTTCCTTTTTTTGATTTAGTAAAAATCTCCGTTGAAGGTTTTCCGCCAAGCCAAACTACTTTTGCATTTGGTTTTGTGCTGAAATCATTTTGCTCTTCAAGTGCATTAAATATAAAATCGGGATGAATTTTTGTCTTCGGAATTTTGAAATCAAACCAATCTTGAAGTTCGTAATCAAAACAAATTCCGTGCATGAAATTAAAAAGCGATTTCTTTAATCCAAAACTAAATTTATCGTGATTGATTCCTGTCGAATCTGTATATTCAATATCATTATTAGCAAAAGTTCCAATAGTTTCAGAAGCCTTAGTTACACCAAACTTTTCAGGATATAATCCAACTGGACTATGAGCCGTTAATGCAAACTGATGCCAAAATCCAGACTGTAAAACTCCAGCTTCAAACAATTGACGAACCATTTCAAGACTATCAACTGTTTCTTGGATCGTTTGTGTCGGATATCCGTACATTAAATAGGCATGAACCATAATTCCTGCTTCGGTAAAATTGCGAGTTACTTTTGCAACTTGCTCCACCGTTACACCTTTGTCTATTAATTTCAATAATCGGTCTGAAGCAACTTCTAAACCACCTGAAACCGCAATACAGCCGGACGCTTTTAAAAGAAGACAAAGATCTTTAGAAAAACTTTTTTCAAATCTAATATTCGTCCACCAAGTAACTGCAAGTTTTCGCTTCAGAATTTCAAGTGCTAAAGCCCGCATTAAAGCCGGCGGCGCAGCTTCATCGACAAAATGAAAACCATTTTGACCTGTCTGCAAAATCATTTCTTCCATTCGATCGCAAAGTAAACTTGCCGCAACTGGTTCGTAAACTTTAATATAGTCTAATGAAATATCACAAAAAGTACATTTTCCCCAGTAACAGCCGTGTGCCATGGTAAGTTTATTCCAGCGTCCATCGCTCCACATTCTGTGCATTGGATTTACAATTTCAATTACCGAAATGTATTTATCCAAAGGCAGATCTGAGTAATCTGGAGTTCCTACTTGTGATTGTTTATAATCGTGTTTTAAAGAGTTATTTTTATAAACTACTTCTCCGTTTTCTAATAAAAAGGTTCTTTTATAATGCTTCTCGTCCCTCGACTCCGCTCGGGATGACATATTTTCAATAAGTTCTTCTATTGGAACTTCTCCATCGTCTAAAGTGATGAAATCGAAAAATTCAAAAACACGTTTATCAGAAAGGGATCGCAGTTCTGTATTTGGAAAACCGCCTCCCATTGAAATCTTAATTTCGGGGTGATTTTGTTTTACCCATTGTGCACATCTAAATGCGCTGTATAAATTTCCTGGAAAAGGAACAGAAATCAAAAAGAAAGTAGGCTTTACAGCTTCAATTTCTTCTTTTAAAATAGAAATTAAAACAGAATCAATATAAGTTGGTTCTTGTTGTAAAGCATTGTACAATTCATCAAAAGAATTGGCGCTTCGGCCTAAACGTTCTGCATATCGGCTGAAACCAAAATTTTCATCAACACATTCTACAATAAAATCCGAAATATCTTCAAGATATAAAGTCGCCAAATGTTTGGCTTTATCTTGGGTTCCCATTGTTCCAAAAGCCCAATCAAGCTCTTCCAACTGCGCAAAACGAGAAGCTTCGGGCAGAAAATCTTCCTGACAAATCTGCAAAGCCAAAGTTGGATTTTTTCCCTGCAAAAACTGAATTACAGCATCAATCGTTTTGATGTATTCGTCCTGCAAAGCAAAAATACGTTTAGAGTTATCTGAGATTTCAAAACCAGAAATCTCAAACTTAAAACTTGAAGTTTTAAACAAATTATTTAATCCTTTCTTTGAGAACAATTCCAAAATCACATCAATACCCAAATCTGCCTGAACCGATTCGATACTTTTAGTATTCAAAAAACCTTTTATATAAGCCGTTGCCGGATACGGAGTATTCAGTTGTGTAAATGGCGGTGTAATTACAAAAAGTTTCGTTTTCAAAGGGAATTATTTTTTGCAAAAATACGAGATATTTAGAGATTTTTATGGGAAAGATTTTATAAGCAGTCGTTTTAGATTTTTGATTTTGTTTTGTAAGATATTTAATTAATTTTACTGCTATCCAAAACAAACCTATGAAACATAAATTACTTTTATTTTTTTTGTTCATTGCAATTCAATTATATTCTCAAAACAAAAACCAATCCATTGGTTTTAAAGAAAATAAAGGTCAAATTGTAGATCAAAAAGGAAAACCCAATACCGCTGTAAAATATTTATTGAATTCTAATGGATTAAATGTTCAATTAAAGAAAAATGGATTCTCATATGATATTTACGAAGTAAAGAAAACACCTATTGTTTGTTCTAAAACAGCAAAAACACTTCCAGATTTAACTTTTGACAAAGAAAATAGCGAAAACCAAGAGTTTAGTTTAGAATATACATACCATAGAATCGATATTGAATTTGTAAACTCAAATTCAAAAGTAGAATTAGTTACTAAACAAAAGTTAACCGATTTTGACAACTACTACAATATCCCTAATAAACCTGAGGGAATTACCAACGTATATCAATTTAAAGAAATTACGTATAAAAACATCTATCCAAATATCGATGTTGTTTTTACAATTCCTGCCGATCCTCAAAAAACAGTCGAATATAATTTTGTAATTCATCCAAAAGGAAAAATTTCTGATATTCAATTAAAATTTACTGGAGCTGAAACTAATTTAGTTGATAATAAAATCCAAATGAATGTTCGTTTTGGAAAAATGGAAGAAACACTTCCCGCGAGTTGGATTGAAGACGGAAATAGTAAAAGGGAGATTGAGGTTGGATATAAAAAAATAAATAAAAACACTTATGGATTTAATTCAATTGATTCTTCTAATGAAAAAACGATTGTAATTGATCCTGTGCCAATAAGATTGTGGGGAACATACTATGGTGGTGCAGAGTTCGATTATGCGACCTCAATTTTCACAAAAGACGATTTTGTCTATATGGCTGGAGTAACCTACAGTATCAGCAATATTGCTTCTTCTGGCTCCTTTCAAACATCTTATAATTTAAGCACAGACTATGATGCTTTTTTTGTTAAATTTAATCCTGATGGTACTCGTATTTGGGGAACTTATTTTGGCGGTAATTTTGCTGATCAAATTATGAAAATTAAAGTCTCAAATAATGACAACATCTATATAGCTGGTAAAAGTCTAAGCCCTACAAATATTTCAACTTCAGGAACTCATCAACCAGTAAAAAATCGTTATTTTGATGGTTTCGTGGCCAAATTTGATTCGAACGGCATTAGAAAATGGGCTACCTATTACGGAGGATCAGACAACGAATCTATAAATAGTATTTTAATTGACTCAAATGAAGACTTTTACATTTTTGGAGAAACTAATAGTACCGCAAATATTGCGACACCCAATTCTCATCAAAGTAATGTTGGAAACACATCGGATGGTACACAAGATGGCTTCATAGCTAAATTTAATATTGCAGGTGTTCGTCAATGGGCAACATATTATGGAGGAAGTAAAGCAGATGCAATTTTTGATGCCGGATTTGATTCAGATGGAAATATTATTATTCTTGGCTCTACAGGAAGCAGCAACAATATATCAACCGTAAATTCTTATCAAGAAACAAATCTTAAATCAGATGGCTTCTTAGCAAAATTCACACCAAATGGAAATATACTATGGGGAACCTATTTTGGCGGAGAAGGTGATGATTATTTTTTCAACATAGGAGTAGACTCAAATCATAACATTTATTGTTTTGGAAAAACAAACAGTATCCAAAACATAAGCACTTCAGGTGTTTTTCAGGAAACCTATCTTCGAACTCAAATTTCAATTAATCAAAATACTAGTAATGGTTGCATTTTTAAATTCAACGGTAATGGTCAAAAGATCTGGGGATCTTACTTTTTTCCAGAAACATTAGGAGGATCTGTTTCAAAAAATGGCTCTATTTACTTTACAGGACGAGCTGAAAATGGGTTTTCACCTACAATAAATGCTTACCAAGAAACCCGTAATCCTGGAACAGAGTCTTATCTTGTAAAATTCAATACAAATGGACAAAGAGAATGGGCAACATACTTTGGCGGAGAAATGGCAGATAATGCATTGATCACAGATATAGATAACAAGTCAAATATTTATTTGGCAGGAGCAACAAATAGCACAACAAATATTGCAACCCCTGGTACATATCAACTAAATCTATATCCTAAAATTAATAGTTATACACCAAATATTGGAGATGCTTTTCTAGTAAAATTTAAAGATTGCCAATCGAACTTAACAGCCTCTAGTAACTCACCTGTATGTATTAGCAAAACATTAGAACTTACAGCCTCAGGAGGAACAAACTATTCTTGGACGGGACCAAACGGATTTGTATCTACTGATCAAAACCCAAAAATTACAAATGCAACAACTTCAAACTCCGGTGAATATTCATGCACAATTACGGGAAGTGGAGACTGTGATGACATTAAAAAAATCAATGTTATCATTGGTGATATAGAAGCTCCAGTTCCTAACATGAATATTTTACCAATAATAACTGGAGATTGCAACACTGTAATAAATACAATCCCAAGTGCTATAGATGCATGTGCCGGACAAATTACTGGAACAACTACAAGTCCATTATCTTACAGCTTATCTGGAACTTATACAATTGTTTGGAATTATAACGATGGAAATGGAAATTCATCAACTCAAAATCAAGTTGTAGAAATTACAAATGCTCCTATTCCTACAGCAAATTCTACTCAAGACTTCTGTATACAACAAAATGCAACATTAAACAATATTCAAATTACAGGAAATACTATAAAATGGTATAATGCCCTAACTGCTGGAACACTTTTACCAGATACAACTTTACTTCAAAATGGAATAACGTATTATGCATCGCAAACTATTAATGGATGTGAGAGTGAAAGAGTTCCAGTAACAATTACAATTCAAAATACTCTAGCACCAACAGGAACTGCAAATCAGCCTTTTTGTACAAGTCAAAATCCTACAATTACTAATATTCAAGTTATCGGAACTTCAATAAAATGGTACGATGCATCAACTAATGGTTCTTTGTTAGCAGAAACAACAAATTTGATTAACGGAAAAACTTATTATGCTTCACAAACAATTAATAATTGCGAAGGTCCGAGATTTGGAGTTACTGTTTCAATTGTAAATACACCTTCTGCTCCAACAGGAAACGAAAATCAGTCTTTTTGTAAAAACGAAAATGCAACCTTAAACAGTATTCAAATTTTAGGGCAGAATATAAAATGGTACGATACAAATATGTCTGCAGCCACTTTACCAAACACTACTTTATTAGAAGATAACAGAACATACTACGCTTCTCAAACTATTGGATGCGAAAGTGATAGAACTCCCTTTTTAGTTAGAATTTACGACACATCATTACCAACAGGAAGTAGTAATCAACAATTTTGTATAGACGAAATTGCTACTATCGAAAATTTAAATATAAATGGTACCAATATTAAATGGTATGATGCCGCAACAAACGGAAATATATTACCCGAAACAACTTTATTACAAAACAACATCTATTACGCATCGCAAACATTGAACAATTGCGAAAGCCCACGATTTGCCATAACTGTAAAAATTCAGGATACTCAAATCCCACTTGCTGATTCACCACAAGCATTTTGTATTCAGAAAAATGTAACCATTAATGATATTGATATTACAGGGCAAAATATAAAATGGTTCGAAAGTGCTTCTTCGACAATTGTATTATCGGAGTCAACTCCTTTAGAAAATGGAAATACTTATTATGCCACTCAAACCTTAAATAACTGCGAAAGCGACAGGATTCCTGTTACCATAAATATTCTTGAAGCGACACATAAAAATTGCATTAATTTAGTTGATGAACTTCCTTTTCCTAAATTTTTCACTCCAAATGATGATGGTTACAATGACACTTGGTCCATTAATTTTGATTATCTCGCACCAAATAGTAATATCAAAATATATGATCGTTATGGAAAACTCCTTAAACAACTAAGCAAAAATACTTCTTGGAACGGAACTTTCAGCGGTCAGGATTTACCTGCTTCCGATTATTGGTTTACGGTTACTCGAGCAAATGGAACAGAATTTAGAGGTCATTTTAGTTTGAAACGATAAAAAAATAACCGCAAAAGTATATTTTGCGGTTATTTTTAATTTACAACATTTTTTAATCTTATTTCGTTTGCAATAAAATCCAGCTTGAAATTTCTTCTAAAGCTATTGGAGAAAAAGTCTGTTCAATTTTTTCATATTCATCTGGCGAACCTGTTTTACACTCCTGAAACAAATGATTTAAATTAGGTAAAATTTTAGCCGTCACTTTTTTATTTCCCGCTTTTGCTAAAGTCTTTTCTATAACTTGTAAATTAACTTCTGCAGGAACTTGCAAATCTTTACTTCCATTTAGCGCTAAAACTGGGCATTTTACTTTTGCTAAAGCAACTGCTGGGTCCATTTTTATAAAAGTGTACCACCAATTACTTGTAATTTGGTGCGTCGCCGCTTTTGCTTGATTCTCATCAAATTTTGCATTAAAATAAGTGCCTACACTCTTTTTGAAATTTTCATCATTTGCAGAAGAAGCCAAAACAAGATCGTAAGCCCCTTTTAAAATTTCTTGTCTCTTTTTAATTTCCTCGTTAGAAACACCACTTTGTCTCTCTATTAATTCAGTTTGCAAAAGCAATAATGCATCGCCGCGCAGACCTGGACCTGCCAATAAAACAATAAAATCGATATCTTTAGAATTTCCAGCTATAATAGGTGCAATTAGTCCACCTTCACTATGACCAATTAATCCAATTTTCTTTTTATCAATTTCTTTTCTTGTTTTTAAATAATCAACTCCAGCCTGAACGTCTTTTGAAAAATCAATCGTGGATGCTTTGGAAAAATCTCCTGTTGATTCGCCTGCACCACGATCATCAAAACGCAATACGGCAATCCCTTTTTTAGTCAAATAATCAGCTAAAACAAGAAACGGTTTATGTCCCAAAAGTTCTTCATCTCTATTTTGTATGCCGCTTCCTGTAATTAAGATCACAGCCGGAAAATTACCCTCTTTTTTAGGAAGACACAAAGTTCCTGCTAAAACTACATTATCTGTTTTATTCTCGAATTTAACTTCTTCAGTATAATATGAATAATGCTTTTGCGGTTCCTGAGGTCTTGCATAAACTTGTTCTTGAATAGTTTCCCTAGATAAATCCAGTTCTAAAGATTGTCCGCCTTGCGTAAATTTCCCAACAACAATATTGTCTTTATTCAAGGTGCCCTCGTAAGAAATTTGAGCACTTGGAATTTCCAATTTCAAAATCGAATTTTCAAAAGCAACTTTTCCCAAAGGAATTCCTGTGACTTTCTGATCCGGACTATCCATTGTCCCATTATATCCATTTTCTGCTTTGTTGACATGAAAAATAACTCTTAACTGCCCGTTAGGAACTTTCAAAAGTCCATTCCATTGTCCTGTAATTTCTTGTCCGTTCATTATAAAAGAAATTAAAGCTGTAATTATAATAAGTACTGTTTTTAACATTTTTATTTGAATAAGTTATTGATTTAATTGATTTTCAACCTTTACAATTTTTCTTCTTTTTTCTCTAATTGCTTGAATTTGATAAAAGAATATGCAATCGGTACGAATGCTAAAACAACTCCGATAGCAATGAAAGCTTTAGCGAAAATAGGGCCTGAAAAAATAAGTGCCCCTAAAATGATAATTAGCCCCCCGCCAAACCAAAGCTTACCTGCAAATACGTGCGTAGCTTTCCAAACTTCAGGATTTTCTAATGTCCATGGTGTTCTAATTCCGATAAAATAATTGGGCTGAATTACTTTAAAATAATTTCCTAATGCCATTAATAAAGTACCAATCAAAATATACATTAAATTCGGGTTTGAAAAAGTTTGATTTTTTGAGATGTATACTATAAACAATGCAAGCAAAGACATAATCAAAACCAGAAAAAACTTCAATTGATAAAATTTAGAACCCATTAAAGAAATCCTTTTTTTAGGATCAAACTTTACAGCAGCAATCGTAATAAGATACATTAAGCCCGGCAGCATAAAAACCAGTACAATCAAGAAAGATTTATTTCCCCAATCGTCAATTTGTCCATTAATATTCCAATGTATCGGAACTCTTTCGGGAAGACTGTTCCAAATCATACCTAAATACACAAAAGGAGCCAAAACAATTCCAATAATTGGAAGCTCTTTTTTAAATTCTAAATTCATTTTTTATTTTTTAAAAGTTAATATCCATTGCAAGACGTCCTCCATTATGGTGGTATTGATGGAATAAATGATGAATTGCCCTTTTTTTTCGGATGTAATTAAATCCGCTCGTCTTAAAATATCTAAATGATGCGAAATACTTGGTTTTGAAATATTAAATGCATCTGCAATTTCGCCTGCAGACATATCTTTCTGTCTTAAAAGCTCAAGAATTTCTCTTCTTGTTGCATCATTTAATGCTTTAAAAATATCATTCATTCTATTTATATATTTAGACAAATATCTAAATACTTTTTAAACTGACAAAAAAAAGCAGTAATTTTTAAATTACTGCTTTTCTATATCTTTAGAAATATCCTAAAACTTATGTTCCTCTTTACTAATTACCAAAAATGAAAATAATGAAATACAAGCAGCAGCTGTTAAATACAACCCTACATAACTTACACTATATGTAGAAGCCAAATAAATGGCAATCATAGGCGCAAAAGCAGCACCAAGAATTCCCGCCATATTAAAAGTTAAAGAAGCACCTGAATAACGAACATTTGTTGGAAACAACTCTGATAAAAATGTTCCTAAAGGACCATAAGTGAATCCCATTAACCCCATTCCGATACAAGCAAAAGTGGTAATTAAAGCAATGTTTCCGGTACTTAAAAAATACGAAAAGAAAAACCCAAAAACTGCAATAGCTCCTGTGGCAACAATAAGCATTTTACGACGGCCAATTTTATCAGCAACTACCGCCGAAACTGGAATAAAAGCCGCAAAAAACAGCACCGAGAATAACTGCACTAATAAAGCATCTCTCTTTACAATTCCTAAATCTGAAGTAGCCCAACTCAATGTAAAAACAGTCATTAAGTAAAATACTAAAAAAGTTGTAATGGCAGCAAACGTTCCAAAAATCAACTGATTTTTATATGATTTTACCAATACTAAAAAAGGGATTTTAACTTCTTCTTTCTCTTTTTTAGAATTTTCGAACGAAGGTGTTTCAGTAATTTTTGTTCGAATATAAAAGCCGACTACTACCAAAAGTGAACTGGCAATAAATGGAATTCTCCATCCATAATCCATAAAATCCTCATTACTCATTGAATCGGTTAATAGTAAAAATGTTCCTCCCGAAAGTAATAATCCAATTGGAGCACCTAATTGCGGAAACATTCCGTACCAAGCGCGTTTATTTGGCGGTGCATTTTCTATAGCCAGCAAAACTGCTCCTCCCCACTCGCCTCCTAAACCAACACCTTGTCCAAAACGACACAGCATCAACAATAATGGCGCCGCAACACCTATACTGGCGTAACTTGGTAGAAATCCAATCGTAACTGTAGAAATACCCATTGTTAGTAAAGCTGCCACTAATGTAAATTTACGCCCGATTTTATCACCATAATGTCCAAAAAAAGCAGAACCTAAAGGACGTGATAAGAATGCAATTGAAAAAGTAGCTAACGATTCCAGAGTCGCCATAGTCGAATCTGAACTGGGGAAAAATAATTGTGGAAAAACCAATACAGCGGCATTGGCATAAATATAAAAATCAAAAAATTCAATTGTAGTACCAATTAGGCTTCCAAAAAGAACGTGTTTTAATGAGTTCTTCTTTTTTGGGTTAGTTTCCATGTAAAATAGATATATTTATTTCTGCTACAAAAATAGGTTTTCACCTCTAATAATTCAATGATACATAAATTAGTTTTAAACCATTTACACATTATTAACAAATTTAATACGTTTTTACATTTTTACAAACTCTTAAAAAACTTAATTAAAAAACTGATTTTAAGACATTTATCTTAAAATTTAAAAATCAATTCTTAAGCAATCGTTAAAACCAATTTTGACTGTATATTTTCATTAAATTTACAGCTGTCAAAAATAAATTTCAAATTATGCCTACAGACTGTATCAGCTACCAAACTTCAGGATATTTTTCTAAACTAATACAAGATTATTTAGATCAAAAATCAGAATTAAAGCCGCTGTACAATCATTTTCCTACTTTAGAAAATTTTCAGAAACAAATCACTGAAAAAACGGTCAACTTTGACAATAACAATCGAATTCCTTTAGTAGAGACATTAAAAAAGCAATATCAAAACATAGAAGTTTCGAATTCTACAAAACAGAACATTGAGCTTCTTGCACTCGACAACACCTTTACCATTACAACTGGGCATCAATTAAACTTGTTTAGTGGTCCATTGTATTTCTTATATAAAATTATTTCGACCATCAATCTTACTAAAGAATTAAAAGCGAAATACCCATCGCATAATTTTGTTCCGATTTACTGGATGGCAACAGAAGATCACGATTTTGAAGAAATTAATTATTTTAATTTTAAAGGAAAAAAATTCAGATGGAACAAAGAAAGTAGTGGTCCAGTTGGAAGACTTTCGACCGAAGGTTTGGCAGAATTTTTTGAAATTTATGCATTAGAATTAGGCTCAAGTACAAATGCCAATACATTAAAAAAGCTCTTCGCTGATGCCTATTTAAAACACGATAATCTAGCCGATGCAACTCGATTTTTAGCCAACAGCTTATTTGCAGACTACGGTTTAGTAATCTTAGATGCTGATGATGCGCACTTAAAACGTGCCTTTATTCCGTATGTAAAAGAAGAATTAGAAAAACAAACTTCATACAAAGCTGTTCAAGAAACAATTGAACATCTTACAGCATATACTGTTCAAGTAAATCCGCGCGAGATTAATTTATTTTATATTGAAGATAACATACGCGAAAGAATCATTTTTGAAAATGACAAGTATTTTGTAAACAATACTAAAATCTCGTTTTCAAAAGAAGAAATTCTTAAACTTTTAGAAAGCAATCCAGAAAAGTTCAGCCCAAATGTGATAATGCGTCCGCTTTATCAAGAAATCATTTTACCTAATTTATGTTATATTGGCGGAGGCGGAGAAATTGCCTACTGGCTTGAATTAAAATCTTTTTTTGATGCGGTAAAAGTTACATTTCCAATGCTTTTAGTTCGTAATTCAGTTCTTTTAACAACCGAAAAACAAGCTAAAAAAGCAGATCAGCTAAATTTAAGCTGGAAAGATTTATTTACCAAACAAGAGAATTTAGTTAACACTATCACACATAAAATTTCTACATTCCCTATTGATTTGACGCCGCAAAAAGATATATTGAAAACACAATTTCAATATCTTTACGAACTGGCAGATCAAACTGACAAATCATTTTCGGGAGCTGTTAAAGCACAGGAAATAAAACAGACAAAAGGTCTTGAAAATTTAGAAAAGCGTTTATTAAAAGCACAAAAACGAAAATTACACAATCAATTACAGCGTGTTATTGATTTACAATGCGAATTGTTCCCAAATAATAGTTTACAAGAACGTCAAACCAATTTTTCTGAGTTTTATTTAGAAAAAGGCGAAGAATTAGTACCACTTTTATTGGAGAATTTGAAGCCCTTAGAAATGAATTTTAACATCATAACAATATAAAAAAATAAAGTAATAATTCTGAGAACCAAATAACCACCTTCCTCTCGAAATTATTGCCTCTCTAAACCAAATAGAAAAATTTTATAAAAGCAAAAATTAACCTATTTACCAAAAACTATGACCAGAGAGCGCTTGATTTCGTTAGATGTCTTTAGAGGACTCACTATTTTATTGATGACTATTGTAAACAACCCCGGTGATTGGGGCAATGTTTATCCGCCTTTATTACATGCCGATTGGAACGGATGCACACCAACTGATTTAGTATTTCCGTTTTTCATTTTTATAATGGGAGTTGCCGTCCCTTTAGCGATGCCGGATAAATTTTATGACGGCTCCACTTTCAATAAAATTCTAGTTCGCTCTTTGCGAATGCTTTGTTTGGGAATTTTCTTTAACTTTTTTGGAAAAATTCAGTTATTTGGGCTGGAAGGAATTCCGCTTTTAATTGGCCGATTAGCCATTACAATTGCCGTAGGATATGCTTTAATGGGAAGTTTCAGCTCCAAAATTAAAAACATACTAGCCTTTTCAATTCTTTTTATTTATCTATTTCTAGCTTACAGCGGTATTGAAGCTTACAGCAGCGTAAGACTTCCGGGAGTTTTACAAAGAATTGCGATCGTTTATTTTGTCGTTTCTCTTTTGTATTTAAAAACCTCTCAAAAAACACAAATCATAACTGGAGTTATTCTACTATTAGGTTATTGGGCAATTATGACTTTAATTCCTGTGCCGGGAATTGGTGAAGCTAACCTTGAAAAAGGAACAAATCTAGCTTCTTGGATTGACAGTGTTTTACTAAAAGGACATATGTATCGCGGCACCATAACTTGGGATCCTGAAGGAATCTTAAGTACAATTCCGTCAATCGTAAACGGAATTATCGGTTTATTAATTGGGCAGGTTCTACAAACCAATAATATTAAAATTCAAAAAGCGCAGAAAATGGGTATCATCGGTACGATACTTATCTTTTTTGGTTTAATCTGGGACATCGTTTTCCCAATAAACAAATCACTTTGGACAAGCAGTTACGTGCTGTACACGACAGGATTAGCAACAGTATTTCTAACGATTTTATACTATATAATTGATATTAGCAATTACAAAAAAGGCTTCAAACCTTTCTTAATTTGGGGAGTAAATCCTATGATTGTTTTCTTTACTTCGCAGATTATTCCGCAGGCTTTAGTAATGATCGAATTTCAAAATCCGCACAATACCTCAGAGAAAATCAACTTATTAAATTACTTATATAGTTTCGGGATCGCACCATTTTTCAGCAATCCTATGACCGCTTCGCTGGCTGGTGCACTTACCTATGTTTGTATCTGGACTTTTATTTTATGGATCTTCTACAGAAACAAATTAATATTCAAAGTATAAAAATGTTCCACCATACAAGTAATATAAGTTCATTTTAGAAAATGGCAAAACTTCCTGAGCTATTTCCCACACAGATTTAAATGAACTTACATTAATTATATGGTTTAAAAGAGCTTTTATTCACCGAAACATCATTCTAACGTGTTTTAATTACGAATTAATTAAAATCAATTCATAAAAAAAGTATACTTTTGCACAAAATTTAATAAAATAAAAAATGGCAACAAATAGAACTTTTACAATGATTAAACCAGATGCTGTTGCAAACGGACACATCGGGAATATCTTAGCAATGATCACTAATGGTGGTTTTAAAATCGTTTCATTAAAATTAACTCAATTAACTGTAGCTGATGCTCAAGCATTTTACGCAGTTCACGCAGAAAGACCTTTCTACGGAGAATTAGTTGAATTTATGTCACGCGGACCAATTGTTGCTGCAATTTTAGAAAAAGACAACGCAGTAGAAGATTTTAGAACTTTAATTGGAGCTACAAATCCTGCTGAAGCTGCTGAAGGAACTATCCGTAAAGCATACGCTACTTCAATTGGAGAAAATGCTGTTCACGGTTCTGACAGCGACGAAAATGCTGCAATTGAAGGTGCATTCCACTTTGCTGGTAGAGAGCAATTCTAATTTATGACTTTAGGTTCAGTGCAATAATTACTGTACTTTGCACATAATAAAAAGCCGTTTCAAATTTGAAACGGCTTTTATTTTTATTTATATATCTGTACAACTAAGTGTTCGCTCTTTTTAAATTATTTTCCATTTCAACTAAATCGACTAAATTACTTTTCAAGTTTAACTTTAAAGCATCGAAATTGCTATGATAAAAACTAGAAATACAACCAACTCTCTTCCCTTCTTCGAGAACAAATACCGACTCATAAAGACTACCTTTTCCAGACTCGAACAAAGTAGCAAAACCATCTAATTCAGCATATTTATATACTTTAGATTTTCCTAATCCAAAATAACGCTTCACTAGTATACCATCTTCATACATTGTTATGCTGTTTGCCCGAGTTTTCAATATGGTTAGCCAGAAAACAACAACAAACAATAAAAACAAAACGGCTAATATTATATTTTCTTTTAGCGATATAAAACATAAATAAACAGCCAAAAGAGGCAAAGCACTCAAATATGAAATTAAAACAATTGGAAAAATTTTAAACTTCGATTTTATGATTATCATAATTTAACTATCAAGAATTCCAAATAAGTTTATCTTAAAACGACATCCTTCACAACCTCACGACCCAATTCTTCATTAATCATCTTAACGATTTTAGATTTTCCATGACTTAACTCTTCCCTTAAAACGGCTGACCCAAGTTCAACATAAAGCGTGCTTCCTTTTAAAACAACATTTCTAGTGTATGTGTTTACTCCATTTCCCATCAACTGTCTCCATGCCTCTTTTACATCAATTTGATCCATTCCAGGCTGCAATTTATTCACCTGAATAATTTGCTGTAAAACATCGCCAATTGTACTTTGATTATTTAGTCTTTTTGCCATTTTCTAAAATATTAACTGGTCCTGCTTTTTTATAATGATATTCTTTATTTTGATCGTTCTTTACAACAAAAGTTTCATCTGAAACAGAGATCAACTCCTCACTCCATTTGGCATAATCTGTTTTATAATCCAAAAAAATTCCTTTATCTGTAAATCTTACTGCAACATTTTCAAAAGTGTTTGTAGTTAAAAAAGTACCATCTAACTGCGCCATAACTTTCGTACGAGTACCCTTATTTCCTTTTATTTGAAAATAATCAAAGTTCTCATTCATTCCATATGCCTTTTCTTCACCTTTATCAAAAACTACTTTTTCAATTTCCCAGTAACCATTAAGTTTTTCAATATCTGCGGGTTTTATTTCTTGTTTACAGCTTATAAACAAAAGCGACAAAACCAAAATCATAAAAGTGTTTTTCATAATAATTTATAATATTAATTTGGAGCTGATTCCTGCTGTCTGCTATATCTTTTCCTGCCTAAAGAAGCCAGAAAAAGGATACCGCTCCCATCAGGGCTAGGGCTCCTATTTTCAAAAGAAGTTCATTGAATCACAAAGGTAACTTTATATCATTCAAAAGAGACAAAAATCTATAAAAACAAAAAACATTATCAAATTTAAATTTGACAATGCACTTTTGATACTTTTTAATTTAAAAAGTTAAATTTTACTGTTTAGTACGCAGTCTTTTAAGAACCCCCATAAAGAAGAAACCTATTCCTAAAACTAATAAAACGTAATAAAAAGAAAGACTATTGTCTCTTAAAACATTTGCTAAAACAAAACACACCACACTTGCAAAATAAAAAACAACTGCCGATATATTTTTTAAAGAAGAAAAACTCATTATTATTTTATTTAAAGAAACTGTCAACGAATTCATATTTATTAAAGACTTGTAAATCTTCAATTCCTTCGCCAACACCAATATATTTTACAGGAATTTGAAATTGGTCTGAGATACCAATCACAACACCGCCTTTTGCTGTTCCGTCTAATTTTGTAACTGCCAATGATGTTACTTCTGTTGCTGCAGTAAACTGCTTAGCTTGTTCAAAAGCGTTTTGACCTGTTGAACCATCTAAAACTAAAAGCACATCATGTGGAGCATCTTCAACCACTTTTTGCATAACACGTTTCACTTTAGAAAGCTCATTCATCAAATTAACTTTATTGTGTAAACGTCCAGCAGTATCAATAATTACAACATCGGCATTTTGAGCTACTGCAGATTGCAAAGTATCAAAAGCTACAGAAGCAGGATCACTCCCCATATTTTGTCTTACGATTGGAACATCAACACGATCAGCCCAAACTTGTAACTGGTCTATTGCAGCAGCACGAAATGTATCTGCAGCACCTAAAACCACTTTATAACCCGCTTTTTTAAACTGATAAGCCAGTTTACCTATTGTAGTAGTTTTTCCAACACCGTTTACTCCAACCACCATTAAAACGTATGGTTTTTTATCTTTTGGAATATCAAACTCTGTTCCTTCGCCTGTATTGGTTTCAGATAATAAACCACCTATTTCATCACGAAGAATTTGATTTAATTCGGCTGTACCTAAATATTTATCTTCGGCAACGCGTTTTTCAATTCTTTCGATGATTTTCAATGTAGTATTTACACCAACGTCTGAAGCTACCAAAACTTCTTCAAGATTATCTAAAACATCGTCATCAACTTTAGATTTTCCTGCAACAGCTTTGCTTAACTTAGAGAAAAAAGTAGTTTTCGTTTTTTCAAGACCTTTATCTAAAGTCTCTTTTTTTTCGGTAGAGAATAATTTTTTAAAAAAACTCATTTTTTATTTATTGTTAGTTGTAGATTGTTTCTTTAGGGCTTTAAAACAATCCTAATGCTTATAGAATACCTTTTGCTTTTAATTTAATCCCTACAGGAACAATATTCTTTACTTATCTTCTTTAGACGAGTAAAGATAAAGAGTATGACGGGAACTAATGTTTAAAAAAAACACAAATTGTATGGTTTCTACAAATTTTTAAACAAATATAAAAAATAAAAAAGCTACTTCCGAATGAAAGTAGCTTTTCTATATATTGTAAATGTAATTATTTCTTTTTCAAGAAATTATCAACTTCTTCAGGAGCCATAATAGATTCTACGAATGTATATGCACCAGTTTTAGGAGATTTCACCATTTTGATGGCTTTTGATAATCTCTTAGAAGATGTTTGTAACGATGCTACGGTTTTCTTTGCCATGATTCAAATGTTATTTGAAGTTTTATAAAACTCAAATGGCCAAACCACTGAGACTTATAAATCTCTAATTATTACTTAATTTCTTTATGAACAGTTACTCTTTTTAAGATTGGATTAAATTTTTTAATCTCTAATCTGTCTGGAGTATTTTTTTTGTTCTTAGTTGTAATGTATCTAGAAGTTCCTGGAACACCAGAAGTCTTGTGCTCAGTACATTCTAAAATTACTTGGATTCTATTACCTTTCTTTGCCATCTTGCTATATATTTATTTAGGAAAAGATTATTTGATAAATCCTTCTGACTGCGCTTTTTTCAAAACAGCAGTGATTCCATTTTTATTAATTGTTTTTATCGTAGATGCTGCTACTCTAAGAGTAATCCATCTATCTTCTTCTGGAAGATAAAAACGCTTTTTAACTAAGTTTACAGAAAATTTTCTCTTAGTTTTGTTCATAGCGTGAGAAACGTTATTTCCTACCATCGCTCTTTTACCTGTAAGGTCACAAACTCTTGACATTATACTTATCTTTTATCGTTATTCAAAATCAGGGTGCAAAGAAAAGAAAAATAAACCATTGTAGCAAAAAATTATTGCACAATTTTTAAAATTTCTTTCTGTAAAATTTCCAAACTCTTAATCGTGGCTCTATCTATCACTTTTTCACGTGGTTGACCAAAGTTAAATTCTTCTACAATTATCTCTGTTGGGGTAGCCAAAGCTATAAAAACAGTGCCAATTTCAGCATCTGAATCCCCTTTTGAGGGTCCGGCATTACCAGTTGTCGCAATTGCATAGTCCGTTTTCAGCATCTCTTTCACATTCAAAGCCATAGCTGATGCAACCTCAGCACTAACTACCGAAAATTGATCAATTAAACCTTGTGAAATCCCCAAAACATTGACCTTAGCCTCTGTTGCATATGAAACAACACTTCCTTTAAAATATTTCGAAGAACCTTCTACCGAAGTTAACAACGAAGCAATTCGTCCTCCTGTACAACTTTCTGCCGTTGAAATCGTTTTATTTTGTCGAGAAAGAAACTTAGCAATTACAGCTTCTATCGTTTCATTTTCTTCGTAACCAACTATTATATCATGAATTATAGCATCTAAAGATTTTACATTCTCTTCTATTGCTTTTTCTAACTCGGCTTTATCCGTTCCTCTGGCTGTTAATCGCAAACGCACTCTGCCTGGATTTGGCAGATACGCTAATTTTATAAAATCCGGCAGATTATTCTCCCAAGTTTCTATACGCTCTGCAACTAAACTCTCTCCTTGACCATAGGTTAAAATAGTTTTATGAATGATATAAGGACGCTTGTATTCTTTGACTATTTTCGGAATTATCTCTTCTTCGACTAAATATTTCATTTCATACGGAACTCCGGGAAGCGAAATAAATACCGTATTTTCTTTTTTCATCCACATACCCGGCGCAGTACCTACTTGATTATGAAGTACAGTACAAGTAGACGGAACGAGCGCTTGATCTTTGTTTAATTGCGAAATTGGTCTTTTATAAAAACCTTCTATTAACTGCGTTACATGAGCCAAAACTTCGGGATCAACAACTAATTCATCGTTAAAATATTCGCAAAAGGTTTTCTTCGTAACATCATCTTTTGTAGGCCCTAAACCACCGGTTACAATAACAACATCAACTTTGTTTTGCAATTGCTCAAAAGTATCTAAAATGTGTTTTTTGTCATCACTAATCGAAATCATTTCTGCAACTTCAACACCAATTCGATCAAGTGATTTAGCAATAAAACCAGAGTTTGTGTCAATAATTTGACCTATTAAAATTTCATCTCCAATAGTTATAATGGCTGCCTTCATACAAATATTATTTTCACTTGCAGTAATGCAAGTTGTTATTAGAAAGTAGATTGCTGTTTTTACTTTATTTATAAGGAAATAAAAACTGGATTCTTTTTACAACAAATACCAGATGTTGGCTAAACGAAGTTTTTAGAAATTGAAAAACAACCGCAACAATAGAAGAAATCCTTAATTCTTATTCTTTTCTTAAAAAAAATAAGAATTAAGAATGTTTAAATCTTACAAATCAAAATCTTTCTTGATTTCTTTGATAGCATCTTTTACCTGTACTTTTATACTCTTAAAAGTCTCTATAATATCCTTTTTCTTCCCCTCAGCCTTTGTCCAAGCTTCTACTTGCAGAATTTCTTCAAAAGCAACATTTAACCCCATTAAATCCAATGTAGGCTTTATCTTATGAGCATAAGAATAGGCATATTTATGATCCTTTTTCTTAATTCCTTCTTTTATTTGTTTTAGATCTTCAGGAACTTCTGTAACAAATAAATTAAGAATTTCGTTTACAAATTCAGGATCGTTATCTGAAAGCGCGTACACTTTCGAAAGGTTATACTTTAAGGCCATTATTTTACTTGTATTCTAAATAATTTTTTATCTTCTAAAAAGCCTTCTAAAACATCATTAGGCTTAACTGATGCAACACCCGCAGGCGTCCCAGTAAAAATAATATCTCCAATTTTTAGGGTAAAAAATTGTGATACGTACGAAATCAGTTCGTCAATTTTCCAAAGCATAAAGCTTGTATTTCCTTTTTGAACAGTTTCATTATTACTCTTGAGTTCAAACGTAAGATTTTCCAACGAAACAAAATCACTTTTTGGCAAAAAATCACCAATTACCGCAGAACCATCAAAAGCTTTTGCTTTTTCCCACGGCAATCCTTTTGCTTTCAATTTATCTTGTAAATCTCTGGCTGTAAAATCAATACCTACACTAATTTCTTCGTAATATTTATTAGCAAACTTTGGTTCAATATATTTTCCTACTTTATTAATCTTTACGATTACTTCTAATTCATGATGAACTTCTTCAGAAAATTCTGGAATTACAAACGGATGCTGCTTCAACAAAACTGCCGAATCTGGCTTCATAAAAACCACAGGCTCATCTGGTCGTTCGTTTTTTAGCTCCTCAATATGATTGGTATAATTTCTACCGATACAAATAATCTTCATTCTTTTTCTTAAGTTGCTAAGATACTAAGATGCTAAGGCACTAAGAAACTAAACTCAGAACCTTATTATTTTAGAACCTTATTTCGTATTTAATTTTCTTAATTTAATTGCAGTCAAAACTTTTTTGGTATACAAAGGAAAGTCTGCGTTTTGAATCCAGCTGAAGTAACCCGGCTCTGATTCCAGCACTTTCTCTACTTTCGCTCCTTTATGTTTTCCGAAAGTAAAAATCTCTTCGTTGTCTTTATCAAAAGCAATCATTCCAGCAAAGTCTGCTATTTTTTTTCGAGTTGTAAATTCAGACAATGATTTCATATCATTCTCTAATTCTGGATAACGATCTAATTGCGCTTTTAAAATTTCGTAAGTTGCCATTGTATCTGCCTCTGCAGAATGGGCATTTTCAAGACTTTTTCCGCAATAAAATTTCAAAGCGGCACTTAATGTACGCTCTTCCATTTTATGAAAAATCGTCTGAACATCAACAGAAACTTTATTTTTCATATCAAAATCAACTCCTGCACGAAGTAATTCTTCTGCCAATAACGGAATATCAAAACGATCTGAATTAAAACCTCCTAAATCACTATCCTTAATCATATTGTAAACCTGCGGTGCCAATTCTGTAAAAGTAGGTTCATTTGCCACTTTTTCATCAGTTATACCATGCACAGCTGTTGTTTGCGGCGGAATTGGGATAGTAGGATTAACTAACCATGTTTTACTTTCTTTATTTCCGTTTGGGAAAACTTTGAATATCGAAATTTCTACAATCCGATCTTTACCGATGTCAATTCCAGTAGTTTCTAGATCAAAAAAACAAATTGGTTTGTTAAGCTTTAATTCCATTTTTAAATTTTATAAGTTTACAAATGTAATTTTTAAAGCGGAATTTCCTTTGCAAATTTTTATTTTTTTGCCCAAAACAAGTCTCTTTTTTGCATTTTAACATCAAAATTTATCAGACAACAATTTCTTCTTAATTGTATCTTCTTATTTTCCTACAAACAAAAAACCCGAAAAAACTATTTTTCGGGTTTGTATCTAAATATCGATCGATTAAAAATCGCGATCTACATCAAAAGCTTCTAAATACTCTGCTACTCTTTTCACAAAACTTCCTCCTAAAGCTCCATCAACAACTCTATGATCGTAAGAGTGAGACAAGAACATTTTTTGACGGATTCCAATAAAATCACCTTCTGGTGTTTCGATAACCGCAGGCACTTTACGAATCGCACCAAGAGCTAAAATTCCAACTTGAGGCTGATTGATAATTGGCGTTCCAAAAACACTTCCAAATGTTCCAACATTTGTTACTGTATAAGTTCCTCCCTGTGTATCGTCTGGTTTTAATTTTCCAGCTTTTGCACGATTTCCTAAATCATTAACAGCTTTTGCCATTCCAACAAGATTTAATTGATCTGCATTTTTAATTACAGGAACAATTAGATTTCCGTTTGGCAATGCGGCTGCCATTCCTAAATTAATATTTTTCTTTTTGATGATATAATCTCCATCAACAGAAATATTCATTCCCGGAAAATCTTTTAAAGCTTTTGCAACAGCTTCCATCATAATTGGAGTAAAAGTAAGCTTCTCGCCTTCTCTTTTCTCAAAAGCGGTTTTCACTTTATCCCTCCATTTTACAATATTTGTTACGTCAACTTCAATAAATGATTGTACGTGAGCCGAAGTTTGAACTGAAGCCGTCATGTAACCTGAAATCAGTTTACGCATTCTGTCCATTTCGATGATTTCATCACCTCCATTAACAGAAACTGGAACTGCCTGCTGACTTTTTTGAACTATTGGCTCTGCAGCTTTTGGCGCAGCAGCAACAGTTTGCGGCGCAGGAGCACCTGATTTTCTATTTTCTATAAACTTTAGAATATCTTCTTTGGTTACGCGTCCATCTTTTCCTGAACCTGCAATATTGTTCAATTCAGCAACAGAAACCCCTTCTTCTTTTGCAATATTTTTCACTAAAGGAGAAAAGAATTTATCTGATCCAGAAAAATCTTGCGGTACAGAAACTGCTTCTTTAACTGTTTCTATTGTTTTTTCAATTTCTACTGCTTCTACAGGAACTGCAGTTTCTTCAACAGCTTGCACAGCTGGAGCATCACCTTCTGTTTCAATAATAGCAATGGTTTCTCCTACTTGAACTAAATCATCTTTACCAAACAATTGTTCAACTAAAACGCCCGACACTTCGCTTGGCACTTCGCTGTCAACCTTATCAGTTGCAATTTCTAGTACAGCTTCATCAGCTTCAATTCTGTCTCCAACTTCTTTCAACCAGTTTGTAATGGTTGCTTCAGCGACACTTTCTCCCATTTTTGGAAGTTTTAATTCAAATCTTGCCATATTGTTATCCTCAAGGGTGATTTTGATTATCAGATTGCGAAATTACTGAATATTTTAAATATAAATTACATTTAATATAATTTTTTACTCAATTTCTACAATTTGACCCATGTCATTTCGCGAATTGCTTCCAATTATAAAATTTGTATTTTTAGGGAAAATCTTAAAAGTAATGTTCTTATCTTTAAGAGTTTCTATGATTTTGATACATTTTTTGAATGAAACATACTGATTATCCAAAATTATCTCAATGTTTTTCCCCTTAAAAACCTGGCACGAATTTACCATTTTTTCTTTTTTGAAATCGAAAAACTGCACTTTATTTTTTAAAATAGATGGTAATTTTTCAGACAAATTTTGATTTGAGGAATAAAAAATAAAACTTTCAGGCGATGGTTTTACTTTTATTTTCGCTTGAAACATTTTGAAAAATGAAAAAGCAAAACTTCCTATTTGAATAAAAAATGTAAAAAACCAAGATTTCTTAAAATGCTTTTGATAAAAGTAATTCATTGCTTCTTGAAAACGCATCATATATTTTTCGTCCTTTACTGTACTTTCTCCTTTATAGTGTAAAACAGTAGTTTCATGAAAATAATAATTTGATTTTTGCTTTAAAAGTGCACGATAAGACAAGTCAATATCATCTGCATACATAAAACAATTTTCATCAAATCCTCCTAGTTCAAGGTAAAAATCTCGTTTCATAAACATAAAAGCTCCCACTAAAATCTCAACTTTTCCGCTTTGATCTTTATTTAAATGCTGTGCATAATAACGATTAAATATTCGTGATTTTGGAAATACTTTGTACAACCCAAAAATCTTTGTAAAAGCAACCCAAGGAGTTGGAATACCTCGTTTGCTTTCGGGCAGAAAACTTCCTGTACCGTCAATTAGCTTACAACCTATTATTCCTAAATCTTGTTTTTCTTCGGCGAAAGCCAAAATTTTAATAAATGTATCTTCTGCAACAACTGTATCCGGATTTAAAATACAAATATATTTTCCAGCCGTATATTGAACTCCAATATTGTTGCCTTTTGGAAAACCAAAATTGCGATCGTTCTGAATTAGTTTAATGTTAGGGAATTTATTTTTCATCATCAAACAACTATCATCAGATGAATTATTATCTACTACAATAATTTCGGCATCAAGTGTTAAAAGTGCTTCTTGAACACTCAAAATGCATTGTTCGAGAAAGTAACGCACATTATAATTAAGTATAACAACCGATAATTGCATGTAATTTTAAGTAATTTGATTTTTGGGGAAGTTAGAAATTTTCGGTCAAACCTAATCGCAACGACCAATCGTTTTTGCTGACTCCAAAATCCAGTACCAAATTACTATTATTCTGTTTATTCCATTTGATACGTAATCCTATTCCAACAGCGGGATTCCATTTACTAAACTGATAGGTGTCTAATTTTGAAACTGAGGAAATATTCGTAAAAAATACAGCGCCCCAAAAACCATTTTTTGAAATATCAGTACGATATTCGGTTTCAAAATAGATAAGTGCATTACTTCTAAATCTATTTCTGGTAAAACCGCGACCTGTTTTCCCGTCTCGATCCCAACCAATACTTGGCAGATCGAGATAATGCGGTTTTCCTCCAAAAGTTGACCAATAAAAGGCCCTGTAAGCTAAAACTCGATGTTTGTGTTTATTAAAGGAATGATATTTTCTGGCATCAAAATAAATAGAATTCCATTTTTTTCCATCAACTCCGCTTGTATTTATTCTATAATCTGCCTCGACATATAAACCTTGTTCTGGATTCACAATGTTTTCTCTGGAATCATACAACCCTTGAACAGCAAATCCTAACGAAGTTTCATCTGTAAAATCGCCGTTCATATATTTAGAATAATCTGTTTCTTCATCTATATAGGAATCTTCAGAAATATTTTGATAATTATCAAACAATACGCCCAATCCCATTCTGAAATTACCAATAACTTTTCGGGTCGTAAATTGATAAAATCTCCATTGCTGATAATCCAGAGTCGACATTTTATCTTCGGTATTATGCCTTCCCAATCCATAAGTATCCTGCGGATAAATCATATACCTATAATCTCCAATAAAATTCCACTTATTATCAGCCGTGTAAATATAAGACTGCACAGGAAAAACATATTGTTTCGTAAAACTAAAATAAGGAGAAAAAGTTATTTGAGACATTTTTGTTGTTTTGCTGTCTCCTAAATAAAATGTAGTTAAAAATGACACTACTAATCCGGCACTTTTATTTGCATCTATAGGAACTGGAAGCAAAGAAAAAGCTACTTTTTTTTCTGGTTTTATGCGAACAGAATCGTTTTTATGGAAAAGCTTATACAATACATCTAAAATGTCTTTTTGATTATTCGAAATGGAATCATTTTGTGCGTAACAAAATGATATCCAAAAAAAGAAAAATAAAACAAGTATTGATTTTGCTTTTTTCATTTCGTAAAGTTTTCGAAAACAAGTTCTTACAAATTTAAAATTTTATTTAGTATAGGTATCTCTTTCAAAATAATAAAAAAGAAAATTATATTTTTGAAGATAAAACCTATCTATTTTATGAAAAACAAACCATCGATTGTTCTGAGTTATTTTCTTTTTTCTTTAGTCTTGCTGTTCATGTATGGTTTTTCTCCATTAACCGTTTCTTCAAGCTCAAACTTAGATCTTGTAAAAACTTCGACATGGTATATTGCAGGCCCAACGAAAGAGACACAGGAAACCATTAATAAAATGAGAAAAGAAAAGGGTTTCATTAAAATTACCGCAAAAGAAAATCCTGTAGGCGCAATCGAGCTGAATGTAATGATTACTGAATCTGATTCGAATGACGGCGTTCCCACAAATCTATCTAAAAACTCAAAATATGTGAGTATTACCTATAAATCAAATGAATTAATAAAACTGCAGGCTCGCGAAGGAAATAAAGAAGGCACTGGATGCGTGCACGGCGGCTCACACCCAAGAGTTGATCTTCCGATATCTGCCAAAGATTTTACAACAATAAAAATTCCGTGGACAGAGTTCAAACAAGATGGTCTTGCACATGGAAAGATTTTAAACATTCATAACCTTTGCAAATTCAATTTTGTAAACTACAATCCAACATCAAACGCAGTTTTAGAAATAAAATCTGTTCGTATTCATTAACCGTTTATTACAAATAGATCTCTTGTTTGACTTACTATAAATGAAGCTGTATTTTATACTTATTACATACTTTCATAACAAAAAGCATAATTGTCGAAAACACAAGTGACCAAATTATTCCTGGAACTCCTACTCTAAAGTAACCTGGAATAATATGAAATCCCAAAGCTTTGCAGAAATAATAAATTACTCCGGGAAGAATATAAATTAATAAAGGATTTGCTGCAGCCGGCATAAAAAACGCACTCCATTTTGTTTGCTTCTTAACTTCCATTAACCAATACAAAAAGTAAAACAACACCGTACAAATCCCAGCAGAAAACATAGTCCAAGAAGGTGTTCCTTTTATTTTTGAAATTCCAAAATAAGGACGCAAAAAGCAGCCAATTGCAAAAAACAAAACGACAAAACCAATTACAGGCCAGTTTATTTTTAGCTGCGTTTTCCTGTCAAAAAACAATAAAGAGATTATTACTCCTGCGCTCACTAAAGCAGCGTGCGTTAAATGTCCGGCAATAAATTTAAACCAAGGCAGATTTGAAAGTGGAACATCGGCACTTAGATTTATTGAATTTGCAATTACACAAACAAACAAAAATGCGATCATCGCCCACAATCGTCCTGAAACAAGCCAATAATAAATTACCGAAAATAGATACGCCCAGCCAATTAATCCTAGAATACCCCACCATTTAGGCGTTATTCCAATTTCGCCGGTATCTCGCACATATAAAAAATAAAGAATAACCAGAACGAGCATTCCGCCGTAATGAAGACTATTTTTTAACCAAACTGGGAAATCTTTAGGATATTTATTCCAAATAGGAATTGGCATTGCATAGGCTAAAAGTGCCCAAAGAACTGGAGAAATAATCATTTTTGAAGCATCAAAACCATATTCGGCATTAAACATAAAAACGCCAATAATGATTAGAGCTAAAGCTCTTTTTAAGGTATGAATCCAAATTACTTTAGGACTGTCTCCTTTTAGTAATCTGGCATTGAAAGCAAACGGAATTGACATACCTACAATAAACAAAAAAGCAGGAAAAACTACATCAACAAAAGTCATCGCATCTGCATCTGCAGGCATATGTCTAAGCCATTGCGGGACTTCTTTTATACTTGCCAATTCATTTACAAATATCATTACAAAAATGGTAATTCCACGTAAAGCATCTATCGATATAATCCTTTGATTGTATAAATTTTCTTTAATTTTCATAAATTACTTTGTTTTTGGCAATAACAAATTTAAAATAATAGACGAGATCTCGTTTTTATTTCTCATAAATATTTCAAAAAAACTCTATCTTAAAACTGTATCTAAAATGAATTGCAAAAATCAAAATACAACAAAAAAGCCTTTTTCATGTTAATCTCTTAATACCGTATTTTTGTTTTTGTTAATGCCTATTTGTAAATGAAAAAAGTAATTTTCTTTTTCCTCATAATTTTCTCTTCAGCTTATTCGCAGGTTTCTGGCTGTACAGATCCTCTTTCTAAAAACTACAATCCAAAAGCAACTCAAAATGACGGAAACTGTCTTTACAAAAACATAAAAGTAAAACCTGCATATTCAATCAAATTAAGTGACTCTGTTAAAGAAACTTCAGGACTAATTGCATTCGACAACTTAATATGGACACACAATGACGATCATGATAAAACTATTTACGGATTGGACTCTATTGGGAAAATTAGACGGAAAATTATTCTTGAGCACGCTGTGAATAATGATTGGGAAGAAATATCACAAGACAGCACACATATTTACATTGGCGATTTCGGAAATAATACAAGCGGAAATCGAACTGACTTAAAGATTCTAAAAATAAACAAAACATCATTTTTAAATGAGAATCCAATTATTGAAACAATTTCATTTAAGTATTCTGATCAAACTGATTTTTCTGCAAAGAAGCCAAACACAACCAAATTTGACTGCGAAGCTTTTATAGTTTCAAAGGACAGTATTTATTTGTTTACTAAACAATGGAAATCATCTAAAACCAGCATTTACGTTTTACCTAATCAAGCTGGAAATTATATTGCACAATTTAAAAATACAATTAACACAAAAGGTTTAGTTACGGGTGCCGTTTTTCTTGAAAACAAAAAAGCAATTGTTCTTTGCGGCTATTCAAAACTCGGAAAGCCTTTTCTCTATTTATTATATGATTTTAAAAATGAATCCTTTTTATCAGGAAATAAGCGTCGAATAAATCTAAAACTCCCATTTCATCAAATTGAAGGAATTACCACAAAAGACGGACTTCATTATTTTATTACCAATGAATCTTTGGTTCGTAAACCCGTCTTAAATAATCCGCAGCAAATACATTATTTTGATTTGAGTTCTCTTCTAGGTTCGTATCTCCATAAATAATTCGCAAATGCAAGATAATAGTTTACTTTTGCAGAAAGTTATGTTTTTCAAAACATTCATAACTCATATTTTATAACTTATAATTACAAAAGTGAATTACTTATCTGTAGAAAATATATCAAAGTCATTTGGCGAAAGAGTCCTTTTTGACAACATTTCTTTTGGAATCAACAAAGATCAAAAAATTGCTTTTATTGCCAAAAATGGTTCTGGAAAAACAACTATTATGAGTATCATTAATGGTTTAGACGAACCAGATACCGGACAAGTTGTTTTGAGAAAAGGAATTAGAATGGCTTTTCTGTCGCAAGACAATAATTTGCAGGATGAACTTACGATTGAAGAAAGTATTTTCGCTTCAGACAATGAAACGCTTAAAATAATTGAAGCATATGAAAAAGCACTAGAAAACCCAAATGACGAAGAAGCGTACCAAAAAGCTTTTGACGGAATGGATCAGCATAATGCTTGGGATTTTGAAACGCAGTACAAACAAATTTTATTCAAGTTAAAACTTGAGGATTTTAAACTTAAAGTAAAAAATCTTTCTGGAGGGCAAAAAAAACGTCTTTCATTAGCCATCATATTAATCAATCGCCCTGATTTATTGATTCTAGATGAGCCAACCAACCATTTAGATCTTGAAATGATTGAATGGCTTGAAAGTTATTTTGCCAAAGAAAATATCACCTTGTTTATGGTAACGCACGACCGTTTCTTTTTGGAACGTGTCTGCAATGAAATTATCGAATTAGACAACGGGAAATTATATCAGTACAAAGGAAACTACTCTTATTATTTAGAGAAAAAAGAAGAGCGAATTACTTCTGAAAATTCTAGTATTGATAAAGCAAAAAATCTTTTTGTAAAAGAATTAGAATGGATGCGCCGCCAGCCAAAAGCGAGAACAACTAAATCTAAATCACGTCAGGACGATTTTTATGTAATTAAAGAAAAGGCACAAAGCCGACGTAAAGAAAACAAAGTCGAACTTGAAATTAATATGGAAAGAATGGGAAGCAAAATTATCGAGCTTCACAAACTTTCTAAAAAATTTAAAGACCGTGTTATTCTGGACAACTTCAGTTTTGATTTTCAGCGCGGCGAGAGAATTGGAATTATTGGTAAAAACGGAACAGGAAAGTCTACCTTTTTAAATTTACTAACCGGAACAATTCCGCCAGACAGCGGCAGGGTAGTAAAAGGCGATACTATTAAAATTGGATATTATACGCAGTCTGGAATTAATCCAAAACCAGGTCAGCGTGTAATTGATATTATAAAGGAGTACGGAGAATATATTCCGCTTGCAAAAGGAAAAATCATTTCGGCTTCGCAATTGTTAGAGCGTTTTCTTTTTGATGCCAAAAAACAATACGACTATGTTGAAAAATTAAGCGGAGGAGAATTAAAACGTTTGTATTTATGTACTGTTTTAATTCAGAATCCAAACTTTTTGATTCTAGATGAGCCAACAAACGATTTAGATATTGTAACACTAAACGTTCTGGAAAGTTTCCTTTTAGACTACCCAGGATGTTTATTAGTGGTTTCGCACGACCGTTATTTCATGGATAAAATTGTCGATCACTTATTTGTTTTTAGAGGAAATGGAGAAATCGAAAATTTTCCTGGAAACTATTCTGATTTCCGTGCTTATGAAGACAGTGCCGATGTAGCTCAAAAAGAAGAAAACAAAGCCGAAAAGAAAGACTGGAAACAAAACAATCCTACTGGAAATTTAAGTTTCAATGAGCAAAAAGAATATCAAAAAATCGAAAGAGAAATCAAAGATTTAGAAATAGAAAAAACTAAAATCGAACAACTATTCTCTGACGGAAAAGTTGCCGACGCCGATATTGAGAAAAAAGCAAACGAACTGCAAAACATCATAAACAAAATAGATAAAAAAGAAGAACGCTGGTTTGAACTTTCGGCTAAACTTGAAAGTTAATATTTCAGTTATAGATTTTCGTTTTCAAAAAAATCATTTTTTCGACTAAAACATAGACTAAAGACTAATTTTATATATTTACGATCTTTAAAAACAAATACCACATGAAAAAATTATTAGTTGCTTTTTCAATTCTTACCTTTTTTATCTCTTGTTCAAGTGATTCTGGATTAGAAAAAATTCCTGAAAAAATAGATTACAGCGTTGAAAACGAAAAAGAAATCACAGATTATCTAGTTAAAAACAATTTAACAGCAAAAAAAACAGACACTGGTTTACATTATATCATTACAGAAGAGGGAACCGGCAAACAACCCATTACACAATCATCTGTTACTGTTACCTACAAAGGCTCTCTTACCAATGGAAAAGTTTTTGATCAAAATGCTTCGGGCGCAACTTTCCCATTAAGCAAATTAATTTTAGGATGGCAGCAAGGATTACCCTTTTTTAAAGAAGGCGGAAGTGGTATTTTGTTTGTTCCAGCACATTTAGGATACGGCAGTTATTCTGTTTCTGACATTCCAGGAGGTTCTGTTTTAATATTTGAAATTAAACTGATTACCGTAAATTAATTCGCCTGAAAACGAAATATTATAAGAATGCTTTTTCAAATACAATCTTATCTAAAATTTCTTTGGAATTCTAAAAACGAACATGGTGTTCACTCCCCTTTCGTTTTTAGTCTGCTCACAAAATGTTTCTATGACAAGAAACCTAAACCAGAATATAAAATTCTAAAAAAATACAGAAAGTCACTTCTTGAAAATAAAAATTTCATTGAAGTAACTGATTTCGGTGCAGGTTCAAAAGTATTTAAATCCGATAAAAGACAAATTTCTAAAATTGCATTGACGGCTGGAATTTCTCCAAAACGTGCTGAATTATTATTTAGAGTAACCAATTATTTCAACCCAAATAACATTCTTGAAATAGGAACATCATTAGGTTTAGCAACTTCTGCCCTAGCTCTTGGAAACACAAAAGCAAAAGTTGTTACTATTGAAGGATGTGCACAAACTGGAGATATTGCCAAAAATCAATTAGAAAAATTTGATTGCAAAAACGTTGAAAACATAATTGCAGAATTTGAATCATTTTTAGTTTCTGAAAATCTAAATTCTAAAACATACGATCTAATTTACTTTGACGGTAATCATTCTAAAAAAGCAACTTTGGCTTATTTTGAAAGTTTATTGCCAACAATCAACAACGATTCGGTTTGGATTTTTGATGATATACATTGGTCTGCAGAAATGGAAGAAACTTGGGAAATCATAAAAAATCACCCAAAAGTAAAAGTTACTATCGATACCTTTCAATGGGGATTTGTATTTTTTAGATATGAACAAGAAAAAGAGCATTTTATAATTAGAGCATAAAAAAAGACGATCAGTGATGATCGTCTTTTTTATTTCAATAAAAAGTTTGAACATTATTTTTTAGCAGCTGCAGTTTCTTCAGACTTCGCTCCCATTCTATTTACTGTATACATAGGCGCAAACTTAAGTTTCAAACCGGCAATTTTTCTGTTATCTTCGGCAGTAAGACCTTCTTTTTCAACTGTATTTTTACGGCTGTCAAGTGCCTCATACATAAGTTTAACTTCATCCCAGTCTTCTCTCGAATACTTATCTTTATTATTCTCAACCGTATGAACAAATTGCTGGTAAACACTATGAATGTTTTTAGCATTTACCCAATCAAAATTCATATCATCACCAATCTTGCCTTCACCAAATAAGGCATTTCGTAATTGTTGTTTTGGGCTTGGACTTGGGGCAAAAAGGACAGCCATCTCATTTCTAAACTCTTCATATTTAACTTTACTCGTATTTATTTTCTCCGTTGCCGCAGTATTGTCTTTAATATCCGCCAAAGCCAATTGTGCTTCTTCTGCTCTTTTATCATATTCAGTTTCTACACCTTTCCAATTTTCTTTCAAATCATCAGCGGTTACATTTTTAACTGAATCGACATAAGCCACATAAGAATCTATTGTTTTTTGAGCTTTTTCTTGTTTCTCATCTTTACACGAAGTAAAAATTAATGCAATAAATGCAATTCCTGACACTAATTGTATATTTTTCATAATTCTGATTATTTAAGATTACATAACAAATATAGTTATAACCTTAAGCGTTTTATTACACAATTATCACTTTTACAGCGTTAAATACAATATAATTCAGTAAAATTTAAAAAACATGATAATTACATAAAAACAACTCAAAATGGTATAACAGCATTTTCGATTCTAATTTTATATTATCCAAACAAGCACAAAAACGTAAATCAATATAAAAAACTTCATTTTGTAACATAATTCAATTTAAAACTACTTATCGTTTATTGAAAAGTGTTTTGTACTTTTAAATCCAAAAATTGTAAAACGAAATGGCAAATCCATTAATTAAAATAACCGACATAAAACGAAATTTTGTTTTAGGTAATGAAATTGTATATGTTTTAAAAGGAATTAATTTAGAAATCAACAAAGGAGAATATGTTGCATTAATGGGGCCTTCGGGATCTGGAAAATCAACTTTAATGAATTTATTAGGTTGTTTAGATACGCCAACTTTTGGGCGATATATTTTAAACGGAAAAGATGTCAGCCAGATGAAAGACGATGAATTGGCAGGAATTAGAAACAAAGAAATTGGTTTCGTATTTCAAACCTTTAATCTTTTGCCAAGAACAACTGCCCTAGACAATGTTGCATTACCAATGATTTATGCCGGACATTCAAAATCAGAACGTAATGCGAGAGCAGTTGAAGTACTAACGCAGGTTAATCTAGCTGATAGAATGGATCACCAACCTAATCAGCTTTCTGGAGGACAACGTCAGCGTGTTGCTATTGCTCGAGCTTTGGTTAACAAACCTTCTATTATTTTGGCCGATGAACCAACAGGAAACTTAGACAGTAAAACTTCGGTAGAAATTATGAAGCTTTTTGGCGATATCCACGCACAAGGAAATACAGTAATTTTAGTAACACACGAAGAGGATATTGCAGCCTATGCGCATCGCGTTATTCGTTTAAGAGACGGATTAATTGAAAGTGATACCACGAAATAGTTTAACCGCTTATTTGGTTAAATGTTTAATCGGAAAAGAAAAGCCTTAGAATCTTAAAAAAACCAGATTAACACAAAGAGAAAAAACTTAGAATCTTAGAATCTTAGTATCTTAGAAACTTTCTTAGCATCTTAGCACCTCAGAACCTTAGTATCTTTAAAAAAATGAAAGTATATACAAAAACAGGTGACAAAGGAACTACGGCTCTTTTTGGAGGCACGCGAGTTCCTAAAGATCATATCAGGATTGACAGTTACGGAACTGTTGACGAATTAAATTCTTACATTGGATTAATTCGCGATCAAGAAATGGATTCTCATTATAAAACTATTCTAATAGAAATTCAAGATCGCTTATTTACTGTTGGAGCAATATTAGCAACTCCACAAGAAAAAGAAGTTTTAAAAAACGGTGAACTTCGTTTGAAAAACTTAGGCATTATTGATTCTGATATTGAATTACTTGAAAACGAAATCGACAAAATGGAGGAAAGTTTACCGCCAATGACTCATTTTGTTTTACCGGGCGGTCATCCCACCGTGTCACATTGTCATATAGCACGCTGCATTTGCCGCCGAGCAGAACGTTTGGCAGTGCATTTAAGCCATAATGAACACGTTCCTGAAGTAGCAATCAAGTACTTAAACCGACTTTCTGACTACCTTTTTGTCTTGGCACGAAAGTTGTCCTCAGACTTAAAAGCGGAGGAAGTGAAATGGATTCCTCGCAAGTAAAATTTTAGATTTTAGAGCTTCGTTTTTAGATTTTTTTCAATGTATCAATCTAAAATCAACAATCTAAAATCTGCAATTTAAAAGACGTTCTTAAATTTTATTAAAATAAATCAAAATTTACTTGTCTTTTTCAGTAAAAAATTTATTTTTGCACAAACTAAACAGATAACAGATGTATTGGACATTAGAATTAGCATCTTATTTAAGTGATGCGCCATGGCCTGCTAACAAAGACGAACTTATTGACTACGCTATTAGAGCTGGTGCTCCATTAGAAGTAGTAGAGAACCTTCAATCAATCGAAGATGAAGGCGAGATATATGAATCAATGGAAGAAATTTGGCCTGATTATCCAACAGACGAAGATTATCTTTGGAATGAGGATGAATATTAAAAAATAAACCAAAGGAAAAAGTCTCATCATCGAGGCTTTTTTTTTGGTTCAAATACACAACATATAATAAAGAAATACTAATAAATTATGAGTTTCATAAACAGCATCATCAAGGTCTTTGTAGGTGATAAATCTCAAAAAGATGTCAAAGCTTTACAACCTTATTTAAACAAAATTAAAACATTCGAAACCAGCTTAATGGCTTTATCTCACGATGACCTAAGAGCTAGAACTGTATATTTTAAAGATAGAATTAAAGAAGCCAGAGCAGATAAAGATGCTAAAATTGCTTCGCTTAAAGCTGAAGTTGAAAACATCGAAGACATCGACAAAAGAGAAGATCTTTATGATGCAATAGACAGTCTTGAAAAAGAAGCTTATGAAATTTCTGAAAAAACTTTATTAGAAATTCTTCCAGAAGCATTTTCTGTAGTTAAGGAAACAGCACGTCGTTTTAAAGACAATTCATTTATTGAAGTTACTGCCACTCCAAAAGACAGAGAATTCTCAGCTTCAAAAACATATGTTACTATTGAAGGTGATAAAGCAACTTGGGCTAACAAATGGAACGCAGCAGGTAAAGAAATTACTTGGGACATGATTCATTATGATGTTCAGTTAATTGGAGGAATGGTTTTGCACGAAGGTAAAGTTGCCGAAATGCAAACGGGTGAAGGTAAAACTTTGGTAGCAACACTTCCTTTATACTTAAACGCTTTGACAGGAAACGGAGTTCACTTGGTAACGGTGAATGACTACTTAGCAAAACGTGACAGCACATGGAAAGCGCCTTTATTCGAATTTCACGGTTTAACTGTTGATTGTATCGATAATCACCAGCCAAGTACTGAGCAAAGAAAAAAAGCATACGATGCTGATATCACTTACGGAACTAATAATGAATTTGGTTTTGACTACTTAAGAGATAACATGGCGCACTCGCCTAGCGATTTAGTTCAAAGAAAACACAATTATGCTATTGTCGACGAGGTCGATTCTGTATTAATTGATGATGCAAGAACACCGCTTATTATTTCAGGACCAGTTCCTCAGGGAGATCGTCATGAATTTAACGAGTTGAAACCAAAAATCGAAAATCTAGTTGCGCAACAACGTCAATTAGCAAACGGTTTCTTGGCAGAAGCTAAAAAATTAATTAAAGAAGGAAATACTAAAGAAGGCGGATTCTTATTATTAAGAGCTTACAGAAGTTTACCTAAAAATAAAGCATTAATTAAATTTTTGAGTGAAGAAGGAATCAAACAATTGCTTCAAAAAACCGAAAATCAATATATGCAAGATAACAATCGCGAAATGCATAAAGTAGATGAAGCTTTATACTTTGTGATTGAAGAAAAAAATAATCAAGTAGAATTAACAGATAATGGTATTAAATACCTTTCTGGAGATACAGATGCAGATTTCTTCGTTTTACCAGACATTGGTACAGAAATCGTTGCAATTGAAAAACAAAAATTAGATAAAGACGCTGAAGCGGAAGCTAAAGAAAGATTATTCCAAGATTTTGGAGTAAAAAGCGAGCGTATCCATACTCTTACACAACTTTTAAAAGCATATGCTTTATTCGAAAAAGATGTAGAATATGTGATCATGGACAACAAAATTATGATTGTCGATGAGCAAACAGGTCGTATTATGGATGGTCGTCGTTATTCTGACGGATTACACCAAGCGATTGAAGCTAAAGAAAATGTAAAAATTGAAGCTGCAACTCAAACTTTTGCAACTGTTACATTACAGAATTATTTCAGAATGTACAGCAAATTGGGTGGTATGACAGGTACAGCAGTTACTGAAGCTGGAGAGTTATGGCAGATTTACAAATTGGATGTTGTTGAAATTCCAACCAACCGTCCGATTGCTAGAATAGACAAAGAAGATTATATCTACAAAACAACAAGAGAGAAATTCAACGCTGTTATCGAAGATGTTACTGAATTATCAAACGCTGGAAGACCAGTTTTAATTGGAACAACTTCTGTAGAGATCTCTGAATTGTTAAGCCGAATGTTAAAAATGAGAGGTGTTACACACAACGTATTAAATGCTAAAATGCACAAGCAAGAAGCACAAATCGTTGAAGAAGCTGGTAAAGCCGGAGTTGTAACTATTGCTACAAACATGGCTGGTCGTGGTACCGATATTAAATTATCTCCAGAAGTAAAAGCTGCAGGAGGTTTAGCAATCGTTGGTACAGAACGTCATGATTCTCGTCGTGTAGACAGACAGTTACGTGGTCGTGCTGGTCGTCAAGGAGATCCAGGAAGTTCTCAATTTTATGTTTCTCTAGAAGACAACTTAATGCGTTTATTTGGTTCTGAAAGAGTAGCTAAAGTTATGGATAGAATGGGACTTCAAGAAGGTGAAGTTATTCAACATTCGATGATGACTAAATCTATTGAGCGCGCTCAGAAAAAAGTAGAAGAAAATAACTTTGGTGTTCGTAAACGTTTATTAGAATATGATGACGTAATGAACTCACAACGTGAAGTAGTTTACAAACGTCGTCGTCATGCATTGTTTGGTGAGCGTTTAAAACTAGATATCGCAAATATGCTTTACGATACGTGTGAACTAATCGTAAGCAATAATAAAGTAACAAACGATTTCAAAAATTTCGATTTTGATTTAATTCGTTACTTCGGAATTACTTCTCCAATCTCAGAAGCTGATTTTACAAAATTATCAGATGTTGAAATTACTGGAAAAGTATACAAAGAAGCACTTGCTTTCTACACTGAAAAAACAGAAAGAAGCGCAAGAGAAGCTTTCCCTATTATTAAAGGAGTTTACGAAGAGCCAAACAACCATTTTGAAAGAATCGTAGTTCCATTTACTGACGGAATCAAAACGCTTAATGTTGTTACAGACTTAAAGAAAGCATACGAAAGCGAAGGAGCTCAGTTAATTGCTGATTTTGAGAAAAACATCACACTTTCGATTGTTGATGAAGCTTGGAAAAAACATTTACGTAAAATGGACGAATTGAAACAATCTGTTCAATTGGCTGTTCACGAACAAAAAGATCCATTGCTTATTTACAAATTAGAAGCTTTCAATTTGTTTAGAGGAATGTTGGACAACGTTAATAAAGAAGTTATTTCATTCTTATTTAAAGGAGATTTACCTGCTCAAAACGTTCCTGAAATTCACGAAGCAAGAGAAGTTCGCCAGAAAGAAAATTTACAATTAAGCAAAGACGAAATTGTAAACAGCGAAGAAATTAATCGCGAAGCTGGAGAAACACAGCAACGTCAAGTTACAGAAACCATTGTTAGAGAAATGCCAAAAATCAATCGTAATGACAATGTAACTATTCAAGAAGTTGCAACTGGTAAAACAGAAACAATGAAATATAAAAAAGCAGAAACTCTTTTAGCTTCAGGAGCTTGGGTTATTGTTAAAGAATAATTTTTATTTCAAATTACATATTAAAGCCGACACGTTTTCAAAAACTTGTCGGCTTTATCATTTAAAAGAATCTTAATTACTTAAACCTCCTGAAGATTTTTTTTTGAAAAAAATTAAAATTAGTTCTTTCCAAAACGAATTAAATGTACTTTTGCATTCGAAACAACGAAATCAAGCCTTGAAGAATATCTTCATCATATTACTTTCCGGTATACTTTTACTGCCATCCTTTGGCAATTTCTTTGTTTATACTAATTTCAAACTAAATCAGGAAGAAATTATAAAAACCATTTGTGTACAGCGTAAACAAGTTTTCAATACCTGTAACGGTCGATGCGAACTTCAAAAAAGCTTGAAAAAATACGCCGATAACGAGAAAAAAATGGAGAACAATCTTAAAGAAAAATCAGAGATTGTTTATATTCAAAATACAATTACAGCACCTTATAGCTTAATAGTGCCTATTAAAACTAAAACACAAAACTTTTCTGTTTTAGACCAAAAACCTGTTTCGGTTTCGAACACTTCGTTTCGCCCTCCATCCTATTTTATATAATTTTTTAAATCTATTTTCAATTTTACAATTGAAATCATTTTTATTGCCCAAAAGCAATGAAACGTGCTTACGCACATCTCAAATTTAAATTATATAAAACTCATAAAAATGAAAAATACTTTATACAGAGCTTTAGCTATTGTAACACTATCTATATCTTTATTTTCTTGTTCAAACGATGATAACAACGAAACGATTACAGGAAACGGAAAAATCACTTTAAAATTTGACAACGCTTACGGAGCAAACGATTTAATTTTAAGCACACAAGGAAACACAACTTCTAACAATGAAGTATTAAAAATTAGTCTTGTAAAATATATTGTCAGCAATGTTGTTTTTACAAAAGCAGACGGAACTACTTTTACATACCCAAAAAGCAAAAGCTACTTTATTGCAGATGAATCTACTGCTGCTGGACAACAATTTCAACTTGCTGATATTCCTGCTGGAGACTACACAAAAGTAAAATTCGGAATTGGAGTTGACGAAGAACAATGGAAATTAGGTGCTGCAGGACAAGGCGATTTCTTAGCGCAAGCCGATGCCGCCGGAATGATGTGGTCATGGGCTGCTGGATATAAATTTCTAGCGCTTGAGGGCACATTTACTTCACCAACAGTTACAACTGCGACTCCTTTTATGATTCACACAGGAAAAACAGGAACAGACTATAACTATACTGAAGTAACTTTAGATTTTCCAACAAAAGCTTTAGTTCGTACAAACATTACTCCTGCGGTACACATTATCACAGATCTTTCGAAAATTATCGACGGAAAAAACAAAATCAAACTTTCTGACAACAACATGGGTGGAATGGGTGCGATGATTATGGGCGGTGCTAATTTGCCATTAATTACTCAAAACATCTCTGCAATGTTTAGAGTAGATCACGTACATAACGACTAAACTTATTTTCAGGAGCACAAAAGTTATGGTTTAACAGACCACCCGTCCTGCCATCCGTTAAATCTTTCACGGCAAACACCGCCGTAAAAGGATATCACTTCTGTCAGGGCTAAAAAACACCTTTTGTGCTTCTTAAAACCCAAAAAAACATGTTGAAAATAAAATATTTTCTTTGGCTGATCATTCCATTATTATGGAGCTGCTCAGATCAAGATGACGAATATATAAATGTGCCGCTGGAATTTAAAGTTCCGTCAAACTTTCCAGATCTTGCTTATAATATTGCCTTAAATCCGCCAACAGTAAAAGGATTCGAACTAGGAAAAAAACTATTCTACGATGGACGTTTAGCATCTGACGGAGTAGTTTCCTGTGGTTTCTGTCATATTCAAGCAAATGCCTTTACGCATCACGGACATACTGTAAGTCATGGTGTAGACAATGCTCAGGGAACACGAAACACACCATCCATTCAAAACCTAGGGTTTCAAACTACTTTTATGTACGACGGTGCTGCCGATCATTTAGATTTACAGCCGCTGATTCCGCTTAAAAGTGCGATCGAAATGAATGGTGATTTGAATGCTATTCTAAAAATGATGAAAGCCGACAAAGAATATCAAAAACTATTTGGGCAGGCTTTTGACGATGGTGCCATTACAACCGAAAATATGCTGAAAGCCCTTTCTCAATTTATGGTTATGGTGATTTCATCAAATTCAAAATTTGACAAATACAGACGAAATGAATCTGGCGGAACTTTAACTTCTGATGAATTGGCAGGTTACGATTTGTTCAAATCAAAATGTGCTTCATGTCATGCAACAGATTTACAGACTGATAATTCGTTCCGAAATAATGGTTTAGCTGTAAATCCAGCCGTTAATGATGTTGGACGATATAGAGTAACAGAACTGGCGAGTGATTATTACAAATTTAAAGTACCAAGTTTACGAAATGTAGAAGTTTCTGGTCCCTATATGCATGATGGTCGATTTGGGACTCTGGAAGGTGTTTTAGATCATTATGCAAGCGGAATTGAAGATTCTCCAACTTTAGATCCAATTTTAAAACAGAATGGAAAATTTGGAATTGCGCTTTCTGCTACAGAAAAAACACAACTAATCACTTTTCTAAAAACACTGACAGATAATCAATATTTGACAGATAAACGTTTCTCGGAATTTTGACAAAGTACATCATCAAAGTTTGTCATTTCGACGGAGGAGAAATCACACTAGAAACTCCGTAAAGAAAAGCGCAAATCTTTGTCGACCAACGAGTTTGATTTCTCCTCCGTCGAAATGACAAAATTGCCTTATCAAAAATGACAAAAAAAAATCTTATGAAAACAGGCGCCTAGCCCCGATTGAAGTGGAAAGCCTTTTTGAAGAAAGACCTTGTTTTTCTTGAGTTTATAGAGCGGCCAACGGAAGCTTTATAAACTTATAGAAAAATGAGATTTTGAAAAAAGCTTGAAACGAAAAGCGGGATTAGCTCCTAAAAACAATAAAAATGAAAAATTTAATAATACTTTGCACTTTTTTGGTTGGATTTTCAGCCTTTAGTTCTACTGTAAAAGACAGTATTTCGACATTCACCTTTCAGCGTTTGGCTCTTATGGAAGATTTTGAATGTGATGCCTGCGGGTGTTCTGCAAGCGGCGGAAGTATGGGTTTTAGCTCGATGTTGAATAACAATTTTGTTGGGCTTCGATATTTTAAACAAAGCTATACAAGCCGTGATGGTATTTTTGCAAATTCGCCTTGGATAGACGAAAATTTCAATACTGTTCAAGCTTGGACAAGGATTCCGATTTCAGAGAAAATTCAGATTTCCGCTTTACTTCCATATCATTTTCATGAAAGACAATTAACAGCAGGTACCCAAAGTATTGAAGGTCTAGGCGACATGACTGTTATGGGACTTTATACTGTTTATGAAACTCAAAAAGACAGTACGGTTTTTACTCATAAACTAAATCTTGGCGGTGGAGTTAAGATTCCAACGGGAAAATTCAAAGAAATCAACAATTTAGGAACTATAAATCAGAGTTTTCAATTAGGAACAGGAAGCTGGGATTTTCCTTTGGTTTCAGAATATGTAATCAAACACAAAAATCTAGGTCTAAACACTACTTTAAACTATATTTTTAAAACTGAAAACAGTAAAAATTACCAATACGGCGACCAATTTAATTATGCTGGTACTTTTTTCTATTTGTTTGATGCAAATAAATTTCAAATTGTTCCGCAGGTAGGACTTGCGGGTGAAGTTTACCAAACTAATAAGCAACACGGACTTGATTTACCAAATACTGCGGGAGATATTTTATTTGGAAAATTTGGCATTGAAGCAGGAAAAGATAAATTTTCGATTGGTGTAAATGCAATGCTTCCAATAACGCAGCATTTGTCAAATGGCAACATGGAAGCTAATTACCGATGGAGTATTAATTTGAATTATACTTTGTAAAAAAGGTACTGAGGTTCTGAGGTTCTAAGTTTTTTATCTTAGTATCTCAGAACCTTAGCACCTTAGTATCTTTAAAATTCATCTTGGATTTTCTTCATAATAACGCGCCTCAATTCGCTTAATATCTTTAATTGAATTTCTAGCCCAAGACAAACGTTTTTCTAGAATCTCTTCTTCAGACAACTGCCATTTAATATCAGAATTTCGCAGTCTATTGGTTAGGTTTTGAATAATGATCGCAGCTGAAACAGAAATATTCAAACTCTCTGTAAAACCAACCATCGGGATTTTAAGGAAACCATCGGCTTTTTCTAATATTTCTTCGGATAATCCATCTCGTTCTGTTCCAAAAAATAAAGCACTTGGTTTTGTAATATCAAAATCTTCCAGCAAACAATCATTCTCATGCGGAGTAGTTGCAATAATTTGATAACCTTGATTTTTTAAAGTAGAAATACAATTGCTGACAGAATCAAACTGATTAATATCTACCCATTTTTGAGCGCCCATGGCAATTTCCTTATCTATTTTTTTTCCGTAGCGCTGTTCAATAACATTTAATTCCTGAATTCCAAAAACTTCACAACTGCGCATCACGGCACTTGTGTTATGCATTTGAAAAACATCTTCAACTGCAATAGTAAAATGTTTAGTACGATTTCCAAGTACGTTTAAAAATCTTTCTTTACGATTATCCGTTAATATATTTTCAAGAAAAGCGAGGTAATCTAAATCAACCATTTTTTATTTGTTTGCCGCAAAAATACATTAGAAATAAACAAAACAAAAATTCATTTGTATTTTCAGTGTTCTAAATGCTCAAGCAATGTATTATTTAATTTTTCGTGCAAAAAATCAAGCTTTGAAAAATCAATTGAGAGTTCTTCTTCTTTAAATAAATCACCTTCAAAAGCAACGTCTTTATTTTTAGAGTGCTGTTTTAAACGTGACCACATTTTTTCGAGCTCATCATGTGAATAATCAATATTAATAAAGGAAATTAATTTTTCTAAAGCATTTTTCATTCCTTCATTATAATTTAAAAGTGTAACATTTTGATCTGTTTCGTAAAAATCCAGAAAACCCTGAAAATATTTCTCTAAAACCAAAGCTCCATACTGCGAAAAACTTGTTCCCTCCATTTCCTCAAATGAAATTCCAAAAACAGCTGGCGGAATTAAATTTGGAACCATATGCATTCCCATCATTTTTTGATGCGATTTTAAAACCTCAACAGGATTTCTATATAGTAATCCAAAAGGAGTTTCAGGAAAAACACTTCTAAAATAACTTGCATTGAATATATGCCAGGCATCGAGCTTTACAATTAAATATTTTTGTTCAGGTGATCTCTTTTGACCTAAAAATTGAAGTACCGCTTTTAAAAGATTTGTTTTTTTGTCAAGATCCAAATTAGGACATCTCAAAATTTGATCAATAATAGGTCCTTCAGAAATCATGATATTCTCAGAAGAAGTGGCTAAACATTGACTCAACATTGTAGAACCACATCTGGAAACATGAAAAACCAAAGTTTTTAACGGGACCGATTCTAGTTCTTGCGACCATTCGATCAAATTTTCAAGTGTACTTACAACTTTAACTCTTTTTGAGTTAAACTCATATGCTTTACATTTAGAAATAGTTTCCTGAAAAAAAGGCGCAATAATTTTTTCATCTGATAAATAAATCCATTCAAAAAAAAGTTCATTATCATTTTCAATTAATTTATACGGAATCCAGTTTGAAAGGGGATGATCTATATTTTTCATTTTTTTTGAATTTATTTAGCTTGAAGATCTGCAATAATTTTGGCATTTATTTCTGATGGATTACGAGAAAGTTCCTCAATAATAAGCTGTTTAACTTCATGTGAATACTCCTTTTGATTGGAAAAACTACTCGTATCAAAACCCATTTGCGCAAATAGTTTATCAGACCATTCGTTTCTTATACAGTCAATCGTAAGATGAATTCTAGGCTCGCCACTTTTATTTTCTACACTGTGCGGCAATTGAAAATTAGCGTACCAGCACTCCCCCATTTTCATTGGAACTCGTTTTTTGTCGACATAAAAGAAAACTTCAGAATTTGTTAAAATCGGAACATGAATTCTAAAAAAACCATCTTCATAAGACGTGTCGTTATCCACATGTTCTTTTATTTCGCTGTTTGGTCCCAAACGTAATAAGCGTACGGCTTCTTTCTCACATTGAAACCAATCCATAATTTCTTTAAAATAATAACAACGCTCTAACAAAGAAGTATTTATATACTCTATATTCGGAAAAGAAGTAATATCACTTACTAAACCCGACTGCGATCGCAAAGAAACACTTGTCCAGTTTCCTTCATACCGACCAGTATTAAAATGCGGCGTCCATAATTCACTTTCGCATAAAGCAAGTTCTTGTTGTAATTTATTCACTAAGAAAGCAATAGGAAGTATACTGGAGGAAGGATTCATATATTTTAAAATTTAAATTCAACATAATTTGTTTAGGTATATAAATATACAATTTGCAAGAACTATATTTTTTCGTCAATAAGTGAACTTTTAATAAATTCAAAAAAGCTCAAAACCCAAATCTGTTTTAAAGATTGGAAACAATAAAATGATAAAGTTTATTTGTTGAAAAAGTTTCTGATTCAAAATCTGTTTTAAGAATTAGATCTGGTTTTACAGGAACTTCAAAAACATCACTTATTCCGGTAAAGTTTTTAATTTTATCACTGTCATGATCTGGCAGCAAAGCTTTTTTATACAATCCTTTTGGATCTCTTTTTATTAAGCTTTCTACTGAACAATCCAAAAATACAGTTCTAACAAATTGATGTTGTCTTAGTTCCTTTCGTACACTTTCGTAAGGATTGATTACTGACATTAAAACAATAATATTTCTCTCCGTAATTTTTTTTCCGACATCAAAAAGACGTCTTACGTTCTCACATCTGTCTTTCTTAGAAAAACCCAAATCTTTACAAATTGTCTTTCGGTACACATCACCGTCAATTATTTCGACTTTATAATTATTTTGAACTAATAAATGTCGAACATTTTCGGCTAATGTCGTTTTTCCCGAACCCGATAGTCCTGTAAACTGTATTAAAATCATGTAGATTTTCTATTTCTAAATTGAACATTAAAACTAAATAATTTACGAAACCAAAACAATAAGTATAAGTACGGTTTATTTCTCTCGAATTTACTTAAAAAAGAGCATAATAAGCAAGTCTTACATTTTTGAAATTGTTATTTTTATCTTTTAATTGAAAACAAAAATGAAAAAGAAATTAGTTGTTCTAACCGGCGCCGGCATCAGTGCCGAAAGTGGTATTAAAACTTTTCGAGACAGCGATGGCTTATGGGAAGGCCACGACGTAATGGAAGTTGCAACTCCCGAAGGCTGGCATAAAAACCAAGATTTAGTTCTGGATTTTTACAACAAAAGACGCCAGCAGCTTAAGGAAGTAAAACCGAATTTAGGACATCAGATTTTAGCTGAATTAGAAAACCATTTTGATGTTTATATTGTTACTCAAAATGTTGATGATTTGCATGAACGCGCAGGAAGCTCAAAAGTTTTGCATTTACATGGAGAATTATTAAAAGTAAGAAGCACAAAAAATCGCGAATTAATTCTAGACTGGACCAATGATTTATTTACTGGTGATCTTGATAAAAACGGTCATCAATTGAGACCACATATTGTTTGGTTTGGTGAAGAAGTTCCTGCACTTGAAGAAGCCATTTCGATTGTAGAAGAAGCTGATTATCTGGCCGTAATTGGAACTTCGCTTCAAGTATATCCTGCTGCTGGATTAATTTCTTACACCTATAGTATTACCCCAGTTTTTTACATTGATCCTAAACCAATTTCTATTCCTAATATTCAGAACAAAGTCGAAGTTATTGCTAAAACTGCGACCGAAGGCGTTTCAGAAATGAGAAAAAAATTATTCGAACTGGAAAAAATATCATGATCGCAGAAAATCTTTTACAGCAATTATCGCAAATAGGTTTCTTGGCTCAATTACTTGTTTTTACAATAGAAAATGGAATTCTGTTGCTAATGGCGGTTTTAATTGGAAAAATAATTGAACCCAAAAACACTGTTTTAAATATAAAGGATCGTAAATGGGTTATTTCGACTTTGATCTGCAATATATTAGTTACCGCTTTAGGGTTTAAATTGTATCAACTACAAATAATTCGAATAGATTTTTCGGTTTCTTTAACTTCGGCTGTAATCGATACTCTTATACTCATTATTTTGATGGACTTTTTTATGTTTTGTTTTCATTTTCTGGCACATACTTTAAAATGGTTTTATCCTATTCATAAATTGCATCACACTCACATCAATACCAATGTTTATAGCTTATTTGTACTTCATCCTATAGAAACTCTGGGATTTGGTTTTATATGGCTTATTCTCATTTCTATTTTTCAATTTAATTACATCAGTATAATCATTTATCTGTTTTTAAATTTGATGTATGGAATATTTGGTCATTTACAGAAAAATCTATTTCCTGCATTCTGGCACAAAAACTTTATGACAAAATGGATTTCTACCACAAAATTTCATGGTGATCATCATAAAAATGAAGTTCATAATTTTGGCTTTTACTTTACCATTTGGGATAAAATTTTCAAAACTAGTATTTAATTTAAAAGTTCCTATATAATAACGCTTCGGTAATTTTCAGAAGTTTTAACAATAGCTTATATTTGCACCTTTCGAAAAACAACATAACAATGACTACTCTAAACGAACTGAATGCTATATCGCCAATTGATGGAAGATATAGAAATAAAACTCAAAATTTAGCACCTTTTTTCTCAGAAGAAGCTTTAATCAAATATCGCGTATTGGTTGAAATTGAATATTTCATTGCCTTATGCGAAGTGCCTTTGCCACAGCTTTCAGACATAGACTCTAGTTTATTTGACAGCTTAAGAGATATCTACAAAAATTTCTCTACAGAAGATGCGCTTTGGATTAAAGAAACTGAAAAAGTAACCAATCACGATGTAAAAGCGGTTGAATACTTTATTAAAGATGCCTTTGAAAAATTAGGTTTATCTAAATACAAAGAGTTTATTCACTTCGGACTGACATCTCAAGATATTAACAATACTGCAATTCCACTTTCTACAAAAGAAGCTTTTGAGCAGGTTTATATGCCATCGTTAATTGCTTTAATTTCTAAATTAAAAGAATTAAGTGTAGAATGGAAAGACATACCAATGCTTGCACGTACGCACGGACAACCAGCCTCTCCTACTCGTTTAGGAAAAGAAATTTTAGTTTTTGTAGAGCGTCTTGAAGAGCAAATGCGTTTGTTATTTAATGTTCCATTTGCAGCTAAATTTGGCGGTGCAACAGGAAACTTCAATGCACATCATGTAGCATATCCGCAAATCGACTGGAAACAATTTGGAAATAAATTCGTTGAAACAGATTTAGGTTTACACCATTCTTTTCCAACAACTCAAATTGAGCACTACGATCATTTTGCAGCATTCTTTGATGGTTTAAAAAGAATCAACAATATCATTATTGATTTAGACCGTGACATTTGGACTTATGTTTCAATGGAATATTTCAAACAAAAAATAAAAGCAGGCGAAATTGGTTCATCAGCAATGCCGCATAAAGTAAATCCTATTGATTTTGAAAACTCAGAAGGAAATCTAGGAATTGCAAACGCAATTTTTGAGCATTTAGCAGCCAAATTGCCTATTTCAAGATTACAACGCGATTTAACAGACAGTACTGTTTTACGTAATGTTGGAGTTCCAATGGGACACACCATTATTGCTTTTGAAGCAACTCTAAAAGGTTTAAATAAATTATTATTAAACGAAAGTAAATTTGCCGAAGATTTAGAGAAAAACTGGGCTGTTGTTGCAGAAGCTATTCAAACTATTTTACGCCGCGAAGCATATCCAAATCCATATGAAGCATTAAAAGGACTAACAAGAACAAATGAAGCCATTGATAAAAATGCAATTCACAATTTCATTGCAACTTTAGAAGTTTCTGATGCTGTTCGAACTGAATTAATGCAGATAACTCCTAGTAATTATGTAGGAATTTAAATAAAACCTAAAATATTTTCTAAAAAAAAGCTATCTTTATCGAGATAGCTTTTTTTTTAACGCAGGAAGTTAATCCAGATTCAAACAAAAATCCTTTTGCCGAAAAAATATTGTTTTTTTCATCACTGCTGAATGGCATACGAAAGCGCCATGAACCAATCTAAAAAGGGCTATTTAAGTAAACAGCTTAAATAAAAAATCGGACTAAGCTCCTTAAAACAAAATACCCTTTATGATTGCCTTAAACGCCGCTGCCGAAAGTACACACCATTTACAACCCTTAATCAGTGATCTGGGATTAATCCTGATGACTGCAGGAATCGCTGTTTTATTATTTAAAAAAATGAAACAACCTCTAGTTTTAGGATACCTGATCGCAGGATTCTTGGCTGGAAACCACTTTGATTTTTTCCCTTCAATAACCGACATGAAAAGTGTTGAAGTATGGGCCGAAATTGGGGTTATCTTTTTGTTGTTTAGTTTAGGACTCGAATTTAGTTTTAAAAAGCTGATGAAAGTTGGAGGCACCTCCTCCATCACTGCAATAACCCAGATTTTATTCATGACCATTATCGGCTATTGCGTAGGACAATGGATGGGCTGGGGAAAAATGGACAGCGTTTTTCTTGGAGCAACACTTTCAATTTCATCAACGACCATCATTATTAGAGCCTTTGATGAACTGGGAGTAAAAGGTAAAAAATTCGCCGGAATAGTATTTGGAGCCTTAATAGTCGAAGATATTGTAGCCATTTTAATGCTTGTTTTATTATCGACTATTGCAGTCAGCGATCAAGTTTCAGGCGCCGAATTATTACAATCAGTTCTAAAACTGGTTTTCTTTTTAATCATTTGGTTCCTAGGAGGAATCTTTATCATACCAACGATTCTTAAAAAAGCCAAACATCTTTTAACTGACGAGATGCTGCTTATTATTTCACTGGCATTATGTTTAATGATGGTAGTATTTGCCGCAAAAGTTGGCTTCTCGCCTGCATTAGGAGCTTTTATAATGGGTTCTATCATTGCAGAAACTACGATGGCAGAAAAAATCGAACACTTAATTCAGCCCGTAAAAGATCTATTTGGAGCCGTTTTCTTTGTATCAGTCGGAATGTTAATCAATCCAGACACCTTAATTACTTATGCACTCCCTGTTGCTTTGATTACACTTATTACCATTTTCGGGAAAGCATTTAGTTCCTCATTTGGTGCACTGCTTTCTGGTCAACCGCTTAAGCAATCAGTTCAAACCGGTATGAGTTTAGCACAAATTGGGGAATTTTCGTTTATTATCGCCACTCTGGGTATGACATTAAAAGTTACCAGCGATTTCTTGTATCCAATTATTGTTGCTGTATCAGCAGTTACAACCTTTACAACTCCATTTTTAATTAAATATTCAGATCCTTTCTCTGAACTTCTTGAGCGAAAGCTGCCAAAAAAATGGGTTAAAAACATAAACCGCTACAGCGTCAATGCACAAGCGATAAAATCAGTCAGTACTTGGCAAATTGTACTACGAGCGTCTATAACTCAAATCATACTGCATACTATAATTATTGTTGCTATAATTTTATTATCATCAAAATTTGTTGCACCTCTGGTTGCTGACACTCGTTTTGGCAACACCTTAGCTGCGCTTATTACACTTGTAATCATTGCTCCTTTTTTATGGGCGCTTTCGCTGCGTCGTGTAAAAGTTGATGAAGTTGAAACTTTATGGGAAGAACGTAAATATCGAGGCGCACTTTTAATGCTTATATTAATTAGAATGAGCCTTGGATTATTCTTTGTAGGTTTCTTGTTGAATATTTTCTTCTCTCCATTAGTAGCATTTGTTGCACTTATTATTGCGATTGGAGCATATCAAATTTTCCCTAAAAAGCTAAACGAACAATATCATAAAATTGAAAATCACTTTTTAAAGAACTTAAACGATCGTGAAAATAAAAAAATAGACAGAAGATATGCTAATCTAATGCCTTGGGACGGTCACATGTCAATTTTTGATATTGGAAAAGAATCAAACCTTGCAGGTAAAACACTTGAAGAGTTGCGAATTCGAGAAAATATGGGGATAAACATCGCTTTTATTCGTCGTGGAGAAATTACAATCCCGATTCCAACCAAAAATGAACGATTGTTTCCTGGCGATGAGATATGCGTTATTGGAACTGACGAACAAATTGCACAGTTTACTACTTATCTAAAAAATGAAATTGAGGCTCCTAACAACAGCGAAGAATCTGATATTGTACTTCGTCAATTAGAGATTTCTAACGAAGATTTTATTCAAAAAAGTATCGGTCAATTTAGAGGCAGAACCGGCGGACTTGTTGTAGGAATTGAACGTAACGGTAATCGAATCTTAAATCCTGAGTCTAATATCATTTTAGAAAAAAACGATATTATCTGGGTTGTAGGCGATAAAAAACGAATGAACGAATTAATGCAAAAAAGTACCCACGTTTCATTTTAAAATCTAATCATGTATATAAAAAAAAAAAAGCCACAGGAATTATTTTAATCTGTGGCTTTTTCTTTTTTATTTATTTGGCTGCGGTGTCATACGCAGATAAGGTTTTATAGGTGTGTGTCCTTTAGGAAACTTTGCAGGAATATCGCTGTCTGGAATTGCTGGTGCAATCACCACATCTTCTCCGTCTTTCCAGTTTGCTGGTGTAGCAACACTATAATTTGCCGTTAGCTGCAAACTATCAATAACACGAAGCAATTCGTCAAAATTTCTTCCTGTTGATGCTGGATAAGTCAAAGTCAATTTGATTTTTTTATCGGCACCAATTACAAAAACAGATCTTACGGTAAATTTATCACTTGCATTTGGATGAAGCATATCGTACAAAGTAGCTACCTTTTTATCCTCATCAGCAATAATTGGAAAATTAACTTCAGTATTCTGAGTTTCGTTGATGTCTTTAATCCAATCTAAATGTGATTGCAAACCATCTACACTCAAAGCAATAACCTTAGTATTTCTTTTTGTAAACTCAGGAACATAATTCGCTACCGTTCCTAATTCAGTCGTACAAACAGGAGTAAAATCTGCTGGATGCGAAAATAAAACTCCCCAAGAATCTCCTAACCATTCATGAAAATTAATTGGTCCCTGCGTGGTTTCTGCATGAAAATCTGGAGCTATATCGCCTAATCTTAATGTTGACATAATTTATATTTTTTAGTTCCTCTAAAATTAACTAAAAAATACATTTAGAAAACACGCAGGAATTAAAAAAAAGTTAAAATTCTATCTTATCTATCTAATTACTATCTTAAACTAAATAAAGCGCATCACAAAGTACCAGAATGCAAGGGTTAAAAACGAAATTGGAATTCCGAAACCAATCATCATACTACTCAATTTTGGTTTTAAACCATAAGTCGAAGCTAGAATTGCACCCGTAATCATGGGCGCCATTGCCGTTTCCATAATCGTTATTTTTATAGGCTCTGAATGTTGGTTAAAAACAAATACATACAAAACCATAATAATAAACGGTGTGAGAATCAATCTAAAAAAAAGACCAAGATGAAGAAATCGCCAATGTTGACTTCTTCTATCAAAAGTAAGCTGTAATCCTACCGAAAGCAAAGCAAGAGGTGTTACCAAACTGCCAATTTTTAATAAAAAAGATTGTACGTTTAGTTCTAAGTCATATTCAAAGACATTTAATAAACAGGCTGCAACAAAAGTAATAAAAGGCGGAAAAAAGATTATTTTCTTACAAATACTCCATGCGTCTGGACTTCCTTTAGAATAAAATGCAGCTACAAAAACACCTAAAGTAGAAACTACCACAAAAGTTCCAGGCTGATCTACCAATATCGCAGTTTCTAATCCTTTTTTGCCATACAAAGCTTCTATAATTGGATAGCCTAAAAAAGAGGAGTTACTTAAACCTGCAGTTAAAATTAAGCAGCCAATTAATTTATTCGACCAGCCTAACTTTTTTCCTAAGAAATGAAAAAAGACAAATGCCAATAAAAAAGCAATCCAGCCAGCTCCTATAGGAAACAGTAATTCGTTACTCCATTTTATTTTCGGAATATGATATAAGGTAATTGCAGGCAAACATAAATAAATGACAATTTTATTTAAAACCTTATAAATAGAAGTTGGAAATCGTTTTACATGCTGTAAAATCAAACCCAAAGCAAGAAAGAAAAATATAAGTATAAAATTATTCATGGCGCTAAAAGCCTCAAAAATACATTTTTATTGCATGTAAGTTTTTATAGAAGCTAAACATTTTAGCTTCCGTAATCCTTTTTTAATTTTCTCATTAATAATCTCACCCCATTAACTGTTGCTTCATTAAAAGAATTGGTAAAAATGATGTACGCGATAAACTTTTTTCGATCGATCGAAGCAATCGTATAATACGTTCCCGCAGTTCCAGAATGCGTCGAAAAGTCCTGATTGTTCTCGTAACTATTAAACCAACCCAAAGAATAACCTTCGATTCCTTTATGAATAAAATGATAAGTACTTGCTTTTAAATAATTATCCTGACCTTGAAGTCCCTGAATATTGAGCTGAATAAACTTAATATAATCAGTAAGTTTAATATTAATATCACCCGCAGGTTCTGTATAATCTAAATGATAATCTGTATTTGAAGGAACGGGACTTAATTTATTGTTTTCAAAAGAATGTCCCCATGTATCTTTTGCTTTTACATTTTCTGGCCATGACAATTTAACATCAAGTTTCAAATCTTTATTAAAAACCTCATCAACCAGTTTTTCCCAGCTTTTTCCACTCACTTTTTCGACCATCATTGTGGCGAGAGTGTAACCTGCATTAGAATAAACATATTTGTGGTCAGCCTCTATTTCTGCAGGATTTAAGGTAAGTACAAATTTCCCAAACTGATTTCTTTTCTCCTGATGTGTACCTGTAAAATTAGGAACTGCTGGGTCGTTTTCTCCCTGAAAAGGCTGAATTCTAGCTTGGTGCGACAATAATTTTTCGAGAGTTACAGCGTAATATTCTGGTTTTGAAGTTTGCTTTAAATCTGGAAATAAATCAAAAAATTTAGACGTCCATTTCAGTTTTCCTTTTTCAACATATTTTGCAATAATAAAAGCGGTCATCGCTTTCGTATTCGAACCAATATGAAATCGGTCATTTAACGAAGCTGCATCAGTTAAACTTATCGAATGCAATCCAGATGCATTAATTTCTAACGTTTTACTGCCATTAACAACGGCATAACTCAATTCTGGAATTGCATGTGCAGCACGAATAGAATCTGCATATTGCGCATGATTTTGTCCATACATCAAAGTTGAAAAACAATAAAAGAAAAGGAATCTTAATTTAAATTTCATTGTAATAAATTGAGAGTGTTACAAATTAATTACAAATCTAATACTAATAAAAAACACGCGAGTTCTCAAATCATTTTATTTTAATGCATTAGCCCCATTTCATTCAAAAATTAATTTTTAGTTAAAATCTTTTTTATTTCGTCAAAGCTTCTTACATTTGTAACATATTTTATTACAGTATGATTTCAGGTAAATTTGCCATAACGATTCACATTCTTACTTTGCTGACTAAATTCCCTAATGATTATTTATCATCAGAGTTTATTGCCGGCAGTATCAATTTAAATCCTGTTTTGGTTCGAAAAGAAATTGCAAACCTAAAAGCACATCATATTGTAGAAAGTAAAGAAGGGAAAAATGGCGGAACAAAATTGGCCGTAGATGCTGCGAAATTGACTTTAAAAGAGATTTTTGAGATGACTTTTGAAACTATTAATTTGGGGTATGCAAAAAATGAACCTAACCCAGATTGTCCTGTTGGAAAAAAAATCAATCAAAATCTAGCTGATTTATATCGAGAAATGAATCAGAAAGTGAGTGCACAATTAGAGAATATTTCGCTTGAAGATTTTTCGAACCAATTTTAAAACTATTTTTTTAACCTAAACTGTAACATTTTTTATTACTAAATAAATTTATATATTATGAAAATCGCAATTATTGGAGCTACAGGATTTGTTGGCTCAGCCATCTTAAATGAATTAGCAGACAGAAAACATGAAATTTCGGCAATTGCCCGAAATCCAAAAGACACTACAAATGCAACTTGGATTGCAGCGGATGTTTTTAATGTTGATGCTTTGGCAGAAGCTTTAAAAGGACACGATGTTGTAGTAAATGCTTTTAATCCAGGATGGACGAATCCTAATATTTATGATGATTTCCTTAACGGATCAAAGGCACTACAAGAAGCTGTAAAAAAATCAGGTGTAAAACGTTTTATTACCATTGGAGGCGCAGGAAGTTTATTTGTTGCTCCAGATTTACAAGCAGTAGATACTCCAGATTTTCCAAAAGAAATCTTTAATGGTGCAAATGCAGCCAGAAACTACTTGAATATAATTAAAGAAGAAAAAGATTTAGACTGGGCATTCTTTAGCCCGGCGTTTGAAATGCACGCAGGAACTAAAACAGGAAGAACTGGTAAATACCGTTTAGGTTTAGAAAACCCAGTTTTTAATGACGAACAAAGAAGTATCTTATCTGTAGAGGATCTAGCAGTTGTTATCGCTGATGAAGTTGAAAACCCAAAACATCATCAAGTACGATTTACAGCTGGATACTAATTTTAAGGTGCTAAAGCCCTAAGATTCTGAGATACTATGTTTTTTTATATTAAAGCTAAGTTCTGTATGTCATTCTGAGCCAGAAACTCTGTAATACTAATCAGACCCGACAGGTTTTAAAAATTTGTCGGGTCTCTTTGTGTCAAAAAAATGCTGCTAAATAATCTTTGCCGAGCTGTTTGTGTCAATTCTTTGACTTCATTCGGGAAGAAAAAAATATGATAACAAATTCGTGTAAATTCGTGTAATTCGTGGCAAACTAACTTTTTGAAACTGTTTTTGTTTTCAGTACTTTTACATTATTAAAAAAGTACTTTGTCAAGTTTAAAGAAACAGTCGAGCAGTTTAACTGAAAAAGCTGGGATTTCATCTCCTGAAATCACCAATGTTTCGGCTATTAATCAAATTAAAAACAAACGCAGACAACAACCTTCTGCCGGCGAATTAATCTCTGGAATTCTTTCTGGAAATAGAACGGCTCTCAGCCGTGCCATTACTCTTGTAGAAAGTACAAATCCTGAGCATTCTGAGAAGGCAAATGAAATTATAAACGGCTGCCTGCCTCATGCAAATAAATCTGTCCGAATAGGAATTACGGGAGTTCCCGGAGTTGGGAAAAGTACTTTTATAGAAGCATTTGGAACCTATCTTACACAGACAGGAAAAAAAGTGGCAGTTCTAGCCGTTGATCCAAGCAGTTCTATTTCACACGGAAGTATTCTTGGAGATAAAACCCGCATGGAGGAATTAGTAAAAGATGAAAATGCTTTTATACGCCCAAGTGCATCTGGAGAAACTTTAGGCGGTGTGGCTCGCAAAACTCGTGAATCAATAATTTTATGTGAAGCAGCTGGTTTTGATACTATAATTATTGAAACAGTAGGCGTTGGTCAAAGCGAAACTGCTGTTCACAGCATGGTAGATTTTTTTCTTTTATTAAAAATTTCTGGCGCAGGCGATGAACTTCAAGGTATTAAACGCGGGATTATGGAAATGGCAGATGCGATTGTAATTAACAAAGCCGACGGCGATAATATTAAAAAAGCAAATCAGGCAAAACTTGAATTCAACAGAGCTTTACATTTGTTTCCTCCAAAAAAATCAAACTGGCAGCCAAAAGTAACTACTTGCAGTGCTATAACTAAAGATGGAATCTTAGATATTTGGAATACAATTTCTGAGTATTTCGAATTAACAAAAGAAACAGGCTTTTTTCAAGAGAAAAGAAAGGAACAAAATCATTTTTGGATGATGGAAACAATAGACGAACAACTAAAGCAAAATTTCTATAACAGTCCTGAAATTATCTTCCTTTTAGAACAAAACAAAAAAGCAGTGCAAAATAATGAAATTTCACCTTTTACGGCTGCACAGAGTTTATTAAAATTGTATTTTAATAAAGGTTCATAGGAAATAGATTCAAAGTCGTAAAGGCTCAAAGTCGCAAAGGTTTTTTCTTAGTTTGCCTTTCTCTTTCTTTATCACACTTTCTAAAGGTATTTTAAAAAGGCTTAAAATAACAAAGGTTCAAAAAACAAAGTTTTTAACTCTGTTTTCTGAACCTTTGCTCCTTTGTTGCTATGCACCTTTTAACCTATTTTTTAGCTCTAAGCTTGTATTTACTTTCTTTATACAAATTACCTGCTGTAATTACGTGTGCCAAGGCATCTTTTGCCAATTCTTCGTTTAATTTTACAGGAACTAAAGTCGTATCATTTTTAACTTCAAACTGAAGAGGTTTTAAATTAGGCTGCATAATTACAACCTGATTTTCGACTCTAAATGCATTAATATCATTAAACTGCATTATTGCTCTTCCTTGTACCTTTTCATCAAGTTTGCTTAGATTTCTACCTACCATTGGTGTTTCAAACGGAAGTCCTAAATAACTCAATAATGTTGGCGGAATATCAATTTGACTTGCTAATTTATTATAAACAGCACCTTTTGGAACTCCAGGTCCCATAATAAAAGCTGGAATATGGAATTTGTTTATTGGCACTAAATTTTTTCCGTAAGTTCTTGTATTATGATCCGCAATTACAATAAAGATTGTATTTTTAAAATAAGGCTCTTTTTTAGCCATTTCAAAGAATTTTCCAATCGAAAAATCGGCATACTTCATGGCATTGTTTACCGTTGCAGGTTTTGCATCATAAGGTTTTATTCTGCCTGCAGGATATTCAAAAGGTTCGTGATTTGAAGTAGAAAACATTAAAGAGAAAAATGGTTTGTCGCCTTTTGCCTTAAAGTAATTATTAGCTTTAGTTACTAAATCTTCATCAGAATAACCCCAAGTACCTTTAAAAGCGTATTTATTTCCATCAGATTCAAAATCTTCTTGATCTACAATATCCTGAAAACCATTTCCATTGAAAAACGACGCCATATTATCAAAATTGGCCATTCCTCCATAGATAAAACTCGTATCGTATCCTTTTTGTTTTAAAGCATCAGCAAGTGTAAAAAATCCTTGTTGTGAGTTTCCTAATTTTACCACACTTTCAGATGGTGAAGGCAAAAATCCAGTTACAACGGCTTCTATTCCGCGTACACTTCTTGTTCCTGTGCAGTATAAATTGGTAAACAATAATCCTTCTTTTGATAATTTATCAAATTCTGGTGTCAAAGGTTTTCCTCCCAAAATTCCAACATATTCAGCACCTAGACTTTCTTGTAAAAAAATCACCAAATTGTATGGCTTTTTCATAACAGAATCTGGCTGTTGCACATGAAGAAACGGAATTTCAGCATCGGTAAAATCATTTGGACCAGCAATCATGTATTTTTTTACACGAGCTATTGCTTCTGCTTCATCCATTTTACCGTACATTTTTGTGTTTCCTTCATTCTTAATTGAATAAGCAGCAAAAGCAACAGTATAAAATGAATTTAATCCTAAAGTATTGGTCAATTGATCTGTTGAGAAAACAGCATTACTGGCATTAATAGGACGCTTTGAAGTAAGACTTGAACGTGCTCCAAAAAACAATAAAAATGCTAGTAATGGAAAAACCATTAATTTGAATTTATATTGAGTACTTGTAGTATGAAAATACTTTTTCCCTTTTTTGAAAGCAAAGTAAATCACAACTCCTAAAATTAAAAAAGTTACAATAATAGAAGTCAAATAACTTTTTAAAAGCATTCCGACAACTTCTTTTGGGTAAATAAGATAATCTAAGAAAATTTTATTGGGACGTGTGTCGTATTGTTTGACAAAATCAGGTGAAGCTAATTCTACAAAAAGAATCAGAAACAGGAATAAAAAACTATAAATTACCAAAAAATTATTGGTGAATTTGAGCCATTTATTGGGTAAAAAAGTAATCAAAACGGCTGGTAGAAATGACAAATAGCAAAGTAAAATCAAATCCATTCGCAAACCGATTGGAAAAATGTACCAGAAATTTGGTGTTTCTACTACTCTTTCTTTAAATAGAAAAAATAAAAAGATTCGGCTTAAAGTAGTAATCAGTAATCCGATTAAAATAAAATTAACTATAGGTTTTAAATAACGTAAATTTTTCATTAGATGATTTAAACTATTTTTTGATTAAGGCAAACTCCAGCGAAACACTCTGGTGCGTTTCTACTCTTCGTAACGTTTTATTTCTCTGTCATAGAACTCATTTGCCAAAACAATCAAGCCTTCCATTTCTGCATTTAACTCTGCTTCATCAAGATCTTCAGCTTCTTCCATAAATTCAACCTCATCATCTTTTAGATTGATTATAAATCTAGGGTAATCAAGGTGAATGATAAAAATATCATCTGGAAAATCAGTATTATCTCCAAGTAAAAATTTAGGTAGTTCCATTTTTATTTATTTATTATTTTGTTTTATTTTTTTTTCCCGAAGTTATCGAAACGCAAGGATTAAAAGATTTATTATTTGTTTAAGTCATTTAATCCGTGCCAAATTCTTATTTTCTGCTCAAATTTAAGTATTTGAAACTGAATTAGTATTTAATTTCTTAGTTAAATAATGAAAGCGAATGAACAAGAAAATCGCCGCCGCGGTTAATCCCGCTAAAAGTCCGATCCAAACACCTTGTGCTTTCCATTCAGTATGTTCGCCTAAATAATAGGAAATCGGGAAACCAATTATCCAATAGGCTACAAAAGTGATATACATTGGGATTTTTACATCCTGCAAACCACGTAGAGCTCCAAGAACAACTACCTGAATTCCGTCAGAAATTTGAAAAACTGCCGCGATTAAAAGTAATTTTGATGCAATACTTATTACTTCAGTATTATCAAGAATCTGCCCAGTATTTTCCATATTTAAAAAGATATATGGCAGGTAATCATGAAAAACAACAAAGAGTATCGCAAAAACAGTTTCTATTATAATGGCAAGCAGGAAAATAGAACGCGCCACAACAATTAACTTTTTATAGTCTTGCAATCCTCTCTGATTACTAACTCTAATCATCGAAGTTACGCTTAATCCCATCGCAAACATAAATGTCATCGAAGCAAGACTTAAAGCAATTTGATTGGCTGCCTGGCTCGTTTTACCAATATTGCCGCAAAGCCATATTGATGCTGTAAATAAAACAACTTCAAAAAGCATTTGCATTGCCGATGGAAATCCAATACTTATAATTTTTTTAATGGTAGCTTTTTTAATTTCCTGAAAGCTGAAATTCTTGAAAAAACGCTTTAAATCATTTCTTCTAGAAAGCATAATATGCATAAACATAACTAAGAAAATTCTAGAAATTACAGTTCCTAAAGCGGCACCAATAATTCCCATTTTTGGAAAAATCCATATTCCATAAATCAACACATAATTGATTCCTACGTGCAGTACATTTGCCATAATCATGGCATACATAGAGTATTTTGTCAATGATAATCCGTCAGCAAATTGTTTGTATCCTTGATACATAATTAGCGGAATCAACGAAAATGCCACCCAGCCTAAATATGGTTTTGCCAGTACAATTACTTCTGCCGGCTGCTGCAGTAATTCCATTATCGGTTTTGCAAACATAATTACCGTAAAAAGAACCAATCCTAAAATGGTACATAAAAATAATCCGTGATGAAAAGCAGATCTAATTTTAGTATCGTTTTTTTCAGCATCGCCTTCGGCAACTATTGGAGTAATAGCAGTAGAAAAACCAATTCCAAGAGACATTGCTATAAAAATCATACTGTTTCCAAGAGAAACTGCTGCGAGTTCAGTACTTCCTAGTTTCCCCACCATTATATTATCAACAATACCAATTAAGGTATGCCCAACCATTCCTAAAATTATAGGATATGCTAATTTTAAATTGTATGAAAACTCTTTGGTGTACTGCTTTAAATTCACTTCTATTCTTTTTTAGTGTGCAAAGATAATCAGAAGCTTCGAATTCTATTCTATTAATAAAAAGATAAGCCAATTTTAAGGTGAATTTTGGCTAAACGCAATATTATGTAACGATTTTTTAAAATTATATAACGAGCTCCAAAGGTCTTGATCCTACTTTTACAATATTAGAAATTCAAAAAAAAATTGTCATGAGAAAATTACAAATGTTATGCCTGGCGACTTTCGCTTTTTTATACGCCAATACCACTTTCGCTCAAGACAGTGAAACAAAAAATTACGATAAAGGTTTTAGATTAGGATTTGGTGTAAATGGCGGAATACCAACTGACAATGATTACAGATGGTCGCTTGGTGGAGATGTTCGTTTGCAATACGATTTATCTAAAAAAACATCGTTGACCTTAACTACAGGTTTTACAAACTTGTTTATGAAAGATCAAAATGGAGTTGAAGTAAAAGATCTTGGATTTATACCTGCTAAAGCTGGTTTTAAAGCCTTTATCTGGGAAGACCAATTTTATGTTTTAGGTGAAGTTGGTGCTGGTTTTGCTGTAACAAATGGCTATAACGACACTACATTTTTGTGGGCGCCGGGAATTGGATACGCCAATAAGTACATTGATATTAGTGTTCGCTATGAAGACTATAACAAATTCAATACCAACCAAGTGGCATTACGCTTAGCTTATGGTTTTAAATTATAAAAAGAAAGGTTTAATTTATTATTTTGTTTTTGGTAACAAGCCCGATAGTTTTCATAGTCTATCGGGCCTTGTTTTTTTATACCATTGGTCAAAAGAGAAGTGTCATTAGTCAAATGATTTTTTAGGATTGATTTAGAAGGCAGTAATTCGCGGAAAAATTAATCAAATCATGAACAAAACAGTTTTTTATTTAGCACAAGTTTTACTTTTTTTATTGCTTTCTGTTGCCACGAGGGCACAATCTGGAATCTCAGGAGAATTTAAAGTCGATTATGTTCCTTTTTCTAAGTACGTTCGACCAATGGACAGTACTAAGACAAATGCGGAAAGTAATTTCAAACGAGCTCAAATTGCTTTTGAAGTTCCATTATCTTTAAAAATGGATCAATACAATCATCCAAGGCTCTGGTCTATTTTTGTTAATGGAAGTTATGCCCGAATGGAGAACAAGAATTACGAAATTCAATCTCTGCCACCAGAATTTCAAGGAGGATTTCCAGATGAACTACTCAATGCACAAATTGGTATTAAACATTTACGCTCTCTTTCACCTTCTTGGTCATTATTGACTATGTTGTCCGTTGGTGTTTATACCGATATGGTCGAAATTAATAAAGATGATGTTTTAATACAAGGAGGTGTACTTTTTATCAAACAATTCAATCCTAATTTGGCTTTTGGTATGGGACCAGTTTTAACCAATAGTTTTGGTGTTCCGATGGTTCTGCCTGGAATTTACTTTAATTGGGAATCTAGAGGAGCTTTACATTTTAAAGTTGCGTTTCCTGAAGGTTTAGAATTAGGTTACCGAATGTCTGACAATTTTGATTTAAAAGCTGTCGCAGAAATAAGCGGAATGACTGCCGAAACAAGGGTTGGAAATAAATCGATGTTATTAGGATATCAGCAAATTATTGCGGGATTGCGTCCTCAGATAAAATTAGGAGAACACTGGACATTAGAACCTACAGCTGGAAGCACTATTGTTAGAAATTTCTCAACTAACAGCCGAAAAATTAAAGACATTTTTAAAGAAAAAGATATAGCCGATCCAAGATTCACTACTACTTTTTATGGAGCTGTCGCTTTAAAATGGAAATTCTAATGCTATCGACTTAATAAGTTTTTATACACTACCTCTTTCAGCAATGCTTCTCGGCGTGTTCTTGAAATAGGTAGTTCTTGCCCTTTTATAAACAATCGTCCGCCAGAAACAGAATCTATGTGTGTTATATTTACTAAAAAAGATTTATGAATTCTAAAAAAAATCTCTGTCGGGAGTGTTTCTTCTAATGAAATCATGGTTTGATGAATGACCAGCACTTTATCTTTAAAATGAAGTTTGGCATAATTCTGCATTCCTTCAATATACAAAATATCAACCCAAGAAATTTTTTGAAATCCTTCTTCCTGACGCACATACAAAAACGGATCCAATTGATTTTGCTTTGGAGATTGAATCATTTGACACCATTGTTTTGCTTTTAACGAAGCCTGATAAAAACGCTGAAATGTAATGGGTTTCAATAAATAATCAACTACTTGCAAACGATATCCATCTAAAGCATGTTCTGAATATGCCGTTGTAAAAATCACTAAAGGAGGATTATCCAGCGATTCTAAAAACTCTAAACCAGAAAGATATGGCATATTAATATCCAGAAATAATAAATCAACCTTTTTATCCTGAATATATGAAGTTGCTTCTAATGCCGAAGCACAAGTGCCTGCAACTTCAAGAAAATCAATTTTAGAAATAAAATCTACGATTCCGTTTCTTGCGATAGGTTCGTCGTCTATAACGAGGCATTTCATAGTCATAATCTTGTTTTGTTTCTGGTTTGGTGTTTTTTTGTTTCACGCAGATTTGGCAGATTTTTTTTGAAATCTTTTTAATCTGATAATCTGTGGCAAAAAATTTAACCGCAAAGAGCGCAAAGGTTTACGCAAAGTACGCAAAGTTTTAAGTCTTAAAAAGGATGCAAAGATCACAAAGCAACATGTTAAGATTCTACAGATTAAAAATTCGTGCTAATTCGTGCAATTCGTGGCAAAAGTAAAATCATTTTAAATCTAAAATCACTGTAACCGTAAAATCCGAAGCAGTTTTATTGATATTAAATTGATGTTTTTCTGGATACTGGATCGACAGTCTTTTCTTCACGTTTTCAAGCCCTAAACCTTGATTTTTAGACGGTATTTTATATTGTTCAGTATATGAATTTTCAATTCTAAAATTCAATTGATGGTTTACCTGTTCGCATGATAAATGCACATAACCTTTTTGGTTTGGAAGTCGAGAAACATGTTTAAAAGCATTCTCAATTAACGGAACCAAAAGTAATGGCACAATTTGAAGCTGTCCGTCTTCAATATTCCATTTGCTTTTTACTTCTAACTCATTTCCCCATCGGGTTTCTTCAACAGCAATTAAATCTTTCAAATATTTAATCTCAAGATGCAGCGGCACATATTCTTTGTTGCATTCATACAATTGATAACGCAAAATATCCGAAAACTGAACCAATAAAACAGACGCCAATTTTACATTACTCTGCATTAGAATATGAATATGATTCAGGATATTAAACATTAAATGCGGATTAATCTGATCTTGTAATATTTTGATTTGAGCTTCAAGATGTACTTGTTGCAATTGCGCGTGATTTCTTTCGATGACATTATGTTCCTGATAAAATCGAAGTCCGCAAGCAGTACCGCAAATTAAAATCGCTGACGGAATGTTGCCGTAAAATCGTGTCCATAAAAAATGAAGAGAATCCACATCTGCTTCTTCAGGATATATTCTGCTTCTCAAAACCGAATCTGAAAAAACAATATAAATCAATGACAGACAAAATGCCAAAAGCAGTACAACAATAACGCTTTGTACCGCAAAAGAGTTCATTTTATTTTGTTTTAGTGCTTTGGGTAATATAACATCGCTCAAAATATGAGCTAAAACGGCAGAACAAAACAAAACTAAAACAGCCTGAATTGTAGCCGTCAAAAAATCGTAATCTTCGATCATCTGCGCCCAGATTGTCATACCTAATAAGCTCCAAAAAAAGACTAAGAATATCCAATGCCTATTTTTATATTTTGCAATCATCTAAAAAAGATCTATAATTATGAGAAAGTTTGAGTTCAAAAATACCCCTATATTTTCTAAAGAAACAGCAAAGAACCAAAAAGATTCTGTGCTGTTCATAAGGCTAAACGATAAGTTGTGAACTTATAAGAAAAAGTATCCAACGCTTACATTAAACGAATTTGGTTTAGAGCTGAAATTATTACTTATATTATTTAATCCACCTTGGTAAATTACATCTACAGTAAATTTCCACATTTCAACTCCTGCCCCAACCTGATATCCAATATTCGATTTATCAAATTTCTTATACGAATCTTTTAACTGGTTCAATGACGAAAAATTTTCATCCAAAACATAAGAATAAACTCCGCCTCCAAATACTCTGATATTTAAAGCCTCAAGATCAATTACTTTGTAACCAATAAGTAAAGGCATTTCAAGACTTTTCCATTTTGCATTTTTAGATCCTGTTGAAGTCGTTTTTTCGATTTCTGAAGATTTCTCGCTGTATAAGATTTCATTTTGAATATAGAATCTCTTAAAATCAAATCGAGCCATAGCGCCTCCAAAATAACCAACAGCATATTTTGATTTGTAACCATCTGAAACTGGAAGCTCAGAATAATTAGATCCGCCTTTAATTCCAATATGAATTGGAAACGAAGATTGTGCATTAATTTTAGAAGAAACTAATCCGAAAATAAAAACTGTAGTCAACAATAATAATTTGTACATGTTCATAATAATAATGTTTATAATTTGATGCAAAGGAGCACAAACCTCAACCACTATTAAAATTAGTTTGATGAACTACATTAGTGTTTTGACAAACGGATTTAAATAATTGCTATTTAGCTGTTTTAACTAAACGATTCCTATTTAGAACCCAACTTCAAAAAACAAACCCAACAAATTTTAAAAACCTGTCGGGTTCATTATAAAAAAATGATCTAATGATCTAATTAATCATTTTCTAGTGCCTTTTTATACATTTCGAAATTAGCTTTTATTTTATCGTCTAATTCTGGTTCCTTAATATCGGTATGTTTTTGCATTTCTTCCCAAATAATTTTTGCCACAATGTAACGTGCCATTTCCTTATCATCGGCAGGAACTACATACCACGGCGCATAATCTGTAGAGGTTTGATTAATTGCTTCTTCATAATATTGCTGATATTCTGCCCAATGTTCACGTTCCTTCAAATCGCCTGGTGAAAATTTCCAATGGTGTTTTTCTTCTTCTAAGCGGCGCAATAAACGATTCTTTTGTTCGTCTTTACTTAAATGCAAAAAGAACTTCATGACAATAGTTCCGTTTTGAGCAATATGTTTCTCGAAATTATTAATCTGCTCAATTCTGTTTTCCCAAAATTTAGGCGTAATATCATCGATAGATTTTATATCTGGCAAATTCTCCGACAAAATATATTCTGGATGAACACGCGTTACCAAAACATTCTCGTAGTGCGTTCTATTAAAAATGGCAAACTTTCCTTTTTCGGGTAAGGCAATATAATGACGCCATAAATAATCGTGTTCCAGCTCTGTTGAATTGGGTGTTTTAAAACTATGCACCACGACTCCACGCGGGTTAAATTCTTTAAAAACTTCCCGAATCAAACTGTCTTTCCCTGACGTATCCATTCCTTGAAGGCAAATTAAAACTGCATATTTATTATGAGCATACATGACATCCTGCAAATCACTTAATTTCGCCTGAACCTTATCCAATTTCTCTTCCTTTTCATCGTCATCAGCATCAATATTTAACAAAGTAGGAAGTTTACTTAGTTTGATTTTATCTGTAACTTTAAAATCTTTCGGGTCTATTGATTTCATATTTTTTTAGTTTTTTGTATCATAAATATAGTAATTTTACGAATTCCGATAACTATCGGAACTGCTATTCATTGCAATACTTTTCAAAACAACATTCATGGAAAAATTCACTTTAGAAATATTATTTCAAATCATAGGAATCGGCTCAGCATCAGGATTATTTTATAATAATGATGCACTTTATGTAATTGGCGACAACAGTGGATTTTTATACGAATACAATATACAGAATCAGCAATTAAATCAACACGCTTTAATTGACAATCCAACACAGAATATTCCAAAAAACTTAAAACCCGATTTTGAGTCGCTGACAAATCATAATGACACTTTATATGTTTTTGGTTCTGGTTCAACCGAAAATAGAAACAAAATGATTGAGTTCGACCTTAAATCTAAAACTGTTTTACAAAAAAACAATTTGGTCGATTTATACGGTTTAATGCAAAATTTTGGAGAAATAAAACCAGAAGATTTCAATCTAGAAGGTTCTATTTTCGACGGCGAAAACTGGTATTTGTTTAATCGCGGCAATGGAGTTTCAAACAAAAACACCATTTTTACGATTCACGCCAAAAGTCTTGGTGAAGAATTTGCTTTAATTTCTGTTAATTATAAACTTCCAAAAATAAAAGGTATTCGTTCCAGTTTTACTGATGCAATTTTAGTCGAAGACAAAATCTATTTTCTTTCTACAGTCGAAAACACTAAATCAACTTACGATGACGGTGAAATCTTAGGAAGTTTCATTGGCCGAATCGATCAAAAAACCATGAAAATAGATTTTACTCAAAAAATTACTTCAACTAATAAATTTGAAGGTTTAACTTTTTACAAAAAAGAAAACAATAAAATTGAATTCTTGCTTTGCGAAGATAATGACACAGAAGTTTTAGAAACTAAGATTTATAAGTTGACGCTGCCAATTAAATAAAAACTATTCTACTACAATAATAACATGAAGACGCACTGCGGTGCGTCTCTACAATAAAACCTTTGAGCCTTTGTAGCTTTGTAACTTTGAACCTAAAAAAAATATTTTAATATTTTTTCACCCCTGTCCCAACCTTTTTATCTTTTTCTCTCTCTATATAAGAAAGACAACAATTGTGATAAACGAGACTCAAATAGCAAACTGTAAAAAAATGCATCGTGAAGCCCAGCGTCAGGTGTACGAATACATGGCGCCAAAGCTGTACCGCCTTTGCAAACGATATTTAAAAAAGGAAGAAGAAATCGAAGAAGCTTTGGCAGATTCTTTCTTTACCATTTTCACCAAATTGGATCAATTGAAAGAAGCGTATGCTTTTGAAGCTTGGGCAAGAAGAATAACGGTAAATCACTGTTTGGCGACCATTAGAAAAGAAACAAACTTCAATATGTATCTTGACGATGTTAAGCTGATTTCGCAGCCTTCAACAGATGAATTAACAACATTGGAAGAAGAAGATTTACTTAATTTATTAAACCATATTCCAGACGGCTGTAAAACAGTATTTAACCTTTTTGTTATTGAAGGTTTTGCGCACAAAGAAATAGCCGAAATGCTAAAGATCTCCGAGGGCACCTCAAAATCACAATTGAATGCCGCAAAAACCAAATTAAAAGAACTGGTTAATAAACTCTATTATCAAAAAGCAAAATAGTCATGGACAATCAAGATAAATTATTCGATAAAATAAAACAAGCTTCGCAAAATGCCGAGTTTAAAGACTTTCCAGGAATGGAAAAGGTCTGGTCACGCGTTGAAGAAAAACTGGACAAAAAAGAAGATAAAAAAACAATCGCATTGTGGAAAAAAATTGCTGTTGCTGCTTCTCTTCTTTTATTGATTTCTTTAGGTTCCCAATTTTTTCTTTCAGATAACAATGCTGTAACTGAATCTCCAAAAGTGGTAATTCAAGAAAATGAAAAACAAAAATCTAAAGAACCTGTTTTAAATCAAGAAAATACAATTCCTTCTTCTGGTTCCGGACTTATTTCAAATGAAGAAGCTGCTAAAATTTTAGAAAAACAAAATAAAGGACAAGAAGCTGTTGCCATTCATGAAACAGCAGCTCCAAATGCACAATCGATAGAGCCTTTAGCAGATAAAATAGTTTTAACAGAACCTGTTGGTTCAGCTCCTGCACTTGCTGCCCCAGTTCAACAAAATTATGCTGAAGAACAAGACAATGCTGCGTTTGCAAAAGAAGAAACAGTCTCAGCAGCTAGATATTCAAAAGCCAAAGAATCGGCTAAAGTCACTTATGCCGCAAAACAATTTCAAAGCGTTAAAAAAAGTACGCCTTTAGTAATTTTGAATGGGAATGCAGTAGCTCACAGCGATGATGCCAAAAAAGACAAAATGATGCAGGATGAGCTTCCGAATCTAAATCCCGAAAACGTAGATTCACTTGTAATTCTTGACGAACCTTTATATATTATTGATGGAATTTATTATTCAGAAAATGATTTATTTGGCAATAACCCAACGAGTCCATATGCGCCTTTAGACAAACAGGACATTAAAACAATAACCATTTTACAAGACCTTGAAGCTACAGAAAAATATGGCGAAAAAGGTAAAAAAGGAGTTGTCATAATTACTACAAAAACAGGGAAACCTACTCCGAAAAAATAATTCCAAGCTTTGTCAAAGTCTGCAGCTTTGACAAAGCTAAATCCGAACATTAATTCTTAAAACTTACTATCATGAAAAGTCTAAAACTTATTTCATCAGGCATTGCTATGCTTATATGTTTCGTAACCATGGCACAGCAAAGAACTATTACAGGAACAGTTATAGATGTAAATTCTGCTCCGCTTCCCGGCGCTAACGTCTTCATTAAAAAATCAAAAACATCTGCTGTCACCAATTTTGACGGAAAATATACTATTAAAGCTGAGAAAGGAGACATTCTCGTTTTTAGTTTTATTGGAATGAATACTGAAAATGTTGTTGTAAAAAATTCGAATGTAATTAATGTTACATTGAAAGAAAGTGCTAACCAACTGCAAGAAGTTGTTACAACAGCTTATGCTGCTACAAAAAAGAAAATGACAACAGGATCCGTAGTGATGATTCGAGGTACGGCAGCAGGCGTTGCAGTTTCATCAAATAACCAATATCTCGCAGCTCCGAGTGTTACTATGCGAGGCGTTGAGTCAATTTCTCCTAAAAATGAACCTATGTACATTGTGGATGGTGTTCCTGTAAAAGCAGATCAAATGGCAAAAATTAATCCGAATGATATTGATGATGTAAAAGTTCTAAAAGACGAATCGGCTGCCTCTCTTTATGGCAGTAAAGCTGCAAACGGAGCCGTTGTAATTGTCACTAAAAATGAACTTTATAAAAATCTTTCGGAAAAAGAATTAGACAAAAAATTAAACATTATTAGACCAATTCCAGCTCAACCAACTCAGGAAGATTATGATACTTTTGTTGAGAATGCTTTTGAAAGCCCAAAGACAGCTCCGCTTTCTACATTTTCTATAGATGTTGACAATGCTTCTTACACTAATATTAGACGTTTTCTGAACAACGGACAAGAAGTTCCAAAAGATGCCGTACGTGTTGAAGAAATGGTAAACTTTTTTAAATACAATTATCCGCAGCCAAAAGACCAGCACCCGTTTTCTATTAACACTGAAGTAAGTGACTCGCCTTGGAATTCAAAAAACAAAATTCTGAAAATTGGTTTGCAGGGAAAAAACATTCCAACAAATGATTTACCAGCTTCAAATCTTGTTTTCTTAATTGATGTTTCGGGATCGATGAGCGATATGAATAAACTGCCTTTATTAAAACAATCTTTAAAAATATTGGTAAATGAATTACGTGCAAAAGACAAAGTTGCAATTGTAGTTTATGCAGGAGCAGCAGGAATGGTTTTGAAACCAACTTCTGGAGATGAGAAAAAAACAATAATTGAGGCGCTTGATAAATTAGAAGCTGGAGGAAGTACTGCCGGTGGAGCAGGAATTGAACTTGCTTATAAAATTGCATCTGAGAATTTTATTAAAAATGGCAATAATCGCGTGATTCTAGCAACTGACGGAGATTTTAACGTAGGAAGTTCTTCTAATTCTGATATGGAAAAATTAATCGAAGAGAAAAGAAAAACTGGCGTTTTCTTAACTTGCCTGGGTTATGGAATGGGAAATTACAAAGACAGCAAAATGGAAATTCTTGCTGATAAAGGAAACGGAAATTATGCTTATATTGATAATATTCAAGAAGCCAATCGTTTTTTAGGGAAAGAATTTAAAGGCTCAATGTTTGCGATTGCTAAAGATGTAAAAATTCAGATCGAATTTAATCCAAAACAAGTTCAGGCGTATCGTTTAATTGGTTATGAAAATAGAAAACTTCGTCCAGAAGATTTTAAAAATGATGCTATTGATGCAGGAGAATTAGGGAGTAATCATACCGTTACGGCTTTGTATGAAATTATTCCAGCTGGCGTAAAAAGTGATTATTTAAATGTGCAGCCGGATGATTTAAAATACACTAAAACGGAAACTAATTCTGCTAATTACAGCAGCGAACTGGCGACAATAAAATTCCGTTATAAAAAACCTGACGGCGATAAAAGCATTGAAATGATTCAGGTTATTGACAATAAATTGGTTGCTTTAGACAAAGCAAGTGATGATTTAAAATTCAGTTCAGCTGTAGCTTGGTTTGGTTTAAAATTAAGAGATTCTAAATTGATTGCTGACAAATCATCAGAAGAAATTGTGAAATTAGCCAAACAAGGAATTTCAAATGACGGCGAAGGTTATAAAGCTGAATTTATCCGTCTTGTAGAGACTTCAAAGCAGTATAATTAATAAATATTTTATTACATTTGGGTTCTAAAATCTAAACACTAATTTTTTCGTAAACGTATGAACCCAATTTTAAGCCAAAATCTATTTTTAGTAAAAGAACATGTCGGAATGTTTAAAGCTGCTAACAACTATGATATTTATAATCCTGAAACGAATCAAATAACTATGAATTGTCGTGAGAACAATCTTGGTTTTTTCACAAAAATGCTGCGTTTCACAGATTATAAAAGAATGACTCCTTTTAATGTTGAAATTACAACGGCTTCTGGAGAAAAATTAATCTCAGTAAAACGAGGTATTGCAGTGTTTCGCTCAACGGTTGAAATTTTTGATGAGAAAGACAGATTAGTAGGAACCTTTAAACAAAAGTTCTTTTCTATTGGAGGAAAGTTTGAAATCATGGATAAAAATGAAAAACCTGTTGCGACATTACAAGGAAAATGGACGGGCTGGGATTTTAAATTTTCACACGAAAACAAGCAACTTGCTCAAGTAAGTAAAAAATGGGCTGGTTTAGGTAAAGAGTTTTTCACCAGTGCTGACAATTATGTACTTCAAATCGAAGACAATGTAGCATCAGACAGTTCGCTTAGACAATTAATTCTTGCTGCCGTAATGTGTATAGATATGGTTTTGAAAGAATAACAAAGTTGTTAAACTTAGATTAAGAAAATACTTGAAAGCATCATTTTAGTTTGCAAAAGCTTTATTTTTGTAAGACTTAAAATGATGCTTTCGGCATTTCTAAACAATAAATCATGACAAGCTTAAAAAATAAAAATGCTCTTATTACAGGAGCTGGAAAAGGAATTGGAAAAGCAATTGCAATTGCCTTGGCAAAAGAAGGCGTAAACGTCATTTTTGTTTCAAGAACTCAAGCCGATGTTGATCAATTGGCAGATGAAACGAATGATTTAGGCGTTAAATCTTTAGCTCTTTCTGCAGATGTATCGGACATTAATTCTATAAATAGTGCCGTTGAAAAAGCACTAGCTGAGTTTAAACATATTGATATTTTAATCAACAGTGCAGGAATTGCTTCTTTTGGAAAATTCCTTGATCTAGAACCTGCTGCTTTTGAAAAAATCATTCAAGTAAATTTAATGGGAACTTATTACGCAACACGCGCTGTAATTCCTAATATGATCGAAAGACAAACAGGAGACATTATTAATATTTCGTCAACAGCTGGTTTAAACGGCAATGCTTTAACAAGTGCATACAGTGCTTCTAAATTTGCAGTTTTGGGTTTAACGGATTCTTTAATGCAGGAAATGCGCAAACACAACATTCGTGTTACTGCTTTAACTCCAAGTACTGTTGCAACAGATATGGCAAAAGATTTAAACTTAACTGATGGGAATCCTGAAAAAGTGATGCAATCTGAAGATATTGCAGAATTAGTTATTGCGCAGTTAAAACTAAACCGCAGAGTATTTATAAAAAACAGCAGTATTTGGTCAACCAACCCTTAAAGTTACAAATCCCAACTTTAAAAGTATATGATGGAACAATATTTAAGACAATTAATAGCAATAGAATTTCAGGATAAAAAAGAAATTTTCACAGGATTTCTTATTGACTATTCTGATGACTGGATTCTGCTTCGAAACAATCCTGTTGATTACATTTTGGATGGTTTTGTCATTTTAAAAAATAAAAATATCGAAGCTGTTCATAGAGATCAGGATTTGGCTTTTATAGAAAAAGTGATTCGCTTAAAAGGTTTAAAAACAAATGCCGAAGATATTATTCCGATTCGGGATTTAAATTCGATTTTAAATTTCATCAACAATAAACACGGTATTTTTCAAATTTCTAAAAAATCAGCAAAATCAGCTTATTTAGGAAAATTAATTTCTTTAAACGACGAAGAACTTATAATTGATTTCTTGGATACAAAAGGTCAATTTGGCGGAGAATTAAGTTTTAATCCGCAAAAAATCCGAGTTATTGAATTTGATACAGATTATATTAATTCTTTGAAATTAGTAATTCCCGAAAACCAGAAGTAGATTTTTTATTATAAAACAACAAAGCCCTTTATAAAAAGGGCTTTGTTGTTTTTTGTCATTTCGACGGAGGAGAAATCACACTCGTAATTTCACATTAAAAATCAATAATCTTTGTCGACTCACTAGTGTGATTTCTCTCTTTGGTCGAAATGACAATACTTTGCGTATATCAATATCACATTAACTTTGTCAAAACTAAATTATGTTTTTAAGCTTCCGTTAATTTATTTATAAACTCTAAACGAACGCTTCCGTCTTCATCAATTTTAGTCAAATTAATTTCTTGCAAGGTATTTACAAGTTCTGGATTCCATGGTGTTTTTACTTTTACGTAATTCTCTGTAAAACCATGAATATAACCTTCTTTATTTTCACCTTCAAAAAGAACTGTTCTGTTTGTTCCTAATTGGGTTTCGTAAAAGGCACGACGTTTTTTTACAGATAAACCGCGAAGCATTTTACTTCTTTTTGCTCTTACATTTGCAGGAACAACTCCAGGCATACCTATGGCTTCTGTATTATCTCTTTCAGAATAGGTAAAAACGTGTAAATACGAAATATCCATTTCATTTAAGAAATGATAGGTTTCTAAGAAATGCTCATCTGTTTCTCCCGGAAAACCAACAATTACATCAACTCCTATACAAGCATGAGGCATCACTTCACGAATTTTATTCACTCGTTCAGTATACACTTCACGCAAATAACGGCGTTTCATTAATTTCAAGATATCATTGCTTCCTGATTGTAATGGAATATGAAAATGCGGTACAAAGGTGCGGCTTTTCGAAACAAATTCTATCGTTTCATTTTTCAACAAGTTTGGTTCGATCGATGAAATTCTTAAACGTTCGATACCCTCAACTTTATCTAAAGCTTGAACTAATTCCAGAAAAGTATGTTCATGTTTTTTATTTCCAAACTCTCCTTTTCCGTAATCTCCAATATTAACTCCAGTTAAAACAATTTCTTTAATATTTTGAGCCGAGATTTCTTTGGCATTCTGCAATACATTTTCTAAAGCATCACTTCTTGAAATTCCTCTCGCTAAAGGAATTGTACAATACGTACATTTATAATCGCAGCCGTCTTGAACTTTCAAGAAAGCTCGAGTACGATCTCCTATTGAATAACTTCCAACATAAAAATCAGCCTCAGCAATTTCGCATGAGTGAACTTCACCCATATCATTTTTACTTAAGTCATGAATATAATCTGTAATCTTAAACTTTTCTGTAGCGCCAAGTACCAAATCAACTCCGTCAACATTTGCTAATTCTTCGGGTTTCAACTGCGCATAACATCCCACGGCTGCAACAAATGCCTTATCATTAAGTTTCATTGCTTTCTTTACCACCTGCTTAAACTGCTTATCGGCATTATCTGTTACAGAACAAGTATTGATTACATAAATGTCTGCTACATCTTCAAAATCGACGCGGTCGAATCCTTCGTCATTAAAATTTCTGGCAATTGTAGACGTTTCTGAAAAATTCAGTTTACATCCAAGCGTATAAAAAGCAACTTTTTTTCTATTTTCCATGGGAACACACTACGTTTTAAGCAGTAAGATATTATATTTATATCTCTTTTAAAGAGTTTGCAAATTTACGTACAATATTCTTTAAAATAAAATCAATAATACACTATATATCAATATTTTGCATTAAACACCTATTTAAAATCATCTTAATTAACCATATCGCAAATCGCAGGCATAATTAATTGTAAAAAAACAAAATCAGGATTCAATAAGAATAAAATGACAAAAACATCGATTAAGTGCAAATTATATCGGTAAAGCGCATTTTTTTCAAGTTATGGCTTAAAATTTTCTTACATTTAACTTTGTTTAAGTCTTTAGCAAGATTTAATTAAGATTCTAAAAAAATGACCGTTATTAGTAATATTATAACAATTCGAGCATAACTATTTTGAAATTCAATCGTTATGTTGTTGTTTTGTTACAAAAAGCATGGGAACGCCGAAAACCAGAAAGAGTAGGCAACAATTAAAAATTACAAATTCCATTATGAAAGCATTTTTACCCACAATCTGCTTAATGTTCTTAACCATTTTTAGTTCGCAGGCGCAAACTAATACTCCTGCTGCAAATCCATTTCCGTCTATCAGTACCTTAACAACTTGGGCGAGCTTAAATTCGCAGTCTCAATTTGATATTGCCATTCGTGCTGTTGGATTTAAATTTGAAGTAAAAGAACCAGGAGAAGGATCTACAGCTTATACTTATATTCGTAAAGTTACTGTAAACGAAGTAAACTATACAGACAGAATTGTTTACAGAATTACAAACAATAACTCAGCAAGTATTATTTCATTAGTAACAGCTTCAACTGATTTGGTAAGTTTATACACACCTCAATTGGCTACTTTTAAAAATAACAATTGTAAAACTGAAATGTCTAAAGACAAAAACACAACTTGCAGCTGCTACGAAAGTGCAAACTTTGCGATTGATTTATGCGACGAGCGTGTTAAATTGACAATGGGAGACGGAAATAAATATTTTGTTTCTGTAGCTAAAAAATAAAATACTTTTCAGGTATTTACAAAAACTTCGAGCTGTTTTCCAAATCTTTGCAAATCTTAAACGAGATAAGTTTACAAAGATTTGGGACACAATTCTTAGAACAACATTATAAGTTTGGGTTCTTTAACTCATACCAAACTTCTAATTCTTCTTGATATTCAAAAGAATTTACATATCGTAAACCTAATTTTTCGAGTATTTTTCTTGAATTATCATTGCCCGCATCTGCATAGGCATAAACAGCATCAACTTTTAAATTATCAAAAGCATACTCTATAAAAGCTTTTCCTGCTTCGGTTGCATATCCTTTGCCCCAATGTTTCTCTATAAAACGATAACCAATTTCGTAGAAATTTTTATGGTTGTTAATTTCATCCGTAATAAATTTAATCCCAGACCAACCTAAAAACTCATTTGTTTCTTTTAGAATTACAGCCCAGCGTCCAGTTCCAAAATCTTTGTATTGCTGCTGAAGATTTTCAATGTATGCTGCACTCTGTTCAATGGTAGTAACAGGTTTCTTTCCAATGTAAATATGAACATTCGGATTAGAATCTAATTCAAACATTCCATCAACATCTGAGACAATTACTTCGCGTAATAGTAAGCGTTCCGTTTCGATTGGTTTTTTCATCTAAAATTAATTTAGAATAAATTTTTGTACTACTTCGGCAACGCCGTTATCATTATTTGAAGCTACAATTACATCTGCTCTATCACGTAATTCAGGTGTTACATTATCTACCCAAACTCCTAATCCAGCATATTCGATCATCGTTAAATCATTTCCTGCGTTTCCAACAGCGATAATTTCGCTTTGATTAATATTTAGTTTTTCAGCTAAAAGTTTTAAACTAGCCGCTTTATCAATTCCTTGCTGTGCTGCTTCTAAGAAAAATGGTTTAGACATCGAAACGCTTAAATGTGGCATTTCTATAATCAAATCATTTTCTACAGATTTTAAATAGGCAGGGTTTTCCAGTAAAATACATTTTACAGCTGGTCGATCGATGTAATCTTTAAAACTTACCACTTTGCGATGCGCCATTCCTGTAATTTCCTTTTCAACCTCAATATATTCAGAATCTGTTTCGCTTATGATTTCATCATCCAAATAGGTTATGATATGCGTTTTTGTTTTGACGCTGTAATCATACAATTCGTGAATTTGCTTAACCGTTAATTTCTGCTCAAATAAAATTTGATCATCTTTTGCCTGACTTATAATAGCACCATTAAATGAAATGATATATGAATCATTCAAATCTAATTCTAATTCCTTAGCATAAGCCGTCATGGCAGAAGTTGGTCTTCCAGAAGCCAAAACGACATAAACACCTTTTGCCTGAGCTTCTAAAAGTACTTTTTTATTTAAATCAGATATTTTGTGGTCGTCGGTCAACAAGGTATCATCCATGTCGAGAACTAACATTTTGTATTGCATGCTTTTTAAGTTTTCAGTTTCTCGTATTCATTCTGCCTTACTAAAACTATTCATTTCAGACTGAATACTGATAACTTTTTAAATACTCATTCTGAAATTTTCGATAACTGGATTTGCTTTTGCAAAATCTGTTTCTTGAATAAAAATCTCAACAGCCAGATCTGTACGAGGAAAACCTCCTAAACGAGACGATTGAATATTATCTTTTTTAACTGTTTCTACTCCTGCTTCCTCTAATCTTTCCTGCAAAGCAATTGCTAATACTTCACTTCCTGAATACACTTTCATTAATCCCATAACACTTTATTTTTTTCTGATTTCTGACTATTCTTCCTCTTCGATATCTTCTTCATCCTCATCCAATTCTTCTTCACCTTCTTCATCCATATCGAAAAAATAAGGTTCTAACAGCATTTTATCTGTCAGGATCTCGATACGTTCTGTCAAAGTTTCAGCAAAAACGATACGCTGTGTTTTTGCAATACTGTTTGAAATACGCATTATTTTAGTTTCATGACGCAATTTCAAAATAGGATCAGCATCATCTAAAATAAACATTTTTAAACGGTTTACATTGTAACCAGCCGTCGAAAACATGTCGCTTAATTTATTTGGTGTACCAATTAAAACATCAATTCCCGTAGAAACATAATTTTTATCGTAATCCATGTCGCCTTTATCATGTACACCGTAAACCTCAAGATTAGTATACTTTCCATACTTTTCAAAAAGTTCTTCCATTGCAAGAACCTTTTCTTTATCTTCAACAATAATCAAAGCACGAGGCGATTCTTCGGTTTTTCCTGCCAATTGCTGAATAACATTCAATACAATCGTAGTTGTTTTACCACTTCCTTCCGGAGAAACAATCAAACAATCCGCACCGCTTTTTATAGTCGAAAAAGTTTCCTGCTGTAAAGCATTTGCTTCTGTTAAACCATTTTCAATTAGGGCGTCTTGTAATTTCTCGTTTATTTTTTTTAGTTTCATTTTTTTTATGCTTTAAGCTTTAAGCTATACGCCGTAAGCAAAAATTATTTATAATTTTAACAGCCTAAAGCTTAAAGCTTATAGCCTATTCCGCGAAGCACTTATTTGCTTGCGAACATTTTCACATCAGTTTCAGAGATTTCACTTCCTCCTAAAATAATCAATCTCTCAACTACATTTCGAAGTTCACGAATATTCCCTGTCCAATCGTATTCTTGTAATAATTTTATAGCTTGTGCCGAAAATCCTTTTACAGCATTTCCTTGTTCTGAAGCAATTTTTTCTGCAAAATGCTTAATCAAAGCTGGAATATCATCACGTCTTTCATTCAATGGCGGCACTTTTATTAAAATGACTGCCAAACGATGGTATAAATCTTCACGAAAACGGCCTTCGGCAATTTCTGTTTTTAAATCTTTATTGGTTGCGGCAACCACACGAACATCTACTTTAATGTCTTTTTCAGCTCCCACTCTAGTAATCATACTTTCTTGAAGTGCTCGCAAAACTTTGGCTTGCGCCGAAAGACTCATATCTCCAATTTCATCTAAGAAAATAGTTCCTTTATCAGCAGCTTCAAACTTTCCAGCACGATCTTTAACTGCTGATGTAAAAGCACCTTTTACGTGTCCGAACAACTCACTTTCAATTAATTCACTCGGAATTGCAGCGCAATTCACCTCAATTAAAGGATAATTAGAGCGCTCACTTTTTTCATGCAATTGATGCGCGACTAATTCTTTACCTGTTCCGTTTGGACCTGTAATTAAAACTCTGGCTTCTGTTGGAGCTACTTTATCAATCATCACCTTAATATGATTAATTGATTCGCTCTCGCCTATCATTTCATAATTCTTGCTGACTTTCTTCTTTAGAATTTTATTTTCAACAACTAATTGTTTTTTGTCTAAAGCATTACGAACTGTATTCAATAAACGATTCAAATCCGGCGGTTTTGAGATATAATCAAAAGCTCCTAAACGCATGGTATGAATTGCTGTTTCCATATCGCCATGACCAGAGATCATAACCATCGGAATTTCTGGTTTTATTTTTTTTGCTTCTTCTAAAACCTCAACACCATCCATTTTTGGCATTTTGATATCGCACAAAACCAAATCGTAATCGTTGTTTTTTATTTTTTCAAGACCTGCAGCACCGTCTTCTGCTTCATCTACCTTATAGGAATCATTTTCTTCTGATAATATTTTTACCAAAACTCTTCTGATCGCTGCTTCGTCTTCGATAATTAGTATTTTACTCATTTTTTTTAAGGTTCTGAGGTTCTAAGATACTAAGGTTCTGAGGTTTTTCTGCAAGAAGCTAAAAAAATCTTAGCATCTTAGAACCTAAGTACCTTAGTAGCTTTAAAAATTAATATTTAAGCCACTTATACAATTCCTTCCAAGTTGGCTTTTTGCCGTACATTAAAATACCTACGCGGTATATTTTTGCAGCAAACCAAACGACAAGGAAAAAGGTAGCAAACAATAATGATACCGAAATTGCAATTTGCCACCACGGCACGCCAAACGGAATACGCATAAGCATAACAATTGGCGAGGTAAGCGGAATCATTGAAAATGCAACTGCAACTGTCCCGTGAGGATCATTTACAACTGTAAAAAATCCGATATAGACACTCAAAATAAGAGGCATTAAAATGGGCAGTAAAAACTGTTGAGAATCTGTTTGATTGTCAACTGCTGCACCAATTGCCGCATAGAATGAACTGTACAGAAAATATCCTCCAATAAAATAAACTATAAATCCAATTATAATACTCGCAATTGGCAGATTCCATAATTCAGTAATATACATTTGTGCTGAACCCGAAAGTTGGTGCTGTGCTGATTGCATTAATTCTGGCGAAATTCTAGCCGTTGGACCAACGTTAACTCCAAAAAATGTCGAAGCAGCAAACATTAATCCTAAACCAATAATTGCCCAAATCATAAACTGTAAAATTCCAGCTAATGAAGTTCCAACAATTTTACCAATCATTAACTGAAATGGTTTTACTGATGAAATAATGATTTCGATAATTCGATTGGTTTTTTCTTCGATTACACTTCGCATTACCATGTTTCCGTAAATGATAATAAACATCATAATCAAATAACCAAAAGCGCCTCCAATTGCAATTTTTATTTCGTTCAAGCCTTTTAAACTCTCTTCTCCAGATGCTTTTATCAAATGAATATTGACATCTGACTGTGCTTTTTGAATTGCTAAAGTGTCTAGTTTTGCTTTCTCTAGATTTAGTTTCGTTATTTTATTGCCAATGATATCTTGTGTGTTTTCTACAAAAGAAATACTTGGACTATTATTTGAAATAAATTCAATTTTACTTTCTAAATCTTTAATATCAGCTGTTTTTGGAATAACTATTAAACCGCTGAAATTTTCTTTTGTAATACTGTCTTTTAAAGCTTTTACTTCAATTTCAGATAAATTAAAGTATTTAAATTCGGCGCCTTTTTTATTCTCTTTTAAAAAATCTGCCGCAAAAAGCCCAGTTTCGTCATGAATTGCAATACGCTTTGTTTCTGCTTTCATCGAACTCAAATAGCCAATAAATACAGCTATCGCGACAAATAAAAGCGGACTCAAAAAAGTCATGACAACAAAAGATTTATTACGAACTTTTGCAATGAATTCTCTTTTTATAATCAACGAGATGATACTCATAAATGTTTTTTAATTTTCAAATCTAAAATTCCAAATTCCAACTTTTTCTGTCTCAAATTTGGAATTTGGAATTTAATTATTGGAATTTAGTTTTTTATTTTCGGTAACTGTTTGAATAAAAATATCGTTTACACTTGGAATTTTTTCTACAAAGTGCGTTACTTGTCCACGTTGTGTCAGCACATTCAATAATTCGTTTGGAGCTGAATTTCCAATTTGGATATTTAATTTTAGATCGTCATTTAAAGACTTGAAATTCGCTGGCGAAACGGTAAATTTTTGTGTAATATCATACATCAAACCTTCGACATTGTCAGTCAAAATTCCAACTTCAAAACTATTGGTTTTAAACTGACGTTTTACGTCGCTTACTTTTCCTTCAATCAATTTATTTGATTTATGAATTAAAGCTATATGATCGCAAAGCTCTTCAACACTTTCCATTCTATGGGTCGAAAAAATAATAGTAGCTCCTTCTTCTTTCAGAGCCAAGATCTCGTCCTTAATAATATTGGCATTTACAGGATCAAACCCTGAAAAAGGTTCATCAAAAATCAGCAGTTTCGGTTTATGCAATACACAAACCACAAACTGAATTTTTTGTGCCATTCCTTTAGATAATTCTTGAATTTTCTTATTCCACCAGCCTTGAATACCTAAGCGATCAAACCAAAACTCAAGCTGCTGCTTTGCCTCAGCTTTAGAAAGTCCCTTCATTTGTGCCAGATACAAACACTGCTCTCCCACTTTCATCGAGCTGTACAAACCTCTTTCTTCGGGAAGATATCCTATAGTTTGAACGTGTTTTGGCTGTAATTTTTCGCCATCTAAAATTACTTCACCGCTGTCTGGCATTGTAATTTGATTGATGATTCTGATAAGAGAAGTTTTTCCAGCTCCATTAGGTCCTAAAAGTCCATATATACTGCCTTTTGGCACATTTAATGAAACTTCGTTAAGCGCTACATAATCGCCATATTGTTTTACGACTTTATGTACTTCGAGTAAGTTGCTCATTTTATTTTTTAGGTTTTCTTTCAGTGGCTTTTTTATTTTTGCCAACAGTCTGTAAAAGTAAATAATTCACACGGAATCTACATTATAATACGCAAAAAACCCATTCTATTTATGTTTAGAATGGGTTTTGATTTTATGTACATCTTCAAAAAAAGTGCGGCTTATGAGAACATGTCTTTTACTTTCTCGAAAAATGATTTCTCTGATTTTTCCGGGCTTGGTACAAAATGTTCATCATTTAGAGCTTTTTCAAAGAATTGTTTTTGCTCTTTATTTAATGTTTTTGGAGTCCAAACGTTTACGTGAACTAGTAAATCACCACTTCCGTAACCGTTTATACTTGGAATTCCTTTTCCTTTTAATCTTAAGATTTTTCCAGATTGAATTCCTTCTTCCAGTTTAATACGAACTTTTCCGTTAATTGCTTCGATGTCTTTTGAAGCTCCTAAAACAGCTTCTGGAAAACTAATGTATAAATCGTAATGAATGTTCTCGCCTTCGCGTTTCAAGAATTCGTGTTCTAACTCTTCAATGGCAACGATTAAATCTCCTGGAATACTATTTCCTGGCGCATCATTTCCTTTGTTAGAAACTTTCAACTGCATTCCGTCAACAACACCAGCTGGAATTTTGATAGAAACTGTTTCGTCTTCTACCACCATTCCTTGTGCATCTGCTTCAGAAGGTTTTTTATCTAAAATTTGACCTGAACCTCCACAAGTAGGACAAGTTGATGCTGACTGCATTCTTCCTAAAATGGTATTTGTAACACGCATAACCTGCCCTTGACCATTACAAGTCGTACAAGTTTTATACGTTACACCTTTGGCTTGAACTTTACGTTTTACTTTTACTTTTTTCTCTACACCATTTGCAATCTCTTCTAAAGTTAGTTTCACTTTAATTCGAAGATTACTTCCTTTAGCGCGACGAGGACCTCCGCCTCCGCCTCCGAAACCGCCAAATCCACCACCAAAAATATCACCAAACTGGCTGAAAATGTCATCCATATTCATACCGCCGTGACCACCGCCAAATCCGCCAGAACCATCAAATGCTTGATGTCCGTATTGGTCGTATTTTGCTTTTTTGTTAGGATCGCTTAATACTTCGTAAGCTTCTGCCGCTAATTTAAAGTTTTCTTCTGCCTCTTTGTCGCCTGGATTTTTATCCGGGTGATATTTCAACGCACTTTTTCTGTACGCTTTTTTTATTTCGGCAGCATCAGCACTCTTAGAAATGCCTAGTATTTCGTAAAAATCTTTTTTCATAATTTAGGTTAAATTCCAATACTACAAATTCCAAATTTCAATTTAAAAACTGATTTCTAGAATCTATTTGCATTTTAGTTTCCAACAACAACTTTAGGAAAACGAATAATCTTGTCTCCTAATTTGTATCCTTTTTCAATAACATCAACAATTTTGCCTTTTAATTTATCCGAAGGAGCTGGAATTTGAGTAATTGCTTCAGCAATATCTGCGTTAAAAGCATCACCTGCTTTAATCTCAACCTGCTCTAAACCTTTAGAAATTAAAGTATTTTTCAATTTTTCATGAATCAACTCAACTCCTTTTTTCAAATTTTCATCGTCAGATTTATTGATCTCTACAGTTGCTCTGTCAAAATCATCTAAAACAGGAAGCATTGCTTGCAAAACGTCTTGATTTGCCGTTTTGAATAAATCGATGCGCTCCTTTGAAGTTCTTTTTTTGTAATTTTCAAATTCGGCAAATAATCTCAAAAACTTATCTTTTTCTTTTGCCAAGTCTTGAGCCAATTGCTCTTCAACACTTAATTCTTCAACAATTAACTGCTCACCGTTGGCATTGTTCTCTAACGTTACATCATCTAATTCCTGATCGAATTCTGTATTTTCCGTAGTCATATTACTTTTATTTTTAAAAATATTTTTAAACTTCATTTTTTATTCTTTCTGTTGGATTGCAAAAGTACTGCCAAATCTTATAAAATGTCAAATTGTCACTTTATTAGTTATGAGAGTTTTAAAAACCGAATCCCTAAATTAAAATTTAGTATAATTTTAAGACTATTACGTTTTAGTTTATGTTAAATTTGAGTTCAAAATTGGAAACTAAATTATTACCTATCAAAATTGAATTTAAGGGTTGGCTTCGGCCTCATAAATAATTATTAATTCAAGTTTACCTTATATTAAAAAAAGCTTCGCCTTATAGAGAGACGAAGCTTTTTTTTTATGCTTTTTTGAGAAAAATTTACCGCAAAGAACGCTAAGATTTTTACTCTTGGCTTCAAAAAAAAAGTCCGCAAAGCTTTGTATTGATTTAGCTTTGCGAACTTTTTTGATAATATCTTAGATAAAATCCTTGTGTCCTTTACCGTAAAAAATATTGCACGGGCGGAGGGATTCGAACCCCCATCAACGGTTTTGGAGACCGCTATTCTACCCTTGAACTACGCCCGTAACTTAAGGTCGGCAAATTAAAAGTTTTTTTCTTTACCAGCAACTATTTTACGAAGAGATTTAAAAAGAAATTCCTTTTAATCCCAGCAATATAGAGCAAAACCCTCGCAAAACGACACATAACACTCTGTGCTCTTTACGGTTAAGTATTAACTCAGCAAAGCTTTTTTTAATCCTTCAAAATCTACAGAAATCTGCTCTCCTGTCACTAAATTTTTAAGTGCGTAAGAATTTGAAGCGATTTCTTGATCTCCTGCAATTACAGCAAACGGAATCAAACGCTTATCAGCATACTGAAACTGTTTACCCACTTTTACATTATCAGGATATAATTCTACTTTTATATTTTCTTTTCTTAATTTTTGAATGGCTTTTGAAGCATACAAAGCCTCATTATCTCCGTAATTAATAAACAATGCTTTTGAAGTTGCCGCAACGGTTTCTGGAAATAACTGCAGTTCTTCTAAAACCAAATAAATCCTATCTAATCCGAAAGAAATTCCAACACCACTCATATTTTTTAATCCAAAAATACCCGTCAAATCGTCGTATCTTCCGCCGCCGCCAATCGAACCCATTGAAACAGTTTTTGGTGCTGCAACTTCAAAAATAGCTCCAGTATAATAATTTAAACCGCGGGCAAGTGTCACATCAAGATCTAAAATTGCGGTAGACAAACCTAAAGTTGCCACATTGTCACAAATAAATTTAAGTTCCTCAACTCCTTTTGTTCCTTCTTCAGATGACGCTAATAATTCTGAAAGCTGTTTGATTTTATCTGCAAATGTCCCTGTAAAACTAAAAAGCGGCTGTACTTTTACCAACGCTTCTTCAGAAATACCTTTTTCGATCATTTCTTTCTTCACGCCGTCTTCACCAATTTTATCCAGTTTATCAAGAGCAACTGTAAAATCTATCAATTTATCAGAAGCACCAATAACTTCAGCAATTCCAGATAATATTTTTCTATTATTAATTTTAATAGTTACACCTTCTAATCCTAAAGAAGTAAAAACAGTGTCATATAATTGAACCAACTCTACTTCCTGCCAAAGTGACTTTGAGCCAACAACATCGGCATCACATTGATAGAATTCTCTGTAACGTCCTCTTTGCGGACGATCAGCTCTCCAAACAGGTTGAATTTGATATCTTTTAAAAGGGAATTCAATTTCATTTTGGTGCTGTACAACGTATCTTGCAAATGGAACTGTTAAATCGTAACGAAGTGCTTTTTCAGAAATTTTTCCTGTAAATTTATTCAGTTCGATTCTTTGATTAAGATCGATAGTTTCTGCTGAATTAACTTGTAGTGACGCTATAGATTCTGGTAATTCAATTTTATTTTTATTGAAGAAAAAATTCCCTGAATTCAATATTTTAAAAATCAAACGATCCCCTTCTTCTCCATATTTCCCCATTAAGGTATCTGAATTTTCGAACGAAGGTGTTTCAATGGGCTGAAAACCAAATTTTTCAAAATTATTTTTTATCGTCTGAATTATATATTGACGTTTTGACACCTCTGCAGGCGAAAAATCTCTTGTTCCTTGTGGAATGCTTGGTTTTGAAGCCATCTTTTTTATTTTAGATTGTTGATTTTAGATTTTAGATTTCTTTGAGATCTAAAATCTAAAAACTTTAAAATTAATTTATTTCTAGATTTTCTTTTTAGGTTGTTGGCTCATTAGACTTTCGACTTTATAACTTTCCAACTTTCGACTTAATTAAGTTTGCAAATATCTTACTTTTTAAAATAAATAATACGTGTTCGAAAACAAACTTGTAACAAAAACCGTATTTTCGTGACAAATTGGTCATGATGCTAAAATTATTTAAAGAAAATATCCGAATTGCTTTTGGTTCTATCAAAACACAATTATTGCGAACCATTCTTACTGTATTAATTATTGCTATCGGAATCACAGCATTGGTTGGAATTCTTACTGTTGTAACGGCACTCGAGAATACTGTTTCGACCAATTTCGCTTCAATGGGCGCTAACACATTCAACATCAAACAGTATGCAAATACGGTTCGAAATCGCGGCGGAAACGAACGTGAAGTTATTAATCCTATTATTTCTTATCCAGAAGCTGTTGCCTTCAAAAACAAATACAAATATCCTTTTACCGAAACTTCTCTTTCGTTTACTGCCACATCAAAAGCGGAGGTAAAATTTCAGGATACTAAAACTGATCCTGAAATTTCGATCATTGGAGTCGATGAACATTATATTTCTAATTCTGGTTTAGAGACAACTTTAGGCAGATCGTTTAATCAATTTGACATTGACAATAACACTTACACCTGCATAGTTGGTTCTGATTTTGAAAAAGGCTTACTGAAAGATGTTAACCCTATTGACAAAGTTATTTCTATTCGAGGCGCTCGTTTTAAGGTAATTGGAGTTTTAAAAGAAAAAGGATCTACTTTTGGAAACAGTCAAGATTTACGCGTTTTAATTCCTATTCAGGTGGCGCGATCTTTATTTACTGCCCCCAATATTAATTATACGATGAGTGTAATGGTTTCTAAAAAAGAGCTTTTAGATCAAGCCATTGATGATGCAACAAGTGTTATGCGCAGAGTTCGCAAATTAAGCCCGGTTAAAGATAATAATTTTGGGATTGGACGAAGCGATGATTTAATTAATAGAATTCTCGGAATCACCAAATATTTAGGTTGGGCTTCGTGGATTATAAGTATCATTACTATTCTAGGTTCATCAATCGCTTTGATGAATATTATGATTGTATCTGTAACTGAACGTACTCGTGAAATTGGGGTTAGAAAAGCGCTGGGTGCAACAAAAGTTACTATTTCGGTTCAATTTTTTATCGAAACCTTATTAATAGGACAAATTGGCGGTTTGGTTGGTATTGTTTTAGGAATCTTGGTAGGTTTTGCTTTTGCTGCCGCAATGAGTTTTGCATTTGTAATTCCGTGGATGGCAATTTTTGCTGCGTTTGCAACCAGTTTTATGGTTGCAATTGTTTCTGGTTTATATCCAGCAATTAAGGCTTCACAGCTAGATCCAATTGAAGCACTTCGATACGAATAAATTTAGGTGTTCAGTTCAATGAAGATTCATTAGAATGTTCTATTTACCGAACACTTAAATATTGCCTTTAATCATTCGATCATTATCATAAATATCTTTTCGTAATTCGATACTTTTAAAATTCATTTCCTCCAGTAAGTCCGTCATTTCTTTTCCAAGATATTGGTTAATTTCAAAATACAGCTGACCATTTTCTAAAAGGTTCTTTTTTGCTAAATCAGCAATTTTTCTATAAAAAATCAACGCATCGTTATCCTCAACAAAAAGCGCCAAGTGCGGCTCATAATCCAGAACGTTTTTCTTGATTTCTTCTTTTTCTAAATTGCGAACGTAAGGCGGATTGGAAACAATTATATCATAATTTGATTTCAAAATTTCTAATTCCAGAACATTCTTAAGCATAAAAATAATTTCAACTTTATTGCTTATTGCATTTCTCTTCGCAGTTTCAAGTGCTTTTTTCGAAACATCGATTGCATAAACTTCCGCATTTGGTAAATTTTTAGCCAGTGAAATAGCAATACAACCGCTTCCTGTTCCTATATCAAGAATTTTAATTTTCTTCTTTTTATCAATCGCTTTATTCTCGTTGATAACCCATTCAACCAACTCTTCGGTTTCTGGTCTTGGGATCAATACATTTTCGTTTACTTCAAACTCTAAACCATAAAAATGTGTTTTCCCAAGTAAATATTGAATTGGAACTTCTTTTTTTAATTCTTCCAATATCGAATTCCATACTGTAAAATCAGCTTCACTAAAAGTCAAATCATGATTTAATGCTAAATCTATTTGTCTTAATTTATGTTTATCTTCTAAAATCAAATAGAAAAAACTCTCCGCTTCATATGCATCATAAAAAGGCGATAATTCTTTTATAAATTGAGTCCGGTATTGTTTAATTTTCATTTTTATATCTCTGTTATTAGATAATCTTTTTAATTAGCAGTCAAACTGCACTGCTATTTCCGAAACTTTCTTCACTGAGTCTCCATTTTCGGCTTTTGAAGAAAGAAACAAAATTACTCGTTCTTCTTCGTAATTTCTATTTGCCCCAAAAACAAAATCAAGTTTTCCATCTCCGTCAATATCTCCTGCAAAAAGCAATTCTACAAAGGTGTCGTTAAACGACATTTCGGTCAACAGCAGTTTTTCTGGATTATTACCAACGGTCAAATACAGTTTATAATCTTCTACTTTCTTAAAAATCTCTATTTTATCATCGTCAGTACTTACTTGTTCCTCCGAAAGAACTTTTCCTTCTCCACGTAAAGTGTAATTAAGATTACCAAAAGTAAAACTCAACTTTTCTTTGGGCCAGATTTTATCTTCCTCAATTTTTATTGATTTTACTTTTCCTGTTTTCAATTCAGGATAATCCATCAATAGTAAAACTTTCTTTTTAGGCAAAATTGAAAGAAGAGAATCACCTGAACATTCGCTGTATCCTTTTTCAATTTTAAAATTAGATTTCCCTAAAAAATACTCGTCATTTTCCTGATACAACTCAATCCATTTATTATTTAAAGCTGTTACAGGATTTTGATTATCATAAGTTCGATAGTTTTGTGGTATCAGAATATTGAATTCATTTTTAAATTCCTCTTCCGATGTGGTAATTTTACTTTCGTCAGTTGTGATTACAGAGTCTTTTGCAATTACGTTATTCTTTACTGACTTTGCTTCTTTAGCATCTTTACAAGAAAATAAAATTGAAATCAAAAGAAAACCAAAAACACTTTTTTTCATAAACTTATAATTTTTTCAACATCCATACAGGGCAAGAATCGTGCCCAGTAGAACCCAATGGGGCATCTAAATATTCAAAACCTGATTTTTTATATAATTTTTGAGCAGCATGCATAAAAGGCATTGTTTCGATATAACATTTTTCAAAGCCAAAATTTCTTGCCTGCTCTAAACATTTTTCCATCATTATACTTCCTATTCCTAAACCGCGTGTTTCAGGCAAAAAATACATCTTTTGCAATTCACAAATCTTCGGATCGCTGTTTTCTAATGGAGCAATTCCCGCACAACCTAAAATTTTACCATCGTTTTCAACTACAAAATAAACCGAATTTGGCTTACTGTATTCTTCAAACATTAAATCCAAATAGGGATCTTCGTATGCGGTACCCACTTTTGGAATTTCCATTTCATCAAAAACAGATCTTATTAATTTCGCAACCGACTGATTGTCTTTATTTTCAATTTTTCTTATAATCCAATTATTCATTTTCCTTATATTATTCAATCCTATTGTAAATGTAAAATAGTTTTTTTGATCATTAATCGAATCCGAACCATTATTGAGACTAAACTCAAAAATAACTACTTTTGCAGGGTGAATATACATGAAAAATACATAAGACGCTGCATTGAACTAGCCAAAAATGGCCTCGGAACAACGTATCCAAACCCAATGGTTGGAAGTGTAATTGTTTATAATGATACAATTATTGGAGAAGGCTGGCACAAAAAAGCCGGCGAACCACATGCCGAAGTAAATGCAGTACGTTCTGTAAAAGACAAATCGCTTTTAAAGAAAGCTACAATTTATGTTAGTTTAGAACCTTGCAGCCATTTTGGAAAAACACCTCCATGCTGTGATTTAATTATTGAAAATAAAATTCCGAATGTTGTTGTAGGAACTGTTGATCCAAATGAAAAAGTAGCTGGAAACGGAATCAGAAAACTTGTTGAGGCGGGCGCTAATGTGGTAGTAGGTATTTTGGAAGATGAATGTAACGAACTCAACAAACGCTTTTTTACTTTTCATCAAAAAAAGAGACCATATATTATACTAAAATGGGCAGAAAGTCTGGACGGATATTTAGCTCCTGAAAAAGAAATTAATCAGGAACGCAAACCAGTTTGGATTACTAATAAATATTCTCGTCAATTAGTTCACAAATGGCGCAGTGAAGAACAGGCAATTCTAGTTGGCACACAAACTGTTATTGATGACAATCCTAAATTAAATGTTAGAGATTGGTCTGGAAACAATCCTGTTCGCGTGGTTTTAAATCAAAATAACCGAATTTCAAAAGACAGTTTTGTTTTTGATGACAGTGTAAAAACAATTGTTTTAACAAAATCAGAAAATACTATTTCGACTGAAAATACACTTTTTAAAAAGATTGATTTTAATAAAAATACGATTGAGAATATTTTATCGGTTTTACATCAACACCAAATTCAATCCATAATTATTGAAGGCGGGAAACAAACACTGCAATCTTTTATTGATAAAAACATTTGGGACGAAGCTAGAATTTTTATCGGAAAAAATACTTTTGAAAAAGGTACGAAAGCGCCAGAACTTAAAAAGAAGAATGAAGTAAAAACTTATATTCAGAACGACGAATTAATATATGTAAGAAATCATGATTGATACTATAATTTTTGACTTTGGTGATATTTTTATCAATCTAGACAAACAAGGAACTATTTCGGGATTACAGAAATTAGGATTAAAAGAATGGAATACTGATCTTGATCGTTTGAATCTATTATTTGAAACTGGAGATATTTCATATGATGATTTTGTAACTGGTTTTCAAAAACAGCTTCCAAATGCAAGCATTGAAGAAATTCTCGAAGCTTGGAATGCCGTTTTGGCTGATTTTCCCTCTTATAGATTAGACTTCTTAAAAGAGCTTTCAAAAAAGTATCGTTTGTTTTTATTAAGCAATACTGATTCTATTCATATTGCGACTTTCGAGAAAAAAAGCGGCGTACCATTTTATACTGATTTTTACAATTGTTTTGAAAAAGTTCATTTTTCATTCGAGATCAGAAAACGAAAACCAAATGCAAATTCATTTCAGCATTTAATTGACGAGCATAATTTAATACCTGAACAAACGTTATTTGTTGATGACAAAAAAGAAAACACAGATGCTGCAGCTACATTAGGTTTTCATATTTGGAATTTACAAGTTGGTCAAGAAGATGTTATCGATTTACTTAATAAAGGAATATTATAAAAATACTTAGTCACCAATTAATGTGATTAAAAGGATTAAAAAACACCGCCACGAATTACACAAATTTTCACTAATAAAATTCGCGAAAATTTGTGTAATTCGTGGCAAAAACTCAATTTAGAATTTTAATTTTGGAATACAGCGATACTTATCAAACCATAGCAATTGAATCTGAAGAAGTGCTTTTTAAAGAAAAAGGCAGCAAATTCTTTGGTTACGCTTTTCCTATAGAAAATGAGGAAGAAGTAAAACCAATAATTGAGAATTTAAGAAAACTTCATCCGCATGCTGTACATTACTGCTATGCGTATCAATTGGGCACAGCTCCAAAAATTTCCTACCGAGCAAATGATGATGGCGAACCGAGCAACACGGCTGGAGCGCCAATTTATGGACAAATACAATCTTTTGGTGTAACAAACGTTCTTATAGTTGTGGTTCGTATTTTTGGAGGTACTAAATTAGGTGTTGGAGGCTTAATAGCTGCTTATCGAACAACGGCGCAAATGACATTAGAAGTTTGTGAAATTGTTGAAAAAACAATTGACGTTCATTTTTTAATTTCGTTCGATTATAAAAACATGAACAAAGTAATGCGGGTTATAAAAGAAAAAAAACTCGAAATTACTTCTCAAGAAATGGAAATGGATGAAGATTCTGGACTTCCAATTGGCAAAATAATCACAAAAACGCGAAAAAAAAATGCCGAATCAGTATTCGACATTTTTGATTTAATGTTTGAAATCGATATTAAAATTATATAAATTAACATTAAAACACATCTCATTTTAACAATTATTCAAGTGTTTTAAATAATTCTAAAATGTAATTTGGAGGTGCAGTCGGACGACCCGATTTTAACGAAATAAATACTAAAATAAATACTGCTGTTGTTAATAACTCATTTGACTCATTATAAATTGCGCAGTCGAATTCAATCTTAACAGAAGACTGACTTTTGAAGGTAGTATGAATTGTTAAAAGCTCATCATAACGTGCCGATTTTTTGTAATTAATCTGCATCGAAACAATTGGCAGACCAATTCCGCTTTCTTCCATGCTGGCATACGAAATCCCTTTGTTTCTAAGCCATTCGACGCGTCCAATTTCAAAATAGGGTACATAATTTCCGTGATAAACAACCCCCATTTGGTCAGTTTCAGAGTAACGAACACGCACTTGCGTTTGATGATTTTTCATTATTTACAGATTAAAAAAAATTAACTTTTAAAAACGTCCTTACAACATTTTTTTATAAAATTAGACCCCAAAATATTTTTTTTTACAGAAATTTGTTCACATATTTGTTATCCCGAAATACGGAATAAAATTGCTCCTTTTTTATTAGGAGAATCTTTATCAATAATAAAAAAACTTATCTGAATTTATGACTAAAACTGCTCAATCGGTATGGGAAAACTGTTTGTCCTTTATAAAAGACAATATTCAAGATCAAGCTTATAAAACTTGGTTCGAACCAATCAAATCAGTTGAGCTAACCGACAACGCATTATATATTCAGGTACCAAGTAAGTTTTTCTACGAATGGCTCGAAGAGCATTACGTAAAATTATTGAAAGTTGCGCTTACCAAAGAACTAGGAAAAAACGCAAAGTTACTCTATAAAATTAAAATGGAGAACACTTATGGAAATAAACAGCCTTTTACCGAGCAGCTGCCAAGTTCCAACAGAGTGCCAATGAAACCGCAAGAGGTTGATGCTCCGTTTAAAAACTTAAATCCAGAGCTTAAAAATCCTTTTGTAATTCCGGGAATTAGAAATTTAAAAATTGAATCTCAATTAAACCCTAATTACAGCTTTGATAATTTCCTTGAAGGAGACTCAAACCGTTTAGCTCGTTCTGCAGGTATGGCTGTTGCCAACAAACCTGGAGGAACTTCATTTAATCCATTGTTGATTTTTGGAGGAGTTGGTTTAGGAAAAACACACTTAGCACATGCTATAGGTGTAGAAGTAAAAGATAAATATCCAGAAAAAACGGTTTTATATATTTCTGCCGAGATTTTCACACAACAATATATTGATTCGGTTAAAAAGAATAATCGTAATGATTTTATTCACTTTTACCAATTAATCGATGTTTTGATTATTGATGACGTTCAGTTTTTATCAGGAAAATCAGGAACTCAGGATGTATTTTTCCATATTTTCAACTACCTGCACCAAAACGGAAAACAGGTAATTTTAACTTCGGATAAAGCTCCTGTTGATATGCAAGATATTGAACAGCGTTTATTATCTCGTTTTAAATGGGGACTATCTGCAGAATTGCATCAGCCTGATTACGAAACTCGTATCTCAATCTTAAAAAACATTTTATATCGTGATGGAGTTGAAATGCCAGAAGATATTATTGAGTATGTTGCTCGTAACATTAAATCTAATGTTAGAGAATTAGAAGGCGCGATCATTTCGTTAATCGCTCAATCTTCTTTCAACAAAAAAGAAGTTACTATTGAGTTGGCAAAAAGTGTTGTTGAGAAATTTGTTAAAAACGTTAAGAGAGAAATCTCTATCGATTATATTCAAAAAATTGTATCTGACTATTTTCAACTTGACATTGAAACACTTCAATCTAAAACACGAAAGAGGCACGTTGTTCAAGCGAGGCAGTTGGCTATGTTTTTTGCAAAAAAATTCACCAAAGCTTCTTTGGCAAACATTGGTTCACAAATTGGAGACCGAGATCATGCCACTGTTTTACACGCCTGCAAAACTGTTGACAATTTAGTTTCTACAGACAAACAATTCAAAAAATTTGTCGAAGACATCAACAAAAAACTAACGCTATAAACGCGAATCATGCCAGTAAAAATTTTAATGGTTTGTTTAGGAAATATTTGCAGATCTCCTTTAGCAGAAGGAATACTAGCTTCAAAATTACCTAATGATAGATTCATCGTTGATTCTGCTGGAACAGGATCATGGCATATAGGTCACGCGCCAGATAAACGCTCTATTGCTGCGGCTAAAAAAAACGGCTTATGTATTGACAATCAAAAAGGAAGACAATTTAAAACTTCTGATTTTGATGAATTTGATTATATCTATGTAATGGATAATTCAAATTTACGTGACGTCCTTCATCTTGCCAAAACTCCCGAACACAAAAACAAAGTTCATCTTATTCTGAATGAATTATTTCCAGATGAAAATGTAGATGTTCCAGATCCTTATTACGGAGCTGTAAACGGATTTGATAATGTTTATCAAATGTTGGACGAAGCATCTGAAATAATTGCCCAAAAACTTATCAAAAAACATTCATAATTTAATTTGTATTTTAGTTATTCATAAATAATTAAAATACATTTTTTGTTTTAAACTATAAAATATCACAAAATGAAACTTCTAGGAAAACTATATTTAATTCCAACTACAATGGGCGAAAGCGATCCGATGGATGTTTTGCCGCAAACCGTTAGAAGAAGTATCGAACTTATAGATCACTATATTGTCGAAAATGACAAAACTGCTAGAAAATCAATAAAAGCAGTTTATCCTGAAAAAAAACAATCAGAATTGGTTCTTTTCACTCTTAATAAACGAACGGAACCAAGCGAACATTTAGACTTTATCAAACCTTTACTAGAGGGAAAAAATATGGGTTTAATGAGTGAAGCGGGCTGCCCAGGCGTTGCTGATCCTGGTGCTGTTATTGTAAAATTAGCGCATGAAAAAGGAATTCAAGTAGTCCCATTAGTTGGCCCCTCTTCTATCCTATTAGCCATGATGGCTTCTGGAATGAATGGTCAAAGCTTTACTTTCAATGGCTATTTACCAATTGACAAAGACGAAAAAAAATCAGCATTGAGACATTTTGAAAAATTATCTCAGGATAAAAACCAATCGCAGATTTTTATTGAAACTCCTTACAGAAATAATAAATTAGTTGAAGATCTTGTACAGATTTTAAATCCATCAACACATTTATGTATTGCAACAGATATTACTTTACCAACAGAATTTATTAAAACAATGAAAATTTCTGACTGGAAAAAATTAAAAGTAGATTTACATAATCGACCGACAATTTTTATTATTCATAAAATGTAAATTTAAAAGTTCTTGCAATGAAAAAGCTTTTAATCCTGATTTTGCTATGCTGCCTGCAGACTGTGTTTTCTCAAAACACTAAACAAGTTTCTAAAACAAAAGCTTCAGAAACAAAAAAAGCAGAACCTGTTATAGTTGAAGATAAAGATCTTTATTTCGATTCACATTTAATTATTGACGAAAACGTTCCGACGAATAGCGATAAAACAATTTACAATACCGCAGGAATAGACGTTAAACCAATCTTTCCGGGAGGTTTTGAGAAATTCTATAAATTTGTAGAAAATAATTTCAAAAATCCTGATGAAGGTATTGACTTCAAAGGAAAAAAAATCTACGTAACTTTTATAGTTGAGCAAGATGGCGCATTAACTGATATAAAAATCCTTAGAGATGCAGGCTTCAATACAGGAGCTGAAGCAATTCGAGTTTTGAAAAAATGCCCTAAATGGTCTCCTGGAGAAAAAGATGGTAAGAAAGTTAGAGTTTTATATTCACTTCCAATAACTTTAAAATAGTTAAACTTATCATGAGTAAACTTCCAAACGTAACTACCAGCATTTTCACGGTAATGTCAAAAATGGCAGCCGAATACAATGCTATTAATCTTTCGCAAGGATTTCCAAATTTTCCTGTTGATGAAAGATTAACAGATATAGCAGCAAGATTATCAAAAGAAAACGTACATCAATATACGCCAATGGCAGGTTATCCGCCATTGATGAACAAAATTGCCAAGCTGACTCAGAGTTCATACAATAGAACTATTAATCCCGAATTAGAACTTTTGATTACTGCTGGCGCAACACAGGGAATTTTTACATCGATTTTGGCTTTGGTTAAAGAAAATGATGAAGTAATTATTCTTGATCCAAGTTATGATTCGTACGAATCTCCAGTTTTACTCTGTAATGCAAAACCTGTTCGTGTGGCGCTAAACAATGATTACACTCCAAATTGGGAGACAATCGAAAAAGCGTGTTCTCAGAAAAGTCGAATGATTATTATTAATAATCCGCATAATCCAACAGGAAAAATATTAACTGAAACTGATTTTGATCAACTAGAAAAAATACTTTCAAAATATCCAGATCTTTTGGTTTTATCTGATGAAGTTTACGAATACATTACTTTTGAAGAAAAACACATTTCGGCACATACAAAACACTTCCTTTTAGATCGTTGTATTATGGTTTCCTCTTTTGGAAAATCATTTCATATTACGGGTTGGAAAATTGGTTACACTATTGCTCCGGAACATTTAATGACAGAAATCAAAAAAGTACATCAGTTTTTGGTTTTTAGTGTAAACAGTATTTCTCAAGCTGCAATCAGCGAATATTTAGACGTTGTTGATGTAAATTTACTTGGAAAATTCTATCAAGAAAAAAGAGATTATTTCCAGAAACTGCTTCAAAACAGCCGTTTCGAATTGAAACCATGTGAAGGAACTTACTTTCAGGTTGCTTCTTATGCTGCTATTTCTAATGAAGATGATGTAACTTTCTGCAAAAATCTAATTATTAATCATGGCGTTGCTGCGATTCCTATTTCAACTTTCTACTCTGATCATAAAGACCAGAAATTAATTCGTTTTTGCTTTGCTAAAGACAATTTCACACTAGAAGCTGCCGCAAAAAAACTATGCGAAATATAAAGTTTATCAAAATTTTACAACTTTATTATGCGTGCATCCTATTTTTTTAATTAATATTGTAAAAAAAGAAAAGTATGAGCTATACAGATAAAATGTTACGTGATGACGCTTTAAAAGGAAAAGTTATCGTTGTTACAGGCGGCGGAAGCGGTTTAGGAAAAGCTATGACAAAATATTTTCTAGAATTAGGCGCTCAAGTCGCTATAACTTCTAGAGATTTAGAAAAGCTAAAAACTACTGCGGCGGAACTTGAAAATGAAACTGGCGGAAAATGTTTACCTCTTCAATGTGATGTTCGTCATTATGAAGAAGTAGAAAACATGCTTCAAGAAACCTTAAAGGTATTTGGAAAAGTAGATGTTCTTCTGAACAATGCAGCTGGAAATTTTATTTCTCCAACAGAGCGTTTGTCAGCAAATGCATTTGACACTGTTATAGACATTGTACTTAAAGGTTCTAAAAACTGCACATTGGCTTTTGGAAAACACTGGATTGACACTAAACAAACATCGGCAACGATTTTAAATATTGTTACCACTTATGCGTGGACAGGTTCTGCCTATGTGGTGCCAAGTGCTACTGCAAAAGCTGGAGTTTTGGCTATGACAAGAAGTCTTGCTGTAGAATGGGCAAAATACGGAATTCGTTCGAACGCTATTGCGCCAGGACCATTCCCAACAAAAGGAGCTTGGGACAGATTATTACCCGGAGATCTTTCTGAGAAATTCGATATGGCAAAAAAAGTGCCTTTGAAACGAGTTGGAGATCACCAAGAATTAGCCAATTTGGCGGCTTATTTAGTATCTGATTTTTCAGCTTATGTAAATGGAGATGTTATCACAATCGACGGAGGTGAATGGCTTAAAGGCGCAGGGCAATTCAATTTATTAGAAGCAATCCCAGAAGAGCTTTGGGATCAGCTTGAAATGATGATAAAAGCAAAAAAGAATAAATAATTTTACGTGCTTACTAAATTCAGAATATTTTATTAAAACTATACTGATTGCGCGAAATCCCGAAGGTTTACTTTCGGGATTTTTTTTATATTTTTCACCATATAAGTGATATTAGTTCAATGAAGTAATAAATTGTTTGAATATTCTACTTGCTTAAATTTACTTACATTAGTTATATGGTTAAATACATTAATATGCTTACACAATTCACTTAAATTATTATTTTTGCCAAACAAATAACAAACAAAAATTTTATGCTCATTATTGGACTTGCAGGAGGAACAGGAAGTGGAAAAACAACAGTTGTACACCAAATCATGACCGAATTACCCGACACTGAAGTTGGTGTAATTTCTCAAGATTCGTATTACAAACAAACCGATAATTTATCTTTTGATGAAAGAGCATTAATTAACTTTGATCATCCAAGATCTATCGATTTTGAACTTTTAGTAAAACATCTAAAAGCTCTAAAATCAGGCGAAACTATCGATCAACCTGTTTATTCTTTCATACAACACAACAGGACAGATGATACCGTGTCAACACACCCTAGAAAAGTAATGATCGTTGAAGGAATTTTAATTTTAACGAATCCAGAATTACGTGAACTTTGCGATATCAAAATTTTCGTTCATGCCGATTCTGATGAAAGATTAGTTCGTCGTTTAAAAAGAGATATTTCAGAAAGAGGACGTGATATCGACGAGGTTTTAAACCGTTATCAAAACACATTAAAACCTATGCACGAGCAATTTATAGAACCATCTAAGGCTTTTGCTGATATTATTATACCTAATGACAAATACAATACTGTAGCAATTGATGTAGTTCGCGCTGTAATTAATCAGAGAATTTCATAATTTTTATTGTAAATTTAAACCATTAAAAAATGATCTGATCCTGATGTAATCGGGATCAGTATAATAGGTAATGAAAAGTAAAATGAAAAATCCTTATAAAGACAAAAAATGGTTTAAACTCCTAGGCAATAAGTATGTTTGGGTACTTCTCTTTTTTGTTATCTGGATGCTGTTTCTAGACAATTATTCCTATTTTGATCATCGTTTTTTAGACCAGCAGGTCAACGAGCTGCAAGACAATAAAAAATACTATCAGGACGAAATAAAGAAAGATCAAGAACAGATCAAGCAGTTAAAAAATCCTGAACAAATAGAAAAATACGCTCGCGAAAAGTATTTTATGAAAAAAGACAGCGAAGATATTTACATCATTCAATTCGAAGGAGATACTATTCCAGATAAAGAATAATCAGAAAAAAGCAACTAATGGCTAATACACTATTCAACGATTTTAATCCTATTTCATCCAAACAATGGAAACAAAAAATTCAGTTTGAATTAGATGGAGCTGATTATAACGAAACTATGATTTGGAATTCTCCCGAAGACATTCAGGTTAAACCTTTTTATCATCGTGACGAATTTGCAAAAGCTGCATCCGTTAAAACTCAAGCTTCAAATTTTCAAATCTGTCAAAATATCTTTGTACATGATATCGAAAAATCGATTAAACGTGCAATTGATACGATCGAAAGAGGTGCAGAAAGTCTTCGTTTTACAATTCAAAACGAAAATACTGATATTCAAAAATTATTAAAAAATCTTCCTTTAGAAAACAAAATCGTTTACTTCAATTTAAGTTTTCTCTCAATCGATTTCGTAAAATTATTAAACGTAATTTCTATTCAAAAAAAGGCAGTTTTTTATTGTAATTTAGACCCTGTCGGACAATTGGCCCGTGACGGAAATTGGTTTACTACTTCAGATAAAAATAATTTTGAAACGCTTGAAAAAATTTCAAACGAAACAAAAGATCTTTCATTGCTAAGTATTGACTCTGGTTTATATCAAAATGCCGGAGCAAATATTACGCAGCAAATTGCATATAGTTTAGCGCACGCAAATGAATATTTAAATCGTTTACCAAGTATTACAAAACCAATTGTTTTTCAAGTTTCTGTTGGAACAAATTATTTTTTTGAAATTGCGAAACTTCGAGCTTTACGAATGCTTTTTAAATTAATTGCAGCTGAATACGACTCTAATTTAGAATGTCATTTATTGGTTACGCCAACAAAACGAAATAAAACTATATACGATTATAATGTCAATATGCTTCGCACTACAACTGAATGTATGTCGGCAATTTTAGGCGGTGCGGATGCTGTTGCTAATTTACCTTATGATGCTCTATACCATAAAGACAATGAGTTTGGTGATAGAATTTCGAGAAACCAGCTTTTAGTTTTAAAGCATGAAAGTTATTTCGACAAAGTCGATAATCCAGCGGATGGAAGTTATTACATTGAAAGTTTAACCATGCAATTGGCAGAAAAGAGTTTGACTTTATTTAAAGATATTGAAGCCAATGGTGGTTTCTTAAAGCTTTTGAACGATGGAACTATCAAAAAGAAAATTCAGGAAAACGCTGCTAAAGAACAAGAATTATTTGATTCTAAAAAAGAAGTTTTGTTAGGAACTAATAAATATCCAAATAAAGAAGACAAAATGAAACATGACTTAGAGCTGTTTCCTTTTGTAAAAATCAAACCCAGAAAAACATTAATTACACCAATTATAGAAAAAAGATTAGCCGAAAAACTAGAGCAAGAAAGGCTTGAACAGGAATAATTTTTCTTTATCTGTAATTAATAAAACAATATAACAAAGCGTCTCCATGATAAGAAAAGACCTTAAACATATTAAGTTAAATGTTAAAAGTGAAAAGTTAGACGAACTGATACATAACTCAGACTCTTTAACGCACAATTTCACAACTGCTGAAGGCATTGAACTCAAAAAAAAATATTCTGAAAAAGACATAGAAGATTTAGAGTTTCTTGACTTTGGAGCTGGTTTTGCACCTAATTTGCGCGGACCATACGCTACGATGTACGTTCGTCGTCCGTGGACCATTCGTCAGTATGCTGGATTTTCGACTGCAGAAGAAAGTAATGCTTTTTATAGACGAAATCTTGCTGCAGGTCAAAAAGGACTTTCAATAGCTTTTGATCTACCTACTCATCGCGGTTACGATTCTGATCACGAAAGGGTTGTTGGAGATGTTGGAAAAGCTGGCGTTGCCATAGATTCTGTCGAAGACATGAAAGTATTATTCGACCAGATTCCGCTTGATGAAATGTCTGTTTCAATGACCATGAATGGTGCAGTTTTACCTATTATGGCATTTTACATTGTTGCTGCTGAAGAACAAGGCGTCGAACTTAATAAACTTTCTGGAACAATTCAGAACGACATTTTGAAGGAATTCATGGTGCGCAACACTTATATATATCCACCGGCGCCATCCATGAAAATTATTGCTGATATTTTTGAGTTTACGAGCAAAAAAATGCCAAAATTCAATTCTATCTCCATTTCTGGATACCATATGCAAGAAGCTGGAGCAACTGCCGATATTGAATTGGCCTATACTTTAGCAGACGGATTAGAATATATTCGAACTGGATTATCAACTGGAATGACGATTGACGAGTTTGCTCCTCGCCTTTCTTTCTTTTGGGCAATTGGAATGAATCATTTTATGGAAATTGCCAAAATGAGAGCCGGCCGAATGATTTGGGCAAAGCTTCTTCAACAGTTTAACCCGAAAAGCGACAAATCATTAGCATTAAGAACACATTGCCAAACGAGCGGATGGAGTTTAACGGAACAAGATCCTTTTAACAATGTTGCCAGAACTTGTATTGAAGCCACGGCGGCGGCTTTTGGAGGAACACAGTCTCTACATACCAACGCACTTGATGAAGCTATTGCATTACCTACCGATTTTTCGGCAAGAATTGCTCGCAATACGCAAATATATTTACAAGAAGAAACTAAAATAACTAAAACAGTTGATCCTTGGGGCGGAAGTTATTATGTAGAATCGCTTACAAATGAAATTCTAGAAAGTACTTGGAAACTGATTGAAGAAGTTGAAGAGCTTGGCGGAATGACAAAAGCGATTGAAGCTGGAATTCCAAAATTAAGAATTGAAGAAGCAGCCGCAAGAAAACAAGCTAGAATCGACAGCGGTCAAGACATAATTGTTGGCGTAAATAAATTTAGATTAGAGAAAGAAGATCCTCTTCATATCTTGGATGTTGACAACCAAATGGTTCGTAAACAGCAAATTGAACGACTTACAGAAATAAAAGAAAAAAGAGATTCACAAAAGGTAAATCAATCACTTGAAAAATTAACTCATTGCGCAAGAACCAAAGAAGGGAACTTATTAGAAATTGCTATTGAAGCTGCCCGAAATAGAGCAACTTTAGGCGAAATAAGTGATGCTCTTGAAAGTGTGTTTGGAAGGTTTAAAGCGCAAATTAAATCATTTAGCGGTGTGTATAGTGCAGCAATAAAAAATGACGAGAATTTCGAAAAAGCAAAACAGCTGGCTGATGCTTTTGCGAAGCAAGAAGGAAGACGCCCTAGAATTATGATTGCAAAAATGGGACAAGACGGTCATGATCGAGGTGCAAAGGTTGTTGCAACAGGTTATGCTGATGTGGGCTTTGATGTTGATATAGGGCCTTTGTTTCAAACTCCTGCTGAAGCAGCTAAACAAGCTGTCGAAAACGACGTTCACATATTAGGCGTTTCATCTCTTGCCGCAGGGCATAAAACATTGGTTCCGCAGGTTATTGAAGAACTTAAAAAACACGATCGTGAAGATATTATGGTAATTGTTGGCGGAGTAATTCCTGCACAAGATTATCAATTTTTGTTTGATGCTGGTGCGGCTGCGGTATTTGGCCCGGGTACTAAAATAAGTGAAGCTGCTATCAAAATTTTAGAAATATTGATTGACTAGATTAAAAAAAATATCCCGATTGCTCGGGATTTTTTTTTAATGTTAATCGTTTATTGTCGCATTACTGTCTGCTTCAATAAAAGAAAGATCATAACCACCAAAATCGCGCATGTAACTTTTTAATGAAGTTCCAAAAGCATCTCTAAAATGTCTATTGCCTTTATTTTTAAAAAAGTTCTTTACTGATCCAGCACCACCTAAATGCGCTGCCGCTAAAATACCTGACTCGGTAATTTGAATACCACTAACAACTTTTCCTTCATACTTTTCAATTTCATTACGCAAAATCCATTTGTTTTTAGATAGTAATGCTAGAAAAGCTTTTTCCTGTAAGGCAGGATCTTTTAGAAATTCTTTTTCATTGCTGACTCCGATAGCACGTAATGCTTTAGAACCAAATTGATATTTTCCCATATATCCTAGAGAATTTACCATTCGGTATTTTCCTTGAGACTCTTTAAAAGCAACTGCTTCTTTAAAACCAATAAGACGATTTCCTGTGTATGGGACGTTTAGACTAACTTTAGGATAATCATCCTTTTCTGTTGATGGAAATATGTACTCAGATCCATCTGTTTTTTCTGTTAAAAACCAAGGTTTGGTTTCCAAAGTAAAGGGTTTAAAACCCAAACTTAAAAATGTAATAATAACGATCAAACTCGCATAAAAATACCACTTCTTTATCATAAATTGTTTTTCTTCAAAACGCTGTCACCTTTTTGAAATTTCTACGCTGCAAAGATAACGAATATTAAACAATGCTATAAATCAGCACTTTACACGTTTTTAAGATTTTTAAAATTTAGTCTAAACCCTTTAATCACGCATTATTAGAGCTTATTTTTTTAAAATGAAGAAGGCTTAAAAAAGGGAAAAAACTAATTCAATAAAATGTCATTTTTATCAAATTTTTATCAAATTTGTTAAAATAAGGAGATTAAACCTACGATTTTATATGGTTTTTAACGTGAAAAAAAACTTCAATTATAAAAATCGAGAAAAAAAAACATAGAGAAAAAACAAACTTTTCGTCAGATAAATTCCAATTCATGAAATAAAAATTTTAAATCTAACCTTAAAGTTCTTTGCATTCACATTTTATTAAAATTGAATGTTAAATGCTTTTACTTTTCAAACTCAAAAAAAACTTTGAATTGGAAAATCAGCTATACTCAAAACATAAAAAAACCGAAGCAAAAACTTCGGTTTAATATCTTATATTTTATTTTAAAAAAGCGCTGCACTAATTTATCTGGTTACACCTTGACTTGCAATCCAGTCAGAATATTTTTTAGCATTCACATTATGTTCTGCTAAAGTTGAAGCAAATTCATGATAACCAAAACGATCTACACTTGCACAAAAATAGATATAATCGTTTTTCTCAGGATTCAAAACAGCTTCTAATGCCGTTATATCAGCCATTGCAATAGGTCCTGGAGGAAGTCCTGTATTTACATAAGTATTGTAAGGTGATTTCATAACCAAGTCATTATAAAAAACTCTTTTTATTACTTGATCAAAATTGTTATCTCGCAGTTTTAAAGCATAAATAACTGTAGGGTCTGCTTGTAATGGCATATCTAAACGTAATCTGTTTAAATAAACGCCGGCAATACGCGGACGCTCATCTTTTTTAACTGATTCTTTATGAACTATAGATGCTAAAATAGATACCTGAACTGGCGTTAAACCTTGTTTTTTAGCTTGCTCAATTCTTTCAGGAGTCCAAAAATTATGATATTCTTTTATCATTTTATCTCGGAACTTTTCTGCAGATGTATTCCAGTATACTTCGTATGTATTTGGAATAAACATAGCAAAAACATTATCCTCGTTAAATCCGTTTGCTGCTAGAAAAGTAGAGTCTTTAAATGCTTTCATTAAAGACAAACTATCTGCTTCGATTTCAGAACCAACTCTTCCAGCAAAATTCTCTAAACGCTCTTGATTATTAAAAGCCAATTTTACAGGAACATTTGAACGCATAGCACGAACTAAATCAATATTGTTCATGTCTTTTTTAAGAAGAAAACGTCCAGATTTTACATTTTCTGGATAACTTCTTTTGTTTGCCACCATTTCAAAATTTTCAAAATTCTTGATATAGGGTTCTAATATCTTTTTTACATCAGTATAGTTTGCGCCAGTTGGAACGTAAACATAAACCTCTTTTTCCTGAAATTTTGTATTGGCGCTGAATATTTGGCTAATTAATATAAAACCGTAAACTATTAAAACAGAAATTACGGCTACAGCAGTTATTGTGATGATTTTCTTTAGATTCAAAGCTATAAATTTAAATGTTCTTTGTTAATTAATTGAAAAATTGCTTCGTCATGATAGTGGTTATTCAGCAAAATCCAATCTTTTTTAATTCCAATTTTCTCAAAACCAAATTTAGTAAAAAGAGCTATACTTGCGGCATTGCTTGTACTAATATTTGCATAAAGCTGATGCAGATTCAAATTAAAAAAAGAATAATTAATCAACAGTTCTAATGCCTCAGAACCAATGTTTTTACTCCGATTTTCATTTTTTTGAATCACAATCCCTACTCCTGCTCTATTATTTTTTGGATCAAAATCAAATATATCGATCAAACCAATTGCTGGAAAATCTTCATCCTGACAAATAGCAAGACGCAATTGCTTTGCTTCATAAATATCTTGCTGAGCATTCTCGAGATACTGGCGAATTAAAAAACGACTATATGGTGTATGGGTGTTACTGACTTCCCAAATACTTTGATCATTTTCCATCGCAAATACAAACTCTAAATCATTAGGCTCTAATGCACGCAGATAGATTGTATCTCCTTTGAGTGTAATCATTGATTTAATTTTAGATCTCGATTGTTCCTTTAAAAACAAATTTTGCTGGTCCAGTTAAAAAAACATTTGTAAAATGTTCTCCTAGTTTATCAAAAGAAACATTTAGTTTTCCGCCTTCAACATTTAGATCTATCGAAGTTTTATCAGTCTGACCAATTGCATTCATTGCAATTGCAACTGCCGTGGCTCCAGTTCCACAGGCCAAAGTTTCATCTTCAACTCCTCTTTCATAGGTACGAAGTGAAAAAGTTTGATCATCAACTTTTTTCACAAAATTAATATTACTTCCTTTTTCTCCATACAATTCTCCATAACGAATGGCTGCTCCGTTTTCTTTCACATTATAATGTTCTAAATCATCAACTAACTGAACATGATGCGGCGATCCTGTATTTAAAAAAGTATAAGAATCGTTTTTTTTCACTTCGTCAACATCAATCATTTGCAATGAAACAATTTCATCGTTATTTACTGATGCATGGTGCAAACCGTCTGTTGCTATAAAGGTTGTTTTATTATCGATTACACCCAGCTGATTTGCAAAAGCTACTAGGCAGCGTCCTCCATTTCCACACATTGAACTTTGGTTTCCATCAGAATTATAATAAACCATTCTGAAGTCAGTTTCTTGGTCATTTTCTAGCAGAATAAGACCGTCAGCTCCAATACCAAAACGTCTGTCACATAGGCGTTCAATCAATTTTACATCTTCTTTTGGGAAAAAATTTGTACGATTATCAATCATGACAAAATCATTGCCAGTTCCTTGATATTTATAGAATTCTATTTGCATTTTTTAGTCATTAAGTAATACAAAAGTACGAACTAATAATTAATGAAATGTTAATCATTGTTAAAGAGAGTTAAACCACTTTACAAAATATTTTTTTGCTTTATTTTTACATTAAATAACTTAAACAAAATTGTAATTATGAAAAGATTTTCATCCTTATTTTTAGTATCACTTTTCAGTGGCGCTATTACCCTTGGAGCTTACAAGTTATTATTTGAGAGTAACAATTCTCTTTTTGGAAAAGGAAACTCTGTTGTTACACTTGCGCCCAACTCATTCGGAAAAAATGTCGCTCTCTCTGCTGAAACTGTAGATTTTACAGAAGCTGCGGACAAAACAATTCATACTGTTGTTCACGTTAAAAATGTCAGCAGGCGAACTGTGAGTAATCCTATGCTTGAATTTTTCTATGGTTATGGAGGACAGCAGCAACAGGAACAAGTAGGAACTGGATCTGGTGTTATTATTTCTGAAGACGGCTATATTGTAACAAACAATCACGTTATTAAAGATGCTACAGAAATTGAAATAACATTAAACAATAAAAAGTCTTATAAAGCAAAACTTGTTGGCACGGATTCTAAGATGGATATAGCGCTTTTAAAAATTAATGCTGATGAAAAATTACCCTACACACCTTTTGCAAACTCTGACAGCGTAAAAGTTGGTGAATGGGTTTTGGCAGTAGGAAATCCTTATAATTTAACTTCGACTGTAACTGCAGGAATTGTTTCGGCTAAAGCTAGAAATCTAGATCAAAGCGGTATTCAATCCTTTATTCAAACAGATGCTGCCGTGAATCCAGGAAACAGCGGCGGGGCATTGGTAAACACAAGAGGTGAATTAATTGGAATTAACACTATGATTTCATCTACAACAGGATCGTATGTAGGATATTCATTTGCAGTTCCTTCTAATATTGCTCGAAAAATTATTGAGGATATAATGGAGTTTGGAAATGTTCAAAGAGGAATTTTAGGCGTTGAAGGCGGAGAACTGAATAGTGCTGTGTCTAAAGAATTAGGAGTTACTGAAACTCAAGGTTTTTATATAAGTAAGGTTTCTAAAAATTCTGGAGCAGAAAAAGCTGGTCTTGGCAAAGGCGATATTATTGTAAAACTTGATGAACAAAATATTTCAACTTATGCAGATCTTTCTGGTTACATTAATACTAAACGTCCAAATGATGTTATTAAAGTTACCTATATTAAAGAAGGAAAAACTAAAACCGTTCCGGTTACTTTAAGTAAAAATGAATTTTTTAGTACTGAATATAAAGGAATGGAGCTAGAAAATATTGATGCTTCTGACAAAAAGAAATTCAGAATTGATTATGGTGTAAAAATCAAAAATATTACAAACGAGAATTTAATGCAGTACCAAAACGAGCTGCAGGGTAATATCATTTTAAGTATAGACAATGTAAAAGCAACAAATGTTGAAACTGTTTCTAAACTTTTGAGTAAAAAAGACGAAGGACAGAGTTCCCGCATTGAAATGATAAACAGAAATGGTGAAATTTTTAGAATCATAATCTAAATCTCTGTTTACAAAATAACATTGCTAAAAGCCATCTTAAATAATTAAGATGGCTTTTTTTTATTTAATGAAAAGAAAAAGCCTTTATATTAATTTCAAAAATAAATGCTAAAATAGTTTACGAAATCGATTGAAATGGATACTTTTGCGCAAAATTTTAAAATAGTGAGCATTTTATTTTTTTAATTTAATCAATTATGAGCAAAAAATCTTTGTACCAAAAAGAGGTATCATTACAGGTCGACCGAAGAAGAGCTGGTGTCGAATTAATCAAAGTAATAAGTGATTTATGGTACGACAAATCCATTGAAATGGTTTTATTCAAAAACCAATTACTGGATAAAAATGTCAGTGACATTATCAATCTTCATCAATATGCAGGTGAATTTGTAGGTAAGCCAATTACAATTTTTGATTCGGTAGAAATCGCAAAAGTTGTTTTATCATTAGATCTTCCGCCTGCAAAAATAGATCTTGGTAAACTTACCTACGAGTATCGTTTAGAAGATGAAAAATATCCTGATGCAAGATATTTTGTTATCGAAAAATTAAAAAAGGCTAAATCATCAAAAGAAATTCAGCCAAAAGATGTTGTTCTATACGGCTTTGGAAGAATCGGACGTTTATTGGCGAGAGAATTAATGTCTAAAACTGGAAAAGGAAACCAATTGCGCTTAAGAGCAATTGTTACTCGAGATAAAAATGATGCATCAAGTTTAGAAAAAAGAGCTTCTTTACTTCGTTATGATTCAATTCACGGAGACTTTCAAGGTTCAGTAATTGCCGATCCAAAAAATAATGCCTTAATCATTAATGGAACTACTGTTCATATTATTACAGCAAATTCTCCTGAAGAAATTGATTATACTCAATACGGAATAAATGATGCTTTAGTAATTGATAATACAGGAGCATTCACAACTGAGGAAGCTTTAAAAAGACATTTAACTTCTAATGGAGCAAATAAAGTATTACTGACTGCACCAGGAAAAGGAGTACCAAATATAGTACATGGTGTAAACCATAATGAGTATAATCCAGATGAAAACGATATTTTTTCAGCTGCTTCATGCACTACAAATGCCATCACACCAATTCTAAAAGTTATTGAGGAAACATTAGGTGTAGTAAAAGGTCACTTAGAGACTATTCATGCATATACAAATGATCAAAATTTAGTTGATAATATGCATCGAAAATATCGCCGCGGCAGAGCTGCTGCTCTAAACATGGTAATTACCGAAACTGGTGCAGGAAGTGCCGTTGCAAAAGCTTTACCATCTCTAGAAGGAAAGTTAACTTCAAATGCTATTCGAGTTCCTGTTCCTAATGGATCACTTGTAGTTTTGAATCTAGAGGTAAAAAAAGCCACTTCAATTGCTGCGATTAATAAAATTATGAAGAAATATGCACTTGAAGGAGAATTGGTAGAGCAAATAAAATATTCTTTAAATAATGAATTGGTTTCATCAGATATTGTTGGAACTTCTGCCCCTTCAATATATGATAGTAACGCAACTATTGTATCAAAAGATGGTAAAAATATCGTATTATATATCTGGTACGACAACGAATACGGCTATAGTCATCAGGTAATACGTCTTGCAAAATATATAGCAAAAGTAAGACGATTTACTTACTATTAACAGAAACCTAACCAAAACCAAATTACCTAAAAACCATCAAGGAGACTTGATGGTTTTTTATTTTTAAACGGGTAAAACTGTAGTACTTTTAACTTCAGAAATAACAAAAACAGTATTTATAAGGGATACTTCCGGCAAGATAGAAAGTTTTTTTTGATGAAAATGATGATAGCTTTCCATATCTGGAATTATAATCTTTAGCATATAATCAAAATTTCCAGATACATAATTGCACTCCACCACTTCTGGCAGATTCAAAATTGATTGATTAAAACCTTCAGAGGTATCATAGGTCTGTTTAGTGAGTGTTACTTGGCAATAAACAGTCAAATTATTCCCAAGTTTTTTCTTATCCAAAATGGTCACATATTTCTCTATAATTCCATCTTTTTCAAGTCGTTTCACTCGATCATGAACAGGAGTTAAAGACAAATTTATTTTGTTTGCAATATCTTTTAAAGTGTAATGTGCATCTACTTGTAAAAGACGTAAGATTTTTTTGTCTATTTCATCTAAAGCCATAACGAAAACGTTGTATTAAAATTTATGAAATTTAGTTTTTTTTTCTCTTTGAAGATTTAATCTATCACTTAAAAAGAATAATTTTCTGTAAAATTAAAAAATAAAATAATATTTTCTTATTTATTACCCCATAAACCATAATTTATTCTCTATCTGTAGATTTGTAAAACAATTTCAATAAAAACAAAAAAATATAACAAAATGATAATAGGAGTTCCAAAAGAAATAAAAAACAATGAAAATCGTGTAGCATTAACTCCAGCAGGAGTTTCTGAAATGAAAAAACACGGGCATGTTGTTTATGTTCAATCTACTGCTGGTTTAGGTAGTGGTTTTAGTGATGATGAATATGCACAGGCAGGAGCAGTAGTTTTACCAACAATTGAAGAAGTATACGCTATTGCTGAAATGATTATTAAAGTAAAAGAACCAATTGCATCAGAATATCCATTAATCAAGAAAGATCAACTATTATTTACTTATTTCCACTTTGCTTCGTCAGAACCATTAACTCATGCAATGATTGAAAAAGGTGCAGTATGTTTAGCTTACGAAACAGTTGAAAAAACAGATCGCAGTCTGCCATTATTAGTACCAATGTCTGAAGTTGCAGGTCGTATGGCAATTCAACAAGGTGCAAAATATCTAGAAAAACCATTAAAAGGAAGAGGAATTCTTTTAGGAGGTGTTCCAGGTGTTCCACCAGCTAAAGTATTAGTTTTAGGAGGAGGAATTGTAGGAACTCAAGCTGCAAAAATGGCTGCTGGATTAGGAGCTCAAGTAACAATTATGGATTTAAGCCTACCTCGCTTACGTCAATTAGACGATATTATGCCTGCAAATGTAAATACCGAAATGTCTAACCATTATAACATTACAAGAGCAATTAAAGATGCAGATCTAGTTGTTGGAGCTGTTTTAATTCCGGGAGCAAAAGCGCCTCACTTAATTACTCGTGATATGCTAAAATTAATGCGTCCAGGAGCTGTTGTAGTAGACGTTGCGGTTGACCAAGGAGGTTGTATTGAAACTTGTACTCCAACAACACACGAAAACCCAACTTTTATTATTGATGATATTGTTCACTATTGTGTAGCTAATATGCCAGGAGCTGTTCCTTATACATCTACTTTAGCTTTAACTAATGCTACTTTACCTTATGCTGTACAATTAGCAAATAAAGGATGGGAAAAAGCTTGCGCTGAGAGTGAAGAATTGAAAAAAGGTTTAAATATAGCTAACGGAAAAATCCTTTATAAAGGAGTTGCTGAAGCATGGAATCTTCCGTATAATGAAGAATTAGTATTGGCAAACGCATAGTACCAATATTAAATAAGTGCTTACTAAGCAATAAAGTAAAAGGCTTTTCGTAATGAAAAGCCTTTTTTTTATGTTAAAAAAAACCTGCTCTTTAAGGAGCAGGCCATAATTTTTATTATTTTTTAATAGTTACTTATTTCTTTTCATCTAAAACTTCCTGCAAAACCTTTGCCTCAGTTCCGTTCGGGAAAGTAACTTTAATTTTTTGTGCAATTGTTGGAGCTATTTCAGTTATTGCTTTTTTATCATAAGATTCACCTTTTTTAATATGCCATCCGTAAAAAATAGCTGGTACATGGGTATCATAGCTGTAGATAGTACCATGAGAAGTTCCTGTAGTAGAATATTCAATATCTCCAGGTTTATCAACAATTACTAAATCTCCATTTTGAGTAACATCGTAACCTTTAGCAACAAAATTTAATGAATAGTCATTTCCACCATTTGCTAAAATTTCCTCTTCTGTATAAACCTTTTTCACTTGTGGTTGAGAAATCAAGAACTCTTTAAAAGCTTGCTTAACTTTAGCCAATTCTAAACGTTTATCTTTTATGATTTGTCTATTAAAAAAAACATTAAAATTTGAGTAATTTAAAATCAAATCAACACCAAAAGTTTTTGTTGAAAAATCTTGTAAGCTTTTCTTAACTTGCTTAGAAGGGTAATTATCTACATTATACTTACGATCCTTTAAATAAATTACATTTTCTGCTCCTGCATGATCAGCTGTTAAAAAAAGCAAATAATTTCCTTTTCCCACTGTCTTATCCAAATAAGCTAAAAAGTCAGCAATAGTTTGATCTAATCTCAAATAAGTATCTTGAAGTTCCATTGATCTAGGCCCAAGTAAATGCCCAACATAATCAGTAGATGAAAAACTAACAGTTAAAAAATCTGTTATATTATCCTTTCCAAGTTCTTCTTTTTCTATTGCTCTTTTAGCAAATTCAGCTAAAAGATCGTTCCCGTACGGAGTTGCACGGATAACTCCTGCATCGTTCTTCTCATACATTGATTTTAAATCATATGGAAAAACGGGAGCTGCACTTCCATAAAGTTTCCCTTCATAAGGATTATTATCTGGAAGACTCTCATTATACACTGAAGCAGGTTTATACAAATCCCAGCCTTTATTAATGTATTTTAAGTAGTTTTTTTCATTATTAAATTCAGAAACCCATTCTGGCAATTTCTCTCCATAAAAAGTACTAGAAATAAAAGATCCTGTCTTACTATACCAAAATGCCCAATTGGCAAAATGCCCAGCTGGCAAAATTGCACCACGATCTTTAAGACTCATTCCAATTACTTTTCCATTAAAATTGGTTGCCATTCTAACTTCATCAGTAATCGTAGTACTTTGAAGATTCTTAGGAGACATCGCTCCTTCGTCAGCAGTTCCATCACCAACAGTTTTTACATCTGCATCATCTGTACAATACATTTCTTTTCCAAGAGTCCTACTGAACCATTCGTTACCAACAATACCATGTGTAGCAGGAGTTGTACCAGTATAAATGGAAGCGTGTCCAGGTGCAGTATAAGTTGGCATATAATTATAATGCATATTTTGAAAAACATATCCATTATTCATTAATTTTTTAAAACCATTTGGGGAAAAATCATCAGAAAATCGATATAAATATTCCATTTTCATTTGATCAACTACTATACCTACAACTAATTTGGGACGTTGTTGTGCACTTAGATTTGTAATAACAAAAAGTGTCAACAGTAAAATACTTTTCTTCATGTTTAAATAAATAATTTAAAGACAAAAATACTCATTCAAATCCAAAAATTCTAAAGTATTAATACCTAAGACTAAACAAATAATCATAATTTAACAAAATTAAACTACAAACTTTTATTGAAGTAAAGAAATTCTCATTTAAAAACTCTGTTTTCTAAAATAAATAATATTATAAAGTAAGCTAGCAACCTAAAATCCAAAACATTAATAAAACAAAAAAATCCTCATCAAATACATGATGAGGATTCTTAAAAGAAAGGCGACGACATACTCTCCCACAAAATTGCAGTACCATCTGCGCAGGCGGGCTTAACTACTCTGTTCGGGATGGGAAGAGGTGAGCCCCGCCGCAATAACCACCTTAAGGTTTTTAGTCTAAAGTCTAAGGTCTTAAAGTTTAAAAGTCTTTTGACTTTATGACTTTAATCTTTCGACTTAAAGACTGCTCTGCGTCGAGCAAA